>JBCBDN010000233.1:0-6458 GCA_038529685.1 Cyanobacteria bacterium J06598_1 | reverse complement strand
ATGCTGACTTCGTCGCCATTAATATCTGTTTCCAGAAAATCATTAAAAACAGGAATCTCTTCTATGCCAGGAGCCGGAACATAAAGAATCTCTGCACGCATCTCTCCAACATCCGCACCTGTACCTTCTTTGGCAGTGGCTGTAATGGTCACCGGATTTTGGCCTTCAAGGAAGAAGGGTTTATCACTTGAACAGGCGGCGCCACCATCCGCAGAGCAGATAGCAACATCGGTGAATGAAACCACATTGGCACCACCGAAAGAGAGACCAACGATGGCCAAGATAACAGACAGAAAGATTCTGAGAGGCGCAGACTTTAAGAAGGCAACGCTACTGGAGATCGCACTCTCCAAGGGCGGCAATAGCAGTGCGCAGGCGATCGCAAGCAAAACAAACCCAATCAGATTACCGGCAGCTACCTGCGAAAGCGCAAGGAGCGCAAAAATAGCGGCCAGAATCCACTTAATAATGGTCATTGATTTTTAATTAACAAATTTGGGGGCTGAAAAACCAAACTTTAAGCATGTTCGGTAGTGACAAAAGGAACACAACAGCATTGATTGGACCCGCGTCAAATATTTGGCGGGTCTATTGGGCCAGTGAATGCCGTTGACAGACCACATCAGTCGCAAAATTCAAAATTCCTGATGTATCTCGTGACGAATTGCCCAAAATTAGCCTTAGCGTGGCTAAAAATGAGTAATTTGGATACATGCAACCTTCTCTCAACAATACGCCACCAAGTGACGCCTGTTCAATCCTTAAGCTGAGATTTGAGCTAAAAAGGCCGGTAAAAGCCCTAACTTGACCTACTGTTCGACCCCAGCTTGCGGATCGTGCTCAGTGGAGTTGGCCAAGGCAGTCGCGATCGCATCCACCACACGCCCCACTTCTGTCACCTCCATCCCGAGCCCACCTCGCTTTTGCCCTTTTGGCACCAGCGCCCGCTCAAACCCTAGCTTCGCAGCTTCTTTCAACCGCAGTTCCATCTGAGAAACTGGGCGAATTTGCCCGCCCAAACCCACTTCACCAATCAAGACTAACTTGGGGTCGATAATGCGATCGCGAAAGCTCGCCGCCACCGCCACCGCAATCCCCAAATCCGCCGCAGGCTCACCCACGTTTAGTCCACCGGAAGAGGCCACGTAGGCGTCTAGCTTAGAAAGCGGAATACCGACCCTCTTTTCTAACACCGCCAAAATTTGCAACAGACGGTTGTATTCAATCCCCGTTGTGGAGCGCCGAGGCGAGCTGTAGCTGGTCGGGCTTACCAGAGATTGCAGCTCTACTACCAGCGGGCGAGTACCTTCGCAAGCCACAATCGTCGCCACGCCTGGCACATTTTCTTCTTGATTACTCATAAACAGCTCAGAAGGATTCAGCACCTCTTCTAGGCCCTTATCGACCATTTCAAATACGCCTAGCTCGTGGGTAGCGCCAAACCGGTTTTTGACTGAGCGCAGCAGACGATGGCTCGCAAAGCGGTCGCCTTCAAAATACAGCACAGTATCCACTAAGTGCTCTAACACTTTCGGACCGGCGATCGCCCCTTCCTTGGTCACATGCCCCACAATAAACAGCGAGATATTCTCTCTTTTGGCCAGCTGCATCAGCGCAGAGGTACACTCTCTGACCTGTGCAACAGATCCAGGTGCAGACGTTAGCGCCGAATAGAACAATGCTTGAATACTGTCAATAACTGCCACTTTGGGCCGGAGTGAATCGAGTTCTTCAAGAATCGTTTCGAGGTTGGTTTCGGGCAGCAGGTATAGATTGTCCAAAATGTTGTTGGCTGTACCGGCATCTGCTGTATTAGAAGCTTTGTTGTTGCCAGCTTGGTCATTCACATCTTGATTAATACCGAGACGAAGCGATCGCAGCTTCACCTGCTGACCAGACTCCTCCGCACACACGTACAAAATAGGGGTGCCCTTAGCAAGCTGATTAGCCGTTTGCAACAGCAGCGTTGATTTTCCAATACCAGGATCACCCCCCAGCAACACCAGCGAACCGGGAACGATACCGCCACCCAGCACCCGGTCCAACTCCTGATACCCAGAGGGAATCCGCGCTTGTGGATGATCCTGAATCTGGTTGAACGTCAGCGAGAGCCTGGGCTGTGCCTGCGGCTTCTTCCTCCGACTATTGCTCGATCGCGACTTCATGCTGGGCCGCACGCTCGCGGATTCCTTCGATTCCACGACTTGTTCTACTAGCGAATTCCAGGTGTTGCAGGTAGGGCATTTTCCAAAGTGCTGCCTAGCTTCTGCGCCACAAGCATTGCAAACGTAAATAGAACGAGTTTTAGCCATGACAGAAAGGAGAGATCTCAAAGATCATGATAGTACACATGAACTTTAATGGTCTTATTGGGTGCGGTAGAAAAATGAGCTGTTCGATACACTTCTTAGCAAAAAGCCGGAAAAAAGGGCCTATTGGCTTCAAAACAAAATGAGACAATTCCGCCTTTTGTGTCTCGAATCGCTAACTTTCTTAACCTAAACGCTAGTCCTAGAGGGTGCTGTAGCGATTCGTATTGCTTCGCAGCAAACCTGCTACAAACCTTAAGAAACCCTGAAAGCCTTTTGGGGATTTAGCTTTCGGGTGGTTTTAACGCATACAATTAAAGGGATAAAAGGATCATCGCTCTAAAAGTTAGTTGCCAAACGTCATGTTTATGATTAACTTTTAAATCGTTTTGATTCGTAGCCTATTGCCCTGAAGCAAGCTCCCAAGTGAGTCCGAACGCAGGTGACATGTCTGGCCAATCACACCGGCCAATTGCAGATAATGTCAGCAGCACAAAAATTGGCAGCGACCTTTTAGCCACGACTTTATAGGAGTTTACAGAGCCTTGGAAAGCGTTAAAGAAAAAATCCTGGTTGTTGACGACGAAGCCAGCATTCGTCGGATTCTGGAAACTCGGCTATCGATGATCGGCTACGACGTAGTGACTGCCGCTGACGGTGAAGAAGCTTTAGACACCTTCCGCAATGCCATTCCAGATTTAGTTGTGTTGGATGTCATGATGCCTAAGCTAGATGGCTACGGCGTCTGTCAGGAACTCCGCAAAGAGTCTGACATTCCCATCATTATGCTGACGGCCCTGGGCGATGTAGCTGACAGAATTACAGGCCTAGAGCTCGGCGCAGACGACTATGTCGTGAAGCCATTCTCCCCCAAAGAGCTAGAGGCTCGGATTCGCTCTGTATTGCGCCGCGTAGAAAAAACAGGCGCTTCAGGCATTCCTAGTTCTGGCGTGATCACGATTAACAACATTCGGATCGACACCAACAAGCGCCAGGTATACAAAGGTGATGAGCGGATTCGGCTAACCGGGATGGAATTCAGCCTGCTGGAGCTGCTCGTGAGCCGCTCTGGTGAGCCCTTCTCCCGCTCTGAAATTTTGCAAGAAGTGTGGGGCTACACGCCTGAGAGACATGTAGATACCCGTGTGGTGGATGTACACATTTCTCGCCTAAGAGCCAAGCTAGAAGACGATCCTAGTAATCCTGAGCTGATATTGACAGCTAGAGGAACCGGCTACCTTTTCCAGCGCATCGTTGAGCCCGGTGAAGAGTAGAGCTATTTGGTCGGTTGTGTGGCCAAAGCATCAAGTCTGATAGAATTCTTAAAGTTTCTATTGGTTCCTTAGGAGCCAAGCCAAAGGGTAGAACTTCGATGGATTCGATGCAGGTACGCATTGCAGTAGACGCGACGGGCGGTGATTTTGCCCCGGATGAGATAGTTGCTGGCGCTATTAGAGCACGAGATGAGCTGGGTGTAGAGGTATTGCTAGTGGGTGACTCGGCCCAGATAGAAGCCTCTGTATCGCAACCGGAACTTCTGAAGGGCATCGAAATCGTGCCTGCCGAAGGCACCATCGAAATGCACGAAGAGCCTTTAAGCGCGCTCAGACGCAAGCCTAAGGCATCTATCAACGTATCGATGGACCTAGTCAAAAAAGGTCGCGCTGATGGTGTCGTCTCAGCGGGGCATTCTGGCGCAGCGATGGCAGCAGCGCTACTGAGACTTGGCCGAATTAAAGGGATTGACAGACCAGCAATCGGGGCTATGTTCCCCACGGTGATTGCCAATAAACCGGTCCTAATTTTGGACGTAGGTGCCAACGTGGACTGCAAGCCAAAGTATTTAGAGCAGTTTGCCTTTATGGGCAGCGTTTACTCTCGCTATGTGCTGGGGAATGAGAATCCGGCAGTGGGCCTGCTGAATATAGGCGAAGAAAAGAGCAAGGGTAACGAAACCGCAGTCACTGTAAATAAGGCGCTGAGTGAGCAGGCCGCGATTAATTTTGTCGGCAATGCCGAGGGCCGCGATGTGCTCACAGGCGATTTTGATGTGATTGTCTGCGATGGATTTGTGGGCAACATTTTGCTGAAATTTGCAGAGGCGGTGGGCGGCTCGGTGCTGCAAATTTTGCGAGAGGAGCTGCCCCAAGGCATCTCAGGAAAGGTGGGCTGCACGCTGATGAAAGGCAATTTGAAGCGGGTGAAGCAGCGGGTAGATCACGCAGAACGTGGCGGTGGACTGCTGCTAGGCGTAGCCGGTGTGGCCGTGATTAGTCACGGCAGCTCTAAGGCACCTTCTATTTTCAATGCGATTCGCCTCGCGAAAGACGCTGTTGATAACAAGGTGATCGACAGGATTAAAGACAAGTATCAGAAAGTCGCCGCAACGGCTAAAGCTAACGGTTCTTCTGAAGGTAAGTAACGTCATGGCTCAGGAAACGTACGGGGTTGCCTTTATTGGCAGCGGTTCGGCCAAGCTGGAGACTGTTCTTAGCAATGAGCAAATGGCCGCTGTGGTCGAGACGTCTGATGAATGGATTCAGTCTCGTACAGGGATTCGACAGCGCCATATTGCCAGCAGTGCAGATTCGATTCGCTCAGTAGGTGGAGAAGCGGCGAAAAATGCGATCGCACAGGCCGGTCTAGAGCCTACAGACATCGATCTGATCATTCTGGCAACGTCTACACCCGATGATCTATTCGGCTCAGCCTGCCAAATTCAAAGTGAAATTGGCGCGACTCGAGCGGTTGCCTTTGACATTACAGCGGCTTGCTCAGGCTTTGTTTTTTCGTTGGTGACAGCAGCTCAATTTATTCGTACGGGTGCTTATAAAAACGTCGTAGTGGTGGGGGCAGATTTGCTGTCTCGGTTGACTGATTGGAGCGATCGCAGAACCTGCGTTCTTTTTGGGGACGGGGCCGGGGCCATCGTGATGCAGCGCTGCGAGAGTAGCGATCGCCTCCTCAGCTTTGAAATGCACAGCGACGGCAGCAAAAACAACTGTCTCAACGCCGCCTACCAACACGACTCCGAACCGCTCACCGCCGATATCACCGTCCAAAAAGGCCAGTTCACCCCCGTTACTATGAACGGTCGCGAAGTCTATCGCTTTGCCGTAAAACGCGTACCGGAAGTGTTAGAAAAGTCTCTTTTTCACGCGGGTATCTCCACAGAAGAAGTGGATTGGCTCATTCTGCACCAGGCCAATCAACGCATTTTAGATGCCGCTGCTGAGCGCTTAGGCATTCCCTCTGAGCGGGTGGTTAGCAACATGGCAAAACACGGCAACACTGATGCTGCCTCTATTCCAATCGCATTAGATGAGTGGGTTCGTGCAGGCAAAATCAAAGACGGCCAGACCCTTGCACTCTCTGGATTTGGGGCAGGTCTCTCCTGGGGTGCTGCAATCCTAAGGTGGGGAAAATCCGTCTAGTCTCACTGGGCCAGCGTCGAGTATCGACAGCACTGTTGGCGCTATGCGAACGCAACACCGGCAGTTGACTGAGCTATTTATTTCAACAGTTGTTTTTTCAATAGAGGTTTAACAAAATCAAAAATGGCAAAAACTGCGTGGGTATTTCCAGGTCAAGGCGCACAGTCAGTCGGCATGGGTGCTGACCTAGCTGAGGTGTCGGCTGACCGGCTAGCAGAAGCCGAAGAGATTTTAGGAAAATCAGTCATCGAGATCTGCCAAAACGAAGAGCTCTTGAACGATACACGCTACACCCAGCCCTGCCTCTATGTGGTGGAGTGTGCCCTAGCCGACTTAATTGTTGGCAGCGGGAAAAAGCCAGACATTGTGGCAGGTCACAGCCTAGGAGAATACTCCGCACTCTACGTAGCAGGTGTCTTCGATTTTGCCTCCGGCCTCAAGCTCGTAAAACGCCGCGCCGCGCTCATGTCGGAAGCCTCAGAAGGCGCTATGGCCGCCCTCATGGGATTCAAACGCGATGAGCTAGATGCCAAAATTGCCGAAACAGACGGCGTTGTTCTTGCTAACGACAACAACTCGGGGCAAGTTGTTATTTCCGGCACACCCGAAGCCGTAGACGAAGTAATTTCCGGGATAAAAACCAAGCGGGCTGTCAAGCTTAAAGTCAGCGGGGCCTTTCACTCACCGCAAATGGCCGACGCCTCCAAAGCCTTTG
>JBCBDN010000232.1:0-6495 GCA_038529685.1 Cyanobacteria bacterium J06598_1 | reverse complement strand
GCCTTCCTCGGCAAGATCAACGACCGACTTAACGCCCCAACGCAAGGAAGGGATTCCTAGCTGAAACGTCTCAAGCGCCAATTGTTTTGACGGGACACCACCGAGCCCTGGCTGACCGATCGCCACACCAAATAAACCCGACTTAGGACCAAAGCCATCTGCATCTAGCAAAATTAGATATTCAGGAATCAGCAGCACTACATCGCCTGGTTTCACCGTTTCTAAAACACTGGGCAAAATCACATCGAGTCCGACCGGGCCATCAATGCCGAGGTTTACAACCGGTAAGCCTAGCTCCGTTGCTAGTAAATCGGAATTAATGGTGTAGTGAGCACCGGAGCCGCCTGTAATGATGAGTTTGGGTTCTGTGGTTTCGGCAGCGATCGCAACCTTATTACGGTATAGCCGCTTGAGCCAATACGCCTCGCCGCCCATATTGACGTTGTACATGAACCCAGCGCCCCAGGCTACGCCAGCCACCGCTAGCCAGGTCATCAGTTGTTTAGAAGGCTTCATCACCATCAGTTCTGCCTAAAATTCAAAGTAAATAAAGTCGGCTGGAATGTTGGCCGCAAACAAAATTGTCAGCACCAGCAGCACCTTAGGCATCCATCCAGAGATGAATAAGTCGTATTCGGGACGCTCTTGGCGGACAGCGACGTGCTCTAGAGCTAGGAAAACAATAGACAGGGCAAGGGCGACACCAAGGACAAGCCCTGCCGGAGTGTCGAGAATGGCGATCGCATCTACAAAATTCTGAGGAGAATACGCCCAGGGCGTCACAATCGTTTGCAGCTTCGTCATCAGCCGCTCAATGTTGAGCTCCATGAAAAACAAACAGCCCAAAATCACGGAGCCAAACGTCAGCGCCCAGGAAACAACTTGAGGCTTGCGCACAAATTTGTTCGTTAGCTTAGAAAAGGGTCGTCCGGCATAGCGTAACAGCAGCAGTAGCCCGCCGTGATAGGCACCCCAGATCATAAAGTTCCAGGCCGCGCCGTGCCAGAATCCTGACAGCGTAAAGGTAATAAACAGGAAAAACGGTGCCCACTTTTTACGCCGTCCCATCAACGGGATGAAGACGTAATCGCGGAACCAAGTACTGAGAGAAACGTGCCACCGTCGCCAGAATTCATTAATACTTTGCGAGGTGTAAGGAGCCAAGAAGTTCAGCGTTAGCTTTACACCAATAATTCGCGCAATCCCCACGGCCATAAAGCTGTAACCACCAAAGTCGAAGTAAATGCGCAGGGTGAAGAGAAACGCATAAAACCAAATCAGCCAAGGATTGCCCGTTTCGCCCATGCCATCGGCAATGTAGGGCGAAATATTATCGCCCAGCACGAATTTCATGAACATGCCTAGCGATAGCCAGCGCATACCCATATCAAAATTTTCAGCCGTAAATTTGAACTTAAAGTCTTTAATCTGAGGCAGTAGCTTACTGCGGCGCTCAATCGGACCGGCCACAATCTGCGGGAAGAACGCGACGAAGTTGATGTAGTCGAGCAGCTTAATTGGCTTTTTACGGCGAGCCGTATACGAATCGACGACGAAAGCCACCATTTGAAACGTGTAGAACGAGACCCCAGGCGGAATCGTTTGAAAAACGGGTAGCGGAAAGCCCGACTGCCAATTTTCCGGGACGGGAGCAGCTAGGCCAATAAAATCTTCAATAAAAAAGGTGAGGTATTTGAAATAGGCCAAAACGGCTACGTCAAAGATAATGACGGCGGTGGCGATCAGCCTGGCCTGGGCCTTGTTGCCTTCATTTTCACGGCGCAGCATAAGGCTGACCATGAAGTAGTTGAATAAAATCTCGAATAGGAAGACTGCAAAACTAGTGCTGCTGGCATTGAGGAACAGCAGCAGAGAGAGGGCAGCTAGGCCGACGGTGTCAAAGCGATCGCGCCACCAGTCAAAGGTTTTACCCAGGTAGCGCACCGTAAAGAACGGAACGCTTGTGAGCGCCAGCACCCACCAAAATGAAAACTCAGAAAAATTCAATGTCTTTGCTCTATAGCATCTGTAGAGGTGCTTAGGACACTACTATCGGCTGAAACCATTATGTAGCAACGGGTAACTCTATCTAATAGCAGCCTAATAGCAGCGGTGAGAAGATAGCGTCGCTTTGCGGCGCTAGGAAATGCTCACCCAGACAAAGTAGGAATGCATCCTTACTTTGCTATATTTCCGTGAGCAAATTACTCACATATCACTGTCTGGGCAATCGAAGGGGCTCCCTACGCAGGTGGTAGAAAGCCCCAAAGAAGCCGCTTAAGTTCAACGATTAATCAACCGTTACGTCGAACTCTTCCACCATGTGGACAGAGGCTTTCTCAATACTGGGATAGTCCCATAGCAAAGTCGAAGGTAGCTCCAGGTCTAACCAGTCCTCGAGGTCGCCAACTAGGGTAACCGCATCGATGGAATCTAGACCGTAGCGGGTCAGAGGCTGCTTTACATCGATTGTGCTGGCATCGATTGAGAGGACTTCAGCAATTTGCTCAACGAGCCATGCCTGGATTTTTGATACGGGCGAAACATCAGATGAGTTGGGGCTCTGAAGCAGCTGTACGGAAGTCTGATGCTGTGGCATGAGAAAAAGTCTCCTGAATGGGTTGGGGATTTAAAGCAGAGTCAGCGGTAGACTGCGCGAGCTGAAAGGGCACGATTGAGAACATTTTGTCCGCTTTGTGCAGCTGCAAAAGTTCTTGAGCTACGTTTTCGTAATACGCTGCGGGCGGTGCACTCAGCGTCATGCGGAAGTGGCTGAGCAAGCGATGAAGGCTCAACACCAGCCACTCGCCTTTAGCAAAGAACTCGCCTAGCTCTGCATTGTTGCGGTTGTGAATCCACATGAGGATGCAGGCGATCGCAGCATGCAGACGGCAGTACTGCTTAGCGAGTTCAAAGCTCTCAAACGACTGGTCGTGCCCATGCTCAAAAGCAGACTGAGTAATCAGTTCATCTTGAGCATCAAGCTCTTCGAGGATGACACCCGCCAGTTCCAACACTCGGGAAAGTACGGCAGCACCCGGCGAGGCATCATCCGCAGACTTGAGCGACGTTAGCTTAGCAATCGTGCCTTCGAGACCTTGCATTACGTCATCAGCTCCCCGGCTAATCAGCTCAAGCCGATTAGGGTCAAAAGTCGGCACCGGCTGGTCTAGGGAGAAGCTTTGAGCTAGGCGCGCTTGCACTGCCGCCAACTTCTCCGGCTTTTTACGAATTCGCACTCTCGCTTTCGCCAGCTGCCTGCGCTGCAAAATCAGAGCGTGCAGATTAACGACAGAGCTGCCGTCAAACATGCTGATAATGGCACTGTCGCGCAGCGCCTTTTGGAAGACGCCTGAATCGTGCTCATCGCGCATATAAAAGCGCGAACCCAGCACAACAGAGGTGTCCTTCATCACCTGCTCTAGGGTGACTGGAACAAAATACTTATCGACCGCAGACCACACGCTGAACTGATCGGTCGCAACATGGAAGCCCCTCGCCGCACCAATATTCACACAGTCGCAAATCAACACATCGAGAAAGGCATTGGTCAGCGTCCGCCGCGCATGGGGCATATCGATGACGGTTTTGTTGTAAAGCTTGCGGCTTGCAGCAAAGTTCAAGGTTGTGCGCATGGTGGTGTCTGCCGCGCCTTGAGAAAAGGCAGCACACAGCGCCCGCGTAATCTGAAAACCCTTGAGACCAAGTTCTAAGCCGTGGCCTTCTTTGCCCAGCAGCATACCGTCTGGAATAAAGCAGTCGCTAAAGCCAATGCCGCTCATATCCGCCGCCCGAATGCCGTGGGTTTTGATTTTGGGCAGATTGTAATATTCGCTTGGGTTGAGGTCTTTCTTTTCCACCATGAACAGAGACAGGCCACGGTTACCGCCTTCTGGGTCGGTGCGAGCCAGCACAAAGGTCACACCCGAAATCGTCGCTCTGTTAATGGGCCACTTTTCACCGTTGAGCAAATAGCCGCCCTCTACTTTTTTGGCGGTAACGCCACCGCCCACTAGGTCGCTGCCATGCTCCCGCTCCGAATAGGCCAAACACATCGCGGTATGCTCTTCACGCATGAGGTGAGAGAGCTTTTTCTTTTGTTCATCGCTACCGGCCATCCAAGTGAGAAATGACCAAAACAGTGTCGTAAAGGCGATGGAAATGTTTAGGTCACGGCGAGCCAATACGCGTACAAAGGCGACAAACTCCTCAAAAGAAGTGAACTTACCGCCGCACTCCGTTGGAATGTAATAGTTTTGTAGACCCCAGTTGTATAACCATTCAATTTCCTCATGGGGAAACTGTTCGGCTTCGTCGAGTTCAGCGGTGTGCTGAAAAGACATGAGGCTCTCAGCCTGTTGGGGATTGCCCAGAGCCTGCTCTAGTTTTTCAGCGAGCTGATACTGCGTTAGTGTCACGGACGGGGCCTCCTGATGTTGAAATTGAAAGATTGAAACGGGACGAAGGAAAGGCAACTCGGCTACTTTTTACCCAGTTGCTGAGCGAGGGTTTCTACTTCGCTTTGCAGACTGCGCACTTTGGAGGTGAGTCGAGGGTTTTCGCTCCAGTCGGCCAAAACTTCTAGCTCGCCAGCGAGGAAGCTGGCTTTGCATTTGCGGCGCTGAATTTTACCGCTGGAGGTTTTGAGGACGTTGCCAGATTTCACCAGGGCCACGGCGTAAACCTGTAGCTCGTGGGCTTCTGAAATGGCCTGACGAATTTCGGCTATCAGTTCATCGGCGTCTAGGGCTTTTTGCTGCGCTCGCTCCACCTCCTGCACCACCACCAAACGCTCCTCGCCCTCTTCAATAATTGAGAAGCAAGCACCATAGTCAGGCCGCATTACCGGGCTCGTTTGCTGCACCGTCCACTCAATATCTTGAGGGTAGTGATTAGTGCCTCGAATAATGATCAGGTCCTTAATGCGACCCGTGATATACAGCTCGCCGTCTTTCATGAAGCCTAGGTCGCCCGTGCGCAGGTAGCGAGTCGCGCCCTCATTCGCAATTTGAGTTTCAAAGGCTTCGCGAGTGGCATCCGGCCTATGCCAGTAGCCGTGGGCAACACCCGGATCGTTTACCCAAATTTCGCCGACGGTGTCTTCATTGCAGCGAGCGAGCGTGTCGGGATTCACAATCGCCACGGTGGTTTCGCACACCAGCGGGCCACAGCTCACCGCCTCTCGTACATAGGAAGCATCCGGCGCCGCTAGTACTACTTTGCCTTTCTCTAGCTCGTTCGCTTCGAGTTGCAAAATCACAGGGTCTTTGCCAACGGGGGTAGAAGACACTAGCAAAGTCGCTTCAGCCAAACCATAGGCTGGGGCAAAGTGCTCCCACTTGAAGCCGTAGTCTTTGAACGCTTCGTAGAACTCACGCATCACGCGAGGGTTAATCGGCTCGGCGGCGTTGCCTGCGCTTATCCACTTGCTCAGGTCTAGGCCTTCACGTTTGTTGGGCTTGATGCGACGGACGCACAAATCATAGGCAAAGTTAGGCGCTTGGCTGTGAGTAGCGCCATATTTTTCAATCGATTGCAGCCAGCGCAGCGGACGTTTCACGAAGGCCAGCGGTGCCATGATGTAGCACGGCGCTCCGTTATAAAGCGGCTGCATCAGTCCTTCCACCAAACCGTAGTCGTGAAAGTAGGGCATCCAAGTGACGGTTGGCCCGTCAGCTCGGTAGCCACAGCCTCGCTTCAAGTAATCTGAGTGGTGCAGCAGGTTGTAGTGGCTGAGCATCACCCCCTTTGGAGTAGAGGTAGAGCCTGATGTGTATTGAAGATAGGCCAACACGTCTTTATCAACACCGGGATCTTTCCACTCTTTAGCAAGGTCCAAGGCAACCGATTCTGTATCAATCCATCGCATGGCATCGAACTCAGGGAAGTCGATGTCGGACGCCTGAATCATGTCAATAATGCGGGAGTTGCTGAGGACGATGGTCGCTTCAGCGTCTTTAATAATTTCGCGCAGGCGAGGCAAGGTACGCTTCATGCGGCCTGCATCTGGTGGCGGCACGGGGATGGCGATAACGCCTGCATATAGGCAACCGCAAAAGGCCGCAACCACTTCTATGCCTTGGGGATATAGCAAAAGAGCCCGTTCACCTTTGGCTTCTTGCTGCTGAAGGAGAGCGGCTATTGCCTTTGCCCACTCTTCTAGCTCAGCGTAGGTGTAGGCAGCACCTTCTTTTTTCCCATCGATCAGAAACTGATAGGCTAAGTCGTTAGGTTGAGTGCTCGATCTGTACTGGAGCAGTTCCACCAGAGTAGAAAACTGAGCAGTAGTCTGCGCTGCGTTTTCTGAAGCGGTTTTGGCTGGGGAATAAACCATATAAATAAATCCGAAGAAGCAACCGAATAGTGCCTATAACGCGGCTTGCGTTTTGGAATAAAAAGTCGAGTATAAAGCGAAGCCAGCGTAGGCTCACGTTTCAGACCACAGAGGGCTGTAATGTACTGCTCTGAAATGCGGTGTCAACTGTATGAAGAAAT
>JBCBDN010000231.1:0-6591 GCA_038529685.1 Cyanobacteria bacterium J06598_1 | reverse complement strand
CTGATTAGAGCCTGCAATCCTTTGTCGCCTTCTTCTTTGCCTCAACCATGTCCACCGAATCCCTTCGCGATTTCTGAGCAGTTCCAACCTGCGACAGCTCCCCATGAGACTGCGGATGCAGGCCCAAATACCTGGTGGTTTGTATGCCGTGGTTCAGAGCTGTTGGTTTTAGAAACGGCGACAGATCGCTCTGGCTTTACGGTTCCGCAGGCGAATGCGATAGAAAATTTGGGCTTAGAAGCCGTGCGCACACAGTTTTTGGGCTATTTGAATGGTCAGCCCTGTATTGCGGCTGAGGTGACGGATGGGGAAATTTTGCCGGCAGGGATGAGTTGGCAGAACTTGCGCGCTCTGTATGGCGCTCTCTCAGGGGGCGGCTTATTAGGGGGCGGCTCATCAGAAGAGCTGTTTGCGATCGCAGCTCGCGCTGTCCAAATTGTCGAGTGGGATCGCACCCATCAATATTGCGGTCACTGCGCCACGCCCACCACCCAGCTCCCTACCGAACGGGCCAAGCGCTGTCCTAACTGCCGCCACCGCCAGTATCCTCAGCTCTCACCAGCGGTGATCATGCTGATTTATAAAGGCGATCAGATTCTGCTGGCACGTGCGCCTCGATTCAGAACTGGAATGTACAGTGTGCTGGCTGGCTTTGTAGAGCCGGGTGAGTCTTTAGAAGAAACGGTGGCTCGTGAGGTCAAAGAAGAAGTCGGCATTGAGATTAAAAACATTCGCTACTTTGGTTCTCAGCCTTGGCCCTTTCCTAAGTCGCTTATGATTGGCTTTGTGGCCGAGTATGCGGGTGGCACCATTACGCCTGATCCCACCGAAATTGAAGCGGCTGCCTGGTTTGATCGGCACGAGCTACCGCCTGTTCCGGGCGCTCTGAGTATTGCTCGAAAGCTAATTGATGCATTTGTTGCGCAGACGCTTTTGGGTTCCTAAGAACTCGTGAACTTTTATATGGTTACTATTAGCAATAGCCTGTAAACCTGACGTTAATACCGATTGCTTTGATGATGCTATGAGCCCCTATCAAAACAATAAAAAGCTGTCGTAATTGATCCGCGCACATGCTGTGCGTGCGTAGGAAAACTGTATTGAGAGATACGTTTTCCACCTTTTTTACCTATAGATACCTACGTAAGTTCTCTATCTCAGCTAAGTAATTCAAAGGGCTTTCATAAACATACAGTGAAGTTTATCTAGGTACCCCAGATACCCATAAGGAATCATTGATTATGGAAATGTAGTCGCTTGAAGCGCACGTTTGCTTAGGTTAATTTCGATGCCCCCCATCGAATAGTTGCCAGCGGACGCCTTTAAGTGCGCTCAGAGGTGTTTCTTCCGAATTCACAAGGCTCAGAGCCCTAAAGCTTAGAGCTATCAGAATTGTGAGTTTTGAATTGGTTTAATTTCTTGGATCTGAATCTAATGTTCTTACGTAAAGCTATCTACAGGCTGGCGGCCATTGGCTTCACCTCTACAGTTTTGCTTTCGCTCTCTAGCGTGGCGGCGCAGGCAGCTTCGTTCAACCTTTCTTATAGTTTCAGAAATGGCACGTCGCTATCGGCGCTGTTCAATGGTGAACTAGAAGAGAATGGCAATATGGTTGCGCTCGATTCGCTGGAGTCAGCTTCACTGACAGATGTTACTGGCAACCTGTTGGACTTTGATCCAAACGGTTTGAACTTTGCGTCTCCACGGCTGACGTTAGATGGTGGCTTTGCCAAGCTTTCTGCGGGCAGCCCTATGCTGACTGAGCCAGATGCGGTTGGTTTTAAGCTATTTAACAATGCTAAGGTTGGCGGCCGAGATTTCTCGTTTGCAACTGTTGTTTATCAAAACAGTCAGGGCAACAACGTTCGCCTAGCCGAAGCGTTTAGCTACGGTGCGTATTCTTTTGACGCGGTGGACATTCCTGAAAGCTCTTCAGTCAGCGTTTTGTTGACTGCATTGGCTGGTATGGGGCTGGCTACTGCAAAGAAGCACGGCGCGCAAAAAGAAGCCTAGTTCTATAGTTTTACTGCTACAAACAGGGCAATTTTGCTAATCGTTAAAAAGGCGGCGAGTCTCTTGTGAGGTTCGCCGCCTTTTTTATGTGCTTTTAATATCACGCCTTGTGAGTGCTATATTCTGGGAGCCGTCGATAGAGGCAATCGCGATGGAAGGTTGGGATTTTTTGGGCTTGGGGCTGACGCTGGCGCTGGCGGCTGTTCATCTATTCGCAGGGCGATCGCACTGGTTGGCTCAGGTGCCGCAAAATCTCTGGACTTCTTTTGCCGGCGGTATCTCCATTACCTATATTTTTTTAGACATTTTCCCAGAGCTCAGCGACGCTCAGTTAGAAATAGAAGAGAGCGGTAGCTGGCTAGTGAGCTACTTTGAGCACCACGTATATTTGCTGTCTTTGATTGGGCTAGCGACTTTTTATGGGTTGGAGAAAGTGGCGGTGCGATCGCGTCAAAAGAATGAAGCAAAAACGGGTGAAAGCTTCACTGAACCCGGCATTTTTTGGATGCATATCGCGTTTTTCGCGCTGTACAATGCGATGCTGGGGTATCTGTTTCGAGAGTCTGCGGTGCATGGTCTTTTGGACTGTGTGATTCTGTTCTTTGCGTTGGGACTTCACTTTTTAGTGAACGATGTGGATTTGCGGCAGCATCACCGCAGAGCCTACGATCGGGTGGGCCGATGGATTTTGGCTGGGGCAATTGTGGTGGGTTGGTGCTTGGGGCAAACGACTCGGTTTGATGAAGCTGCGATCGCGGCTGTTTGGGCTTTGATTGCCGGCGGCATTATCTTTAATGTGCTCAAAGAAGAAATGCCTGAAAATCCTGATAGTCACTTTGGCCTATTCACTTTAGGCGCGGTGCTCTACGCGGCTATTCTCTCTTTTTAACCTGGCCAGCTGGCTACCCCACTTAGCCCTAGCCCAATTAAAGCCGCTATTCCAAACTGTTTGAAGAATCTTCTTTGCTCGATTAGCCGGCGCCGGCGTACCCAAGGATCTTCAGTCCGTTGCCGAAGGGGGGTGAGCTTCCCTAATTCCTGGGACTCTCGCAACAAGAACAAAAAACCAAATGCGGCGCCAACTACGCCTAAACCCACCAACAAGTTAAGATTGAGGGCTACAAAACACAGCGCACACAGAAAAATGCCATCTTGCATTGTTTTCTTGGCTCGTTGGCCCAAAATGCTGCCATAAAACAGCAGACCAGACCCATTCATCAATACAATTATGGCGGTCAAAATTATCTGTAGCAAAGACTGTTCTGAAAACAGCGTGACAATTGCTGCGGCGGTAATCGGCACCACCCAAACGGACTCTGGTTTTCCTTCTGCAGCGAAGATGCTGCTCCACACTAGCAGCCACACATACACGGGCATTTGGTTGGCATGCATTACCACCCCAAAGCAAATAAATCCGGCGATAACGCCCGCCATACCTAAGCACCACAGCGGCTCGTTTGTATCGAGAACGGGCGTATCTGCTGACTGCTGAGCGACGGTGGCTAGCTCACACGCTTCTAGCTGAGCCCACAGTAAAGTGGCTTCAGCTGGGGTGACTTCTGCGGTGTCTGGCTGAGTGATGCGTCGGCTGCTGTCGCCTGTGGCTGCGTCTACTACCGATCTGTCTGGCGGGATATCTGGCGATCTGTCTGGCGATCTGTCTGGCTCGGCCGGTTGGTAGCAGCTGCCATCTGGCAAAATTGCGCCTCTAAGTTTGGCTGCTTTCAGCGCTGCTTGTTCCACTATCGCTGCTTGAAGATCGGCCTTGCAGAAGTTGGTTGCAGTCAGATTCGCGCCCGTCAGGTTGGCTTCGGCAAGGCTCGCTTTAAACAAGTTGGCGCCTGTCAGATTCGCACCCTTTAGGTTAGCACCGGCTAGGTTGGCTCGGTACAAATTGATGTCGCTTAGGTCTTGCTGGGAGAGGTCCGCGCCTTGAAGATCAGCCCAGCTAAAATCACGTTTGCCTAATTTATAGCGCTGCAAAAGCATCTGCGGCTGCATGGTCTATGAACCTTTATCGATACGCTTGCATCAAGAGTACCCAATGCTTTCGTGCGGGTATATTGCTGCTTTGGTATTGCTTTGGCCGCTTTTGCTAGGCTTGAGTATCGGCTGCTTTGACCGGTAGCGTAATGATAAAGCAGGTGCCCTGATTAAGGGCTGACGTGACGTGGAGGGTCCCTTTGTGCTTTTCAAAGACGATTTGACGAGCGATCGCCAGCCCTAGTCCAGTACCCTGGCCCACTGGCTTTGTGGTGAACAGATGCTCGAATACTTTTTCCTGTACTTCTGAAGACATGCCAATGCCGTTGTCTTTGATCCTAATTTCAACTTTAGTGCCTTCCGGTGTGTCTAGCTGTTTGGTTTGCACCTCGATGCAGCCAGGATTCTCTTGGCTCATTCCGCCTTCTTCTAAGGCATCAATGGCATTGGCCAACAGGTTCATAAAGACTTGATTGAGCTGACCGGCGTAGCATTCGACGGCAGGCAGGTCGCTGTAGTGTTTGGTGATCTTAATTTCGGGTCGGTCGTCGTTGGCTTTGAGGCGATGCTTGAGGATGAGGAGCGTGCTTTCGATACCGTCGTGTAGGTCAAAGCTTACAGGATGATCGGTATCGGCCCTGGAGAAGGTGCGCAGACTGTTGCTAATAGAAGAAATGCGGTTGGCCCCAGACCGAATAGAGCCAATCAGCTTGGGGAGATCTTCTCGAACGTAGGGGAGATCAATCTCTTCTATTTTGTTTTGAATCTCTTCATTGGGATTGGGATATTGTTCTTCGTATGTGTCAATTAGCTCAAAGAGATCTTGAACATAGCCGAGTGCTGGCTTGATGTTGCCTGCAATAAAGCCGACCGGATTGTTGACCTCATGCGCAACGCCAGATACCAGGTTGCCGAGGGCGGCCATCTTCTCGCTCTGTATGAGCTGAGTTTGAGCAGCTTGCAGGTCATCAAGGCCGCTCTGTAGTGCTAGGGTGCGCTCTTGCACCCGCGATTCTAAATCTTCGTTGAGCTGCTGAAGCGAGAGTTCGTTTTGTTTGCGAGCGGTAATGTCGCGAAAGTACCATACGCGGCCAAAGTATTCGCCATCGGCGGAGATAACCGGAGCGGAGTAGCGATCGCCATAGCGGCCATCTTTGAGCTGTAGTTCATCTTGGCTGCTTTCGGTTGGATGGCTGTAAAGGTGCTTTACTTTAGCCAAAAACTGATCGGGGTCAGCCGTCTGGCTGACGGCGTAGCCCAGCATTTTATGGTCGTCACAGGTTTCGATAAGTGCGGGCGGTATGTTCCAAAAGTCGCAGAATTTCTGGTTGATAGAGATAATGCGATCGCACTCATCTACCACCAAAATTCCGTCCATTGCTGCTTCTCTTTGGGCTAGCAGCAGCGCGTGGGCTCGGTTTAGCTGCTGAGCGATTTGGGGTAGCTGGGTGAACGTGTCTTCGAGCTGCTGAATTTGCGATTGCAGTGTGGAGAGTGTGTCAGCCGCAGCCGTTGCCTGCGCTAAGTCCGTCTGTAGCTGTGTGACGGTAGCGGCAATATCGCCAATGAGCTGCTGTCCGAGCTGTTCGAACTGTGGCAGCTGACCAGTGGCGAGCGCGGAGTCAGCTTTTTCAGATGCGATGTATGCATTAGCTGGTGGGGGCGTAGTTAGTGAGGTCATGGTAAAAATAAGCCCCTGTCACCCACCAGCTAATGCATGAGTGCGAGCTTCAGTGGGGAACGTCAAGTAGAGAGACAGCAGGTAAAGAAAGCGCAGTAGAGGAAGCGGATAAGAACGTATCAGATATATTTAATGATTCCCACAATAGTTCCACAATGACAGTTCCACAATGACGGACGAGCTTCTGCTAAGTAGGTCAACTTAATCATTTATAAAACGCAGCTGATGACAACACATTTTGCCTCAGAGCCCCAGAATTGGGGACGGGGGCCTCTGAATGACTCTTGATATCTTCTAATTAATTAGACTGCGCTACTTAGTTGACAAACAAAGTTCTCTTGTTTGTCAACTACCTTTTGGAATCTTTTGTCATCTGTATCCGGAAATCAATTTCAAACTTGGGAATCTTATGTACGTAGCATATTTTATTGATTCTTATGGAAAAGCTGATTCCTGTTCTTTTACCCGCTTTTCTGGGTTTGGTGGCTGGTATTAGTCACGGTGTTGTTTCTGACTACATGAATGTTCCAACTTCGCTTGGCCAAACGACGCCTGCTTTTTTAGGTCAGTCTTTAAACGATTAGTGAGTGATCAGGCTCAGCCGGCCAGCCAGCCGGTCAGCCAGTCAGCCGGCCAGCCAGTTAGCCGTTGTTTTGTTGGGGCTAACCTTTTTGGGAGTGGGTTGCCGGTGCCTGCACAAAGAGCATTAAGCCAATGACGACCGGGGCAAATAAACAGCAGAAATATAGCCCGCTTTCGTAAGAGCCGGTGACTGATTTTGAGTTGGCTAGCAGCGAGGGCCCCAGGGCACTGGCGATAACGATGGCCATCATTTGTACGCCGGCTCTTACGAAAGCGGGCTATATTTCTGCTGTTTATTTGCCCCGGTCGTCATTGGCTTAATGCTCTTTGTG
>JBCBDN010000230.1:0-6616 GCA_038529685.1 Cyanobacteria bacterium J06598_1 | reverse complement strand
AAAACATCTTTTCCGGTAAATTCGCGAGCTTCACGAAAGTCGTGACTGTGGAGCACCCCCGTTCGCTATGTAGACTATCTCGAAGCAACAGACACGTTTCGGGTTCGTGCCCAAGACCTGTTAGCCGATAGGGAAATAACAGAAGACTTTGACTATGTTATTGTCTGCTCGGGCCATTTCTCAGTGCCGAACACAGCCTTCTTTGCAGGGCTCGATCGCTTTCCTGGCCGGGTGCTCCACAGTCACGACTTTCGTGAAGCTCGCGAATTTACCGGAAAAGATGTTTTGGTGGTTGGGGGAAGTTATTCTGCAGAAGATATTGCCCTGCAAAGCCATAAGTATGGGGCCCGCTCGGTCACCATCAGCTACCGCACAGCACCGATGGGCTTTGACTGGCCAGAGGGGATTAAGGAAGTTCCGCTGCTCACCCATCTAGCAGATAGGGTGGCTCACTTTAAAGATGGCAGCAGTCAGGCGGTAGACGCGATTGTGCTGTGTGTGGGCTACCAGCATCACTTTCCCTTTCTGGCAGATAGCCTTCGCCTAAAAACCAAGAATCGCCTGTATCCTGGCTCCCTTTACAAGGGAATTTTCTGGGAGCCAAACCCAAAACTAATGTATCTCGGCATGCAAGATCAGTTCTACACCTTCAGCATGTTTGATGTGCAAGCTTGGTACGCTCGCGACGTAGTGCTCGGTCGTATCGCATTACCCAAAGCTACAGCTATGGCTCAAGATATCGCGCTCTGGCAACAGCGAGAAGAGGCTTTGAAAGATGCCTTTGAACAAATTGATTATCAGAAGGACTACATTGTTGAACTTAACAATGCGGTGGATTATGCACACTGTGATTGGGAGATGACGGTGGCACTGTTCAAAGCATGGGAACACGACAAGGAGCACAGCATTCTGGGCTATCGCGATAAGGCATTTACCTCTCCCTGTACAGGCACCAAAGCGCCCGTTCATCACACGCCGTGGGTCGAAGCAATGGATGATTCGATGGCGGATTTTTTGGCAGAACGGGCGTTGCAGCGTTAACAAAAGCCCTTTGATGTCCCAAGCCTACGTTGACTTCAAATCCGACAGCGGGCAAGCTGACCTGCGTTTCGTCCTTGAATCATCCCCACTTATGGTAAGACTGCCGCATTACGGCCCTTGCAGTCTTGGTATAACCAAAGTATAGCTAAAAGTAAGCGTTATCACTTGAGTCACTATGAAAACCGCTATTTCGCTGCCGGACTCAATTTTTGAAGAGGCAGAATCACTCTCCCAACAGCTGGGAATGTCACGCAGTGAGCTGTATCTACAGGCGTTGAAAGCCTATCTTCACAAACACAATCGCGATCAACGACTTCGTAAGCTAAATGAAGTCTACTCTCAGACTTCGGCTGCACTAGATCCTGTGATAGCAAAGATGCAATTTATGTCTTTGTCCCATGAGGACTGGTAATGTACCGAGGAGAAATCTGGTGGGCTAATCTGCCGAGACCAGAGGGTTCAGAACCAGAGTATCGCCGTCCTGTTCTGGTTGTTCAAGATGATGTTTTTAATCAGAGTCCTATCGGCACGGTTATTGTTGTCGTCATTACCTCTAACACTCGATTAGCAGAAGCGCCGGGTAACGTATTGTTAGCGCGTCAAGCATCAGGTTTGACTAGGGACTCTGTTGCCAATGTATCTCAAGTGCTCACAGTCGATAAAACATTTCTGACTGAGCGAATTAGCTCACTTCCAGACTATTTGCAGGCGGAAGTGGATGAAGGGTGGAAGTTGATTCCATACGATAGCTGATGGCAGTAAATGGTGTGACGGTTGTTCGCTATAGATACAAAACTATTCGTAACCCTTCATCAACTTCCACCCTTCAGCAGCGGCCCATTCAACAGCAATGATTAGCTCATCACGAGTCATCGTTCTAATGGTGTAAGTGCCCTTGTTATTTTGTTTACGCTCTTGAGATGGCATCGTCACTGCTAACCGCTAAGGGCGGGAGTCGATGGAACAACTTGTCGATGGAACAACTTGTCGATGGAACAACTTGTCGATGGAACAACTTTAAGTGCTTTTAGATCATATGCTGGTTAAACGATCTTAAAAATCGAGAGAACCTGCCGCTATGACAACACATTATCCTCGCGATCTCATTGGCTACGGGCAAAACCCACCTCATCCCAAATGGCCAAACCAAGCCCAGCTAGCCCTTCAGTTTGTCATCAATTACGAAGAAGGGGGCGAAAACTGTGTGCTACACGGTGACGCGGCCTCAGAATCTTTCTTGTCTGAAATTATTGGAGCAACGCCCCTGCTCGGCGTACGCAACCTCAACATGGAATCCATGTACGAGTACGGCAGCAGGGCGGGCTTTTGGCGACTGCATCGATTGTTTACTGAGCGAAACTTACCGCTGACAGTGTACGCCGTGGCGATGGCGCTAGAGAAAAACCCGGACGCAGGCAGAGCGATGGTGGAAGCGGGTTGGGAAGTCGCCAGTCATGGCTATCGCTGGATTGATTATCAGTATGTGGGAGAAGAGGTAGAGCGATCGCACATTCAAAAAGCCATCGACATCCACACCCAAGTCATCGGCACTCGCCCTCTGGGCTTCTACCAGGGCCGCAACAGCCCTAACACCCGTCGCCTCGTGGTAGAAGAAGGCGGATTCCTCTACGATGCCGACAGCTACGCCGACGACCTCCCCTACTGGAATCACGACTATGGCAAACCGCACCTGGTCATACCCTACACTCTAGACAACAACGACATGCGCTTCGCCACCGCCCAAGGTTTCAACTCAGGCGATCAATTTTTCACCTATTTAAAGGATGCCTTCGACACCCTTTACCAAGAAGGAGAACACGCGCCCAAAATGATGAGCGTAGGCCTGCACTGTAGGCTATCCGGCAGACCGGGAAGAACAGCGGCCTTGGCCAAATTCTTAGACTACGTGCAAAGCCACGACAAAGTTTGGATTTGTCGCCGGGTAGATATTGCGAGGCATTGGCACAAGCATCAGCTACCGTAACTGAGATACTGAATATTCTTATTCAGTGCAAAAATATTCAGCGCAAGAGTGTTCACTTCAAGCTGTTTGAGGAGTCCGCTTCAAAAGGACTGACATTAATGCTGGCCATTTCACAGGGCATAACAGAGAGAATAGCCGGGTCGGTCTCCAAACAAGCAACAAATTCACTAATAGAAGAAAAAACGTCAGCTAAAAATCTCTTCACAGCAGTATGCTCCGTTAATATTCTCTAAATATTACAAACGCCATCCCAATAAAAGCAAGCAATTCACAGGGTTCTTAGTATTGCAGAACAAACGGGTGCTAAAAAAAGCGGACTACAGCGCTATCTGCACTTGGCCATTCACGACTTGTACTCGGTACACAGGAATAGCGACTGTCTCATCATCTAAGCAAACGCCTGTTTTTAGGTTGAAGTTTTGTTTGTAAATGGGGGAGGCCACCTTTAATACGCCTTGGCGATCGCCTACAATCCCCCGTGACATCACGAAGGTTTTACTAAATGGCTCAAAGTTGCCGGTAGCGTAAACTTCATCGGTTAACCCGATCCGAAATATAGCGACCTGTTCTGTCCCAACCAGTGCATTGACACCGGTATTTGGCGCGATCGCATCCAAGTCACAAACCGTCACCCAGTTTACCGAATCAGCGTCAGCCGTCTTCGTTGATAATGATTGCACCATTGAACTTTTCCTCACTTCTAATACGCTTTAAGACAATAATCTCTCTCAACTTTGTCAGCCGCTCAGTGAGTGGCTGACAAAGTAACCTAGTGAGTCGGTACAATCAACGCATCCTGACTCTGATTTAGGACCCCCTTTTCCGCTTCAGTCGCCGGACGCTTTTGCCCCCGTTCCTGCACATAGGCCAAAGACGGATCGGCGTTGTCTGAATTGATGAAGTGACTGAACCGCTGAACCTTCTCAGGATTCTCAAGGGTTGTTTTCCACTCGCATTGATAGGTGTTCACGTGGTACTGCATCTGCGCTTCTAGCTCATCGGCAATGCCCAAAGAATCTTCAATAATCACCTGCTGTAGATACTCCAGACCGCCTTCTAACTTACTAAACCAAGTGGAGGTCCGCTCTAGCTTGTCAGCAGTACGAATGTAGAACACCAAGAATCGATCGATATATTTGATCAGCGTCTCTTTATCCAGATCGGTCGCTAGCAGCGTCGCATGCTGTGGCTTCATCCCGCCATTGCCAGCCACGTACAAATTCCAGCCGTTCTCGGTGGCGATAATGCCAAAATCTTTGCCTTGGGCCTCGGCACACTCTCGCGTACAGGCCGATACGGCTGACTTGAGTTTGTGAGGCGATCGCAATCCTCGATAGCGCAGCTCTAGCTCAATAGCCAAGCTGGTAGAATCTTGCACCCCAAATCGGCACCAGGTGCTGCCCACACAAGACTTCACCGTTCGCAGCGCCTTTCCGTAGGCATGTCCTGACTCAAATCCAGCCTCCACCAGCCGCTGCCAAATGAGCGGCAGCTGATCAACCCGCGCACCCAACAGATCGACCCGCTGGGCACCCGTAATTTTGGTATATAGATCAAACTCTTGCGCGACCTGTCCCAGAACAATCAACTTCTCGGGCGTGATTTCTCCGCCTGGTATTCTTGGGATAACAGAATAGGTGCCGTCTTTTTGAATATTCGCTAAGAACGAATCGTTGGTATCTTGCAATCCCACGTGGGGCGTCTCTAACACATACTCGTTCCAGGAAGAGGCAAGCATCGACCCGACTGTTGGCTTACAAATTTCACAGCCATGACCGGAGCCATGCTTGGCCAGCAGCTCATCAAAAGATTTGATTTCGCCCACACGTAGCAGGTGGTATAGCTCCTGACGAGAGTAAGGAAAATGCTCGCACAGGTGATTGTTGATCTCTACCCCAGCTTTTTTCAGTTCTGAGGTCAGCACATCTTTGACGAGGGGGACACAGCCACCGCAACCCGTCCCGGCATTCGTGCACTTTTTCAGTGTCGGCAGATCTGTAATATTGTCTGACTGAATGGCCTCGCAAAGCTGGCCCTTGGTGACGTTGTTACAAGAACAAATCTGAGCCGTGTCGGGCAAACTCTCCATGCTGAGTGTGGCTGCTGCGCCCTCACCTGCGGGCACCAGCAAACTCAGCGGATTAGCAGGCAGGGCCATCTGGTTTTGCATGAGCTGGAGCAGGGTGCCATAGGCTGATGCATCTCCGACGAGGATGCCGCCCAACAGTGCTGAACCGTCGGCAGAGACCACTAGTTTTTTGTAAGTGCCAGCGATCGCATCCGCCACCGCCAGCGCTTTCGCCCCCGGCGTCTTCGCAAAGTTATCCCCAAAGCTCGCCACATCCACACCCAGCAGCTTCAGCTTGGTAGACATATCCGCCCCAGTAAACTGTTGCGCATCGGTTACAGACAACAAATGATCGCTCGCCACTTCCGCCATCTGGTAGCCCGGTGCCACCAAACCAAAAATACGTCCCTGGTACAGCGCGCACTCTCCAATCGCATAAATATTAGGGTCAGAGGTTTGGCAAGCCTCATCAATCGCAACACCGCCTCTTTCGCCAAGCTGTAGGCCGCAATCTCGCGCTAGCTCATCTCTAGGCCGAATACCCGCCGAGAACACAATCATGTCCGTTTGCAAGGAAGTTTCATCGGCAAACTGCATACTCGCCAGCTTGCCATTCTCGCTCACAATATCTGTCGTAACTTTACGGGTATGAATCTGTACGCCTAAGTTTTCAATTTTCTCCTTAAGGACTGCACCGCCTGCCTCATCTATCTGCACGGGCATCAACCGAGGGGAAAACTCTACCACATGGGTCTCTAGCCCGAGAGACTTCAGCGCATTGGCACACTCTAGGCCCAGCAGCCCGCCGCCCACCACAACACCTACCTGCGACTGCTTGGCATAGGCTTTCATCGCGTCCAAATCTTCGATGGTGCGATACACAAACGTACCGGTTGCGTCGTTCCCTTTAATGGGGGGCACAAAGGGGTAGGAGCCGGTGGCCAGCACTAGCCGGTCGTAGGCAATCTCAACGCCGTTGGCGGAGGTTACGCGCTGCTGCTCTCGGTTGATTTTAGTGATGCGATCGCCCACATAAATCCGAATCCCATTCTCATCGTAATACCCAGGCTCTACCAGCGTTAGGTCAGCAGCAGTTTTACCTGTAAAGTACTCACTCAAATGAACCCGGTCGTAAGCAACTCGCGGCTCCTCGCAAAACGTGACCAAGTTCCACTGATTAAGGGCACCTTTTTCAACCATTCGTTCAAGCAACCGATGCCCGACCATCCCATTGCCAACAACGACGAGAGTTTGCTTGCTGTTCGGCATACTGATTCATTTCTCAATTCACTGCCATACACAATGATTGATTGCACCCCAAAAGACTAGTCTTCTATGGCTTTGTTGCACCAATATAAAAAGAGCAATGCTGTCCTATCGAGCCCTCTAGTTGAGGGCTATAGGTCGGCTAACAGATATAGCTATCCGGATTAGCGACTTGAATCATGCGATTGAGTACCAGACATTGCACTTTCAACTCGTTCACTTGCCTGTTCATTTTACGCGATGAGACTTTGCCACCG
>JBCBDN010000229.1:296-6622 GCA_038529685.1 Cyanobacteria bacterium J06598_1 | reverse complement strand
CCGGGGTGCATGGCATGCCCGCTGACCATATTTTCAGCGGCTGCGCTAATAAAGTGAACTTCTACATCGGGCTTCAGCTGTCCAATGGCCTTGGCAGCGCCTAGTACTGCGGCAGCGCCGCCCATATCAATTTTCATCATCTCAATGCCCGAGCCGCTGGGCTTTAAGTTCAGCCCGCCAGAGTCAAAGGTCAAGCCTTTGCCGATAATGGCCAGCTTCCGTTTGGCGGTGCCTGCTGGGCTGTAGGTCAGGTGAATAAACTTAGGTGGCAGGTCAGACGCTTGGGAGACGCCGAGGTAAGCGCCCATGCCTAGCTGCTCGCAAGCGTCGCGTTCGAGGACTTCTAGCTTGAGGCCATAGTCTTTCGCAATGGTAGCGGCGGTGTCTGCAAGCGTTTCGGGGGTGACGACGTTAGGTGGGGCGGCGACGAGTTCGCGCGCCAGGATGACGCCTTCACAGACGGTTTTAGCTTTGGCGATCGCAGCCTCTTCGCCCTGGAAAGAAAGTAAATGAACTTCGGCCAGTTCAGCGGTGCTTTTATCCGGCTTGGATTTGAATCGATGATCTTGGTTGAGCGCTAGGGTAGCGCCCTCGGTCAGGGCCTCTGCTGTGAGCGATGGGCCGTTATTCCACACCGGAAAGCTAATGGCCAGGGACGTGGCTTTTGCCTTTTTGGCCAGTCGGGCTGCCACCGCAGCGCCTCGGCGTAGGCTCTCTAAGTTCATCGCATCCGAGCTACCCAGTCCGACTACGGCAATTTTTTTCACTGCCGACTGACCGCCGACGCGGCTGATGGCGGTGCTGCCTGCTTTGGCTTCAAAGGCTTCCTCGTCGATCAGCGTTTGTAATAGCCCATCCACCTGTTTATTTAAGTCTGACAAAATACCGGTGAGTGGCAAAGATTCCTCCAAGAGGCCTATTACCAAGCAATCCCCTTGCCAATCAAGGCAAGACTGAGCCGACGCTATAAAATCCATTCCCTGTTCGCTAGTCTTTGTTTACTGATTTGTTTCCGTTCTATAGTATCTACTGATTTTGCCTCTTTTCACGGAGCAGGTGCTTCAATGTTTCATCTAAGCGCTCTTCTCTTCACGTTTTGTGCGTCATTTTGTTTGCTAAGGTTCCGCAAATTCCCCATAACCATTCATCAATTTTTCTGCTAAAACTTCAGAGGCTATCCGTAATCTCTCGGACGATAAACTTACACATGCTGAAAACGCTAAAGGATAAATGGCCACTCATAGCGCTTGCCGGCATTAGCACGCTGTCTGTCGGCTTGGTGGTGGCGTTTCTCAAAACGACCGACGCTTTCAACTCGCCTGACCCACTCAATACATCGGTGGTTCGCTCGGTAGAAAATTCAGATGTGTTGGGCCTCGTCAATCAGCCTGCGTCGGAAAGGGCACAGGCACTCACTGCTATCATTCAGCGGGCAGAGGGGTTGGAGCGCGATCGCGCCCAATACATGCTCGCCACCGACTATCTCAACCAGGGCCAACCTGAGCAAGCACTGCCCTTATTACAGGGGCTAGAAGAAACGTACAGGCCGCTAGCTGGCTACGTGTTGCTTAAGCGAGGGCAGGTTTTGGCCGCCTTAGGTCAGCAAGACGATGCGATTGCCACTTGGACACAGCTCACGCAAAAATATGACCAGAGCGGTGCTGCTGCCGAAGCGCTCTATCAGTTAGGGGCCCCTAGCGCTGCTGGCCAAGCTGCTGCCGATCCTAACGCTTGGACTCAGCTGCTCGAAAAATATCCATCCCATCCCCTTAGTATCAACGTGGCCTTTCGCCAGCTCAGCGATTTGGGTCAGTCCTCTGGCTCAGGCGCAGCCGATCCGGCGGCGCTGCCGTTGCTCAAAGCGATTGCCTATCACGGGCTGGAGCATCCTCAATACACCTCCGCACTGAACCGCTTAGTGAGTCAGTACAGCAGCGAGCTTACCCCAGAGGACTGGGAGGCCATTGGCTTTGGCTACTGGGAGACTCAAAACTACCCCAAGGCGGGCGATGCCTATGCCAAAGCGCCAGGTACGCCTCGGACTCAATACCGCGCGGCCAGGGGCAAAGAGCGCGGTGGTAAAACCAAAGAAGCAGTCCTCTACTATCAGCAGCTGGGGCGTTCTTTTCCTGAGCATCCCGAAGCGGCCTCAGGGCTGTTGAATCTGGCGAATTTGCAAGATGATGAGAGTGCGATCGCCACCCTTGACGACATCATTGCCCGCTTCCCCGACCGGGCCGGTGAGGCCCTCGCCAAGCGCGCAGAAATTCTAGATTCCCTCAAAAGTCCAGACTCTGCCAAGCAAGCGCGAGCGTCTATTCTTTCCCAGTATTCCGATTCGCCTGCTGCCGCTAAAATTCGCTTTAAGCAGGCCAACGCCAATGCCAAAGCCAACAACTACGGTGCGGCCATCAGCTGGGCCAAGCAGCTAGTCGAAGCCGCACCCCAAGATGACCTCGCCGCCGAGGCCGGCTTTTGGCTAGGCAGATGGCGGCTCAGGGAAAACCAGCCAGATGATGCGAGAAAAGCGTTTGAGCAAGTCATTGCTAACCACCCAGAGTCCTACTACGCCTGGCGCTCAGCTATTTATTTGGACTGGAACGTCGGCAACTTCGACACGGTTCGCTCGTTTCAGCCCAAAGTGACCTTGCCCGCTAAGCGCACGCCCTTACCTACGGGTTCAGCCGAGCTACAGGAGCTGTATCTGCTCGCGCACAACCAAACCGCATGGCATCAGTGGCAAACCGAATTTCTCAATATTCAAACGCCCACTGTCAGCGAACAGTTTACCGATGGCGTTATTCGCTTAGGCGTCGGCGATAATCTCGAAGGCATTTTCATGGTCACGAGCCTTTCTTGGCGAGAGCTACCCGAAGAAATTGCTGAATACGAAGCGCTCAAAAACACCCCTACGTTTTGGCAGGCGATTTATCCCTTTCCTTACCCTGAGCTAATTTTGGGTTGGGCCCAAGAGCGTCAGCTCAACCCATTGCTGGTCACTGCCCTCGTGCGTCAAGAGTCGCGCTTTCAAGCTGATATTAAGTCAGTGGTTGGCGCGGTTGGCCTCATGCAGGTTATGCCCGAAACCGGCGAGTGGATCAGCAGCCAAATCGGTGAAGCGGACTATACTCTGAGCGCGCCTGCTGACAACGTAAAGTTCGGGACCTGGTATCTCGACTTTACTCACAGCCAGTACAACGACAATTCTCTTTACGCGGTCGCTAGCTACAACGCTGGCCCTGGCGCAGTGTCCGCTTGGATTGATGAAAAAGACTTCGCCAATGCCGATGAGTTCGTCGAGCAAATTCCCTACCCAGAAACCAAAGGCTATGTCGAGTCCGTTTTTGGCGGCTATTGGAACTATCTACGCCTATACGATCCCGTGATTGCTGAGCAGGTAAACGCGCTGTAGAGCAGGCTTAATCGTTAACTTTACCTGTGCGCTATCGAGTGGCAGTAAGCGCTAAAGGGTGTGGACCTGCTGGGCCTCATCTGAGCCTTATCGAAGCAAATACAATGCTCTGACCAAATCATTGATACGATAGGTAAAACTACGGTAGTCATTAGGTTCGTGGAGTATTGTGACTAAATTTAGTGCCGCACAGCAGAGTCAACTGGCGCAAATTGGTGCGTTCTTGCGTGAAAATCGAGAGAAGCAGGGCAAGTCACTGCAAGACATTGCCATCAATACTTACATTCGGCCTCAGCTGCTGAACGGGATTGAGACGGGTAATCCTGATATGTTGCCCGAGCCAATTTTTGTGCAGGGCTTCATTCGTCGCTATGCCGAAAACCTAGGACTCAAAGGCATTGAGCTCGCCCAGCAGTTCACTGTCAACTCTATCCCTTCTACGCCACGGCCCGCCCCGCGTTCGTTAGAAGCCGAGAGCTCTTCTACCACGCGGATTATCTCCTCAGCAGCCCGCCAGACGACCGGGCAGGCGAGCGCGTCAACGGCTTTGTTTAGCTCAGGGAATGCCTCTCCAGCAGGGGGCACGCTTCCTAGTACTCCCCAAAAGACTGAGCCGGTTGCGCCACCGCCAAACCCGCCAGCCAAATCACCAGCGGCTAAGCCTGTGGTGTCGGGTGGGCTGGAATCTTCATCTGCCGATATGATTTTTCAGATGGACGACCAGGCGATCGCCCCCCCTAGCCTAATCGATACGCCCCTACCAGATACTCTTCCCACTCCAGACAGTCTGCCTGTAGAACCGAACACTCTAATTGATGCCCTCCCAGAGCATGCGACGGCCCTTCAGACGGATGATTTAGAGCTTCCCAATCCAGATTTGCCAACCCCAGATTTGCCAGGTTTGGATTTACCCGCCTCAAATTTGCCAACCCCAGATTTGCCAGGTTTGGATTTATCAGGCTTAGCGTCGTCAGCCTCGGAGGCATCTGCTCTGGAAACGCCTGACTTAGAGATGCCAGCACCGGAAACGGTCGGCTTGGAATCTTTGACTCCAGAGCCGCCTAATCTGGAAAGGCCCAGTATAGAAACCCCTCAATTCGAGGACGACTTACCCGCTGCTTTTACCACTCAGGTCACCTCAGCAGATCCGGGCTTGGCCCCCAGAACCGCTTATGCTGCTGCTGATCCTGTTGGGGTCGAAATAGGCCAACCCGAGGGGCCCAATCTGAAGCCGTTTGCAATTGGTGCAATCGTGTTGGCTGGATTGACGGCAGGGGTTGTTCTGTTAGTAAACATGTTCGGCGGCGAAAGCTCGCCTACCGTTGCCGATGCGCCAGAGCCAGCGCCCGTTGCTGAAGAAGTCGTCCCGGCTGCGGTAGAGCCACCACCTGCCCCCGCGCCTGTAAGCACAGCTCCTGTTTATGTAGAAACAGAAGCCACTGCCGAGACCTACGTTAGCGTTAGCGTAGACGGCACCATCGTATTCGAAGACATCATGCAGCCCGGCGACACCCAACTTTGGGAAGGCCAAGAAGTCATTGATGTGTATTCTGGTAATGCCGGTGGCCTCACCATTGCTGCCAATGGTGGCTCTGCCGAAGTCCTGGGTGAAAGTGGTCAGCTCGGCCAGAAAATTTTTGAGGCGCAATAGCCCTAATTCCTTGAGCCTCTACACCTGAACCTATCAATGCTCGGTACAATAAATGAGCGCGATCTGCCGTTCAACTTCTAGTAGCCGAAAATTTTTCCTATGACGCCTCCTTCTGACCTTGAGACAGCGCCAGCTGCGGATCTCTCAGTGGCCCTCTCAGAGACAGAGGCACAAACCCGAGAGGCTTTTTTAGATGAACTGCCCGATGATGTTGAGATGTCGCTGTTCGACCATCTCGATGAGCTTCGCCAGAGAATTTTTTATGCGCTGATTGCGATACTGGTGGGCGTGGTTGCCTGCTTTGCCAACGTTCGGCGAGTCGTAGAACTGTTAGAAGTGCCTGCTCAAGGCGCAAAGTTTCTACAGCTCTCACCGGGTGAGTACTTCTTTGTATCGATCAAAGTGGCTGGCTACAGCGGTATCTTAATCGCTAGCCCTTTTATCCTCTATCAAATTATTCAGTTTGTGCTGCCAGGGTTGACACGCCGTGAGCGCCGGTTGATTGGCCCGGTGGTGATTGGCTCTAGCGTTTTGTTTTTTGCGGGGTTAGCCTTCGCTTACATTGCGCTGGTGCCTGCTGCGCTTAATTTCTTTATTAACTACGGCGCAGATGTCGTTGAACAAATGTGGTCAATTGACCGCTATTTTGAGTTTGTGTTGCTGCTGCTATTTAGTACCGGGCTTGCTTTTCAAATTCCGGTGATTCAGCTGCTGCTGGGGCTACTGGGTATTGTGGGCTCCCGGCAAATGCTTTCGGGTTGGCGATATGTACTACTGGGGGCGGCTATTTTGGGCGCGGTGCTCACACCTTCTACCGATCCTATTACTCAAAGCCTGCTGGGAGGCGCCGTCTTGTTTCTATACTTTGGCGGTATTGGCCTGGTTAAGGCCATCGGTAAGTAGCGGTATATACAATCCGTCTTTGCAATAGTATCTGGACCGACTAAAAGGCTTCGCGTTTAGTCTTAGAACCCATTGAAATTTGCCAATGGTGCTTCATTAATCTTGTAATAAAACCCTAAAAAGTCATTAGGTTCGCCGCGATATGTACGGCGAGCCTAATGACTTTTTAGTAGATGCTTTTTTTGAACAGTTACTGATTGAATGAAAGGCTTATGTTGAGCCAGCTTATTTGATTAAAAATGTCTCAGAGGGTTTACTAAAAACTTTTTTCAGTAGATATCTTCCCTGATGCTGAACTGATGTATCTACGCGGCCTGAGAAGGCATGATTTCTCGATTGGGCTCTGGCTGCTGACCAAAC
>JBCBDN010000229.1:0-286 GCA_038529685.1 Cyanobacteria bacterium J06598_1 | reverse complement strand
ATAGTGCTGCGCAGAACAAACGGTCTTGACCCCAACCAGAATGAACCTCTAAATAATGCTGTACAGATAAATGTAACTCTTCAGGAATTTCAACGGATAAACTGACAGACTGCTGCACCACAAAGGCTCCTTCACTTGACATGTTGACACCCAAAAATATCCACAGCTCCCCTGCTCAGGTTAAACCTGGGTAGTGCTAAAAAGAAGGCCAAAAACATTGCCAAAAGTGGGGGTTTATAAGCAATGAATGGCGAGCAGGAGAGGCGCTCTTTGAATGTGTAATCAA
>JBCBDN010000228.1:0-6658 GCA_038529685.1 Cyanobacteria bacterium J06598_1 | reverse complement strand
TAAGCATCATGTAACAGCTGACATCTATAAACCTCTGATATAACAAGAATAGGGTTTTCATGATTTCAACATGAAAATCTGTCTGTCACTAAAATTGTCTGTAGGAGTATTCCAAATGACTCGCGCTCAGTCGCCCAAGACGGATATTTCTATTCGCTCTATTCAGCTGCGAGATTTAGACAATTTGAAGGTGACAGGGGCCACAGAAATTGCTTCTCATTCGACCGATACGCCAGAAATAGACGATTACATTCAGCAAATGCGGCGCTGGTATGGCCCGCTCAAAGCGCTGACTTTGTTTCCTAATCCTTTGCAGCATACTTTTTCTGCCTTTGTAGCCGAAGCCGGCGGCGAACTCCAGGGCATGATTCAAGTGGCGCCTTTTAACAAGACGCTGAGCACCTGGAAGATCGACCGAATGCTGGTGAACCTAGCTAAGGAAAAAGCTAAAAAAGCAAAGACAGATTGCCCGATGTACTTGGCGATGGACGTGGGCTCAGACATGCTGCGTCACTGTTTCGAGCACATCCGCGAAGCCCAGTATTGGATCAGCGAAACAGATGTCAATGACCAGTTTGGCCTAGCGCTCTATCGGCAAAACGGCTTTCAGCCGCTGGCAAAAGCGACCTACTGGTCTATTCAGCCTGAGCAGCTCGGTCATCTTTCTGAGCACGACCCAGCCTTGCCCAATTTGCTGCCTGTGAGCAATGCAGATGCCCAGCTGATTTATCAGCTAGAAACAGTGTCTATTCCACCTTTGGTTCGCCAAGTGCTGGATTACCAAATTCAAGACTTCAAAACGACGCTGGCAGCTCAAGCGGGTAGCCGCTTAACTCGTTGGATGACCCGAAAAGATTCGGTGTCGGCCTACGTGTTTGAGCCGCAGCGAAAAACAGCGATTGGTTACTTTGAGCTCAAGCTCTGTCGGGATGGCACAGAATCTCATACGGCGAAGCTGACGGTGCATCCGGCCTACACCTGGTTGTACCCAGAGTTGATGGCCCAGATGGCGGGCGTGGTTCAAAAGTTTCCAGGGCAGCCGCTGCAAATTATGTCTTTGGACTATCAGACAGAGCGCGAAGAGTATCTGCGCCACATCGGCGCGTTGGAAATTGAGCACACGTTGATGATGTCGCGCTCTGTTTGGCACAAGGTGCGTGAATCGAAGGCAGGGGCTCTAGAGGGCCTAAAAATGCCCGATATGCTGCCAGGGTTGCAGCCCACAGGAACGCCGATGCCAGGACGGTTTTCTTGGCGCGGGCTGAAGCTAGGGCCACTGTTAGATAGCTCGGCTTCGGATGGATTGGGCTGGGAAAGATTTTTGTTAGAAAACATGTCTCAGCTGTCGTTGGAGCCTCGATCTAGAGATAGCCGATTAAGGGACAACGGAACCGATGACAGTGACCAAATGGCCGCTGACTAAGATGGCCTTTGGAATGGTTTCTGCACTGGGGTTGGATTTGGGGGCGAAGCGAATTGGGGTGGCTGGCTGCGATCGCACTGGCCTTATCGCGACTGGCCTTATGACGATTCACAAAACTAATTTTGAGAGCCTACTGCGCCCGCTGCGGCAGCTGGTTGCAGAAAGATCTGTTGAAGTTTTGGTGGTCGGACTGCCGTACACTATGGACGGACAGATTGGCTTTCAGGCCAAAAAGATTCAAAAAATGGCTCACCGACTCTCAACGTCGCTAGGCTTACCCGTCGAATTTGTAGACGAGCGCTTAACTTCGTACGCGGCTGAACAAATGTTGATAGCTGAGCGGCGATCGCTCAGGCGTCATAAAGCGCTGATTGACCGTAAGGCGGCAGCGATCATTTTGCAGCAGTGGCTAGATGCCCGGCGCGATCGCTCTGGTTCGGTGGAAAGTCTAGCGAAAAGTCTCGAGCGGCCAGAAAGATCCGAATCTGCCCCTAGTTAATGAGCCCCGTCATCAGGAGATTGCACCAATGGAAATCGATCCCAGTCTGTTAGGTGAGCCCGCTGAGTATCCGGTGGTCACCTTAAAAGATGAAGATAACCGCGAGCTAGCGTGTTACGTCGAGAAAAGTATTGATGTTGACGGTGAAGAGTTTTTGCTGCTGCTGCCGGTGAATTTGCCCATTGAGGTTTTTGTTTGGGAAGCAGACGACGAGGCCACAGACGAAGATGACGCTGCTGAAGTCCTCGTCGATGTAGAAGACTCAGAGATTGATGGTCTGTTTTCAACGGCTCGGGCCGTGCTTGCTGAGCTAGATTTGCTGCTAGAGCGTTCAGCTCACACGCTAACAGCGGTGGGCGACCTGCCCGAAGGCGATGAGGAAGACTGTTTTGCGTTAGATATCACCGAAGAGGGCGATGCCCAAACGGTGACGGAAGATTTTCAGATGCTGGCCACCTTCTTCCATGAGGAGGCTCAGTACACGCTGTGCACGCCCCTAGACCCGCTGCTGTTTTTTGCGACGCGCTCGGCGGATGGTTCTGTTGAGCTGGTAGACCCCGAAGATTTTCAGAGGATGCGATCGCAGCTCGAAGACAAGCTATTTGACGTTTTGGACTAAAGTTGCAACAGTATCATTTGTAATATCGGACTGCGTAGTCTTCAGTGTCGTCATCCGACCTAGTTGCTGTGGGCCCTTAAAACTTCGCGATTTTAACTATGCGTGCCTCAAAACGGTTTTTCTTCATTGTGTTGCTGGCCTTCTCGGCACTAGTTGCAGGCCAGAGCTGGGCCTGGTGGAGCTGGGCAAAGTCTCCCGTGCTCGCTGCTGCCGAAGCCGACGATGACAGCTTTGTAATGGTCGAAATTCCAGAAGGCACCGCTTCTAGCCAAATTGGCCAGGACCTAGAAACGAACGGATTGATTCGTTCTACCACTGCCTGGAAGTTACTGACTAGGTGGAAATCTTTTCGGGGTGAAGAAGGCGGCTTTCAGGCCGGTAGCTATGTGATTTCTCCAGGGCAAAGCCTGAACGAAATTGCCAACACGATTTGGGAAGGCGACGTTATTCAAACCAGCTTCACCATTCCTGAGGGCTGGAACCGTGAAAAAATGGCTGCTCGTTTCGAGTCAAAAGGTTTCACCACCGCCGAAGAATTTTTAGCTGCCACCGAGCGCATTCCATACGAGCGCTATCCGTGGCTGCCCGACGGCCTTCCTCACCTAGAAGGCTTCCTCTATCCAGATACCTATCAAATGGACAGCGGCAATATCACCGCTGACGACCTGGTCGATGTCATGCTGCGCCGATTTGAAGAGGTAGGGCTCCCTGCATACGAAAACAGCGCCAGCCAGTACAGCCTTTTAGACTGGGTAACCCTAGCGAGCATCGTAGAAAAAGAAGCCGTGGTTTCTGAAGAGCGCGACCAGATTGCCAGCGTTTTTGCCCGCCGCCTTGAAGAGGGCATTACACTGGGCTCAGACCCTACGGTGGAGTACGGGCTGGGCATTGAGCAAACGCCAGAAAATCCGCTCACCTACGCTCAAGTAGAAACGCCTAATCCTTATAACACCTATATCAACGCAGGTTTGACCCCTACACCGATTGCGAGTCCTGGTGTTGCTAGCTTGGAAGCCTCGGTTGCGCCGGCGCCGACTGAATTTTTGTACTTTGTTGCCCGTTACGATGGCACCCATGTTTTCAGCCGCAACTTGGCAGATCATGAGTCGGCTCAAGGGCGAATTCGTGATCGCGTCGACGCCGAAAACAACTAACAAAACCACCCCCTTTAACCACACTTTTTTAACCAAACGCCACATATGAGCTGGGTCAACCTTTTACAGCCCGATCTGATTTTGAACCAGTCTGTCGTTGGCCTTACTCCTAAAGTACTTCAGGCAAACGGTATCAAAGGTCTATTGCTAGATGTGGATGAAACCATCGTGCCTGTAGGTCGTAAACAGCTCGACCCGGACGTTCAGCGCTGGGTGAGCAATATTCAATCCGAAGTTCCTGTGTCGCTTGTGAGTAACAACGTGGGCTACAAGCGAATACGAAAAATTGCTGAGGGCATCACGGTCAATGGCAAATCTGTGCCGTTTGTTGCCAGTGCCGGCAAACCCTCTGGGCGAAAGCTACGCCTAGCCGCTCAAGATATGGGTCTGCCTTTTGAACATATCGCGATGGTGGGCGATCGCCTATTTACAGATATCCTCGCTGGCAACAGAGTCGGTCTTTTCACTATTTTGGTTCAGCCAATGCTAGAACCCAATTCACGAGACCCCAAGAACTTACTGCGCAATGCTGAGTTTTGGATCTCTAAACAGCTTGGGGTGGCGCTGCAATCTACGTTATAGCCCGGTGCGTTATGGCCCGGTGCGTTATGGTCCGGTGCGTTATGGCCCGGTGCGTCATGGTTCAATAAAACCGAAGAAAACATTAAGGCTAAGCAGAAAAATGAGATTCTTAGGCAATATGTAAACAAGGTCAAACTTAATTAAAGACCTACTTTTAATAACTTAATACAAATTAGTTTTAATATTTTGGGGGAAAGCTATGGCTGACCCCCAATTTTAATGTGTATTTTTTCAGTGATATGTCTCAGAGCGCATCGTCTAAGACCCTTGTGGTCAAAATTGGTACCACTAGTCTGACCCGTTCAGACACCGGCTATCTGGCTCTAGCCACGTTAGGACGGTTAGTCGAGACGCTCTGTTACCTAAAGCGCTCAGGCCACCAGGTGATTTTGGTCTCTTCTGGTGCGGTAGGTGTCGGCTGCGCGCGCTTAGGCATTACCGAAAGACCTGAAGAAATTGCTTTGAAGCAGGCCGTCGCTGCAGTGGGACAAGGGCGGTTGATGCGCGTATACGACGACTTTTTCTCTGAGCTGACGCAGCCGATTGCTCAGGTGCTGCTAACCCGAAGTGATTTGGCTCAGCGATCGCGTTATCTCAACAGCCACCGCACCTTTCAAAAGTTGCTAGCGCTAGACATTATCCCTGTCGTTAATGAAAACGACACGGTCGCTACCGATGAGCTGAAGTTTGGTGATAACGACACCCTCTCTGCTCTAGTTGCAAGCTTAGTCGATGCTGATTACTTGTTTTTGTTGACCGATGTCGATCAGCTGTACTCTGCCGATCCTAGAGAAGACCCAGCTGCTGAACCTATCAGTAGAGTGAGCCACATCGATCAGCTCACTGCCAAAATTGGGTCTTCTGGTTCTGTATGGGGTACGGGCGGGATGTCTACCAAAATAGAAGCGGCTCGCATTGCGACTGCTGCTGGTGTAAACACAGTCATTACTCACGGGCGCACACCAGAAAACCTGATAAAAATATTGGATGGCGAGGCAATCGGAACGCTGTTTGAAGGTCAAGCTACTCGTGCGGCAGCCCGAAAAAGGTGGATCTCTGGTAATCTTCTGCCCGCTGGCCGGCTTTACTTAGATGCTGGCGCTGCCGCCGCTATTCAAACGGCGAGAAAGTCTTTACTGCCTGCTGGGGTTGTCGAAGTCGAAGGCGAATTTTCTCCACAGGATTCAGTTTTACTGTGTGATAGCACTGGCAGTGAAATCGCTAGGGGGCTAGTAAATTATGGTGATGAAGATTTGCGCAAGATTTGCGGTCACCGCTCAGCCGATATCGCTCAGATACTAGGGTATGAAGGAAGCGAGACTGTGATTCATCGAGATAACTTGGTAATGAAAACGACTGCGGCTGTCGGCAGCCTACAGTAGAACTGCTATCTGGGAAACAACCCTCGTTAATGCGACCCAATTCTCAAAAGGATACGCAACGTTTATTATTTTAGGGTCATCCTCTCGTTTGGTTATATTTACCCCTAATGACTAACTATGCCGACTTCCTCTATTTCTAATGCTAAGGGTGGTGCTAATGGCCAAAAGCCGACCGTTTTGGTTACAGGCGGTGCTGGATACATTGGCTCCCATGCTGTTTTGGCGCTAGAGTCTGCGGGCTACCAAGCCGTAATTTTAGATAATTTGGAATATGGCCACAAAGAGCTGGCTGAGCAACACCTCAAAGCCAAAGTCGTTGTGGGCGACACCACCGATAGGCCACTGCTAGACGAAATTTTTAGTACGTACAATGTGGCTGCTGTGATGCATTTTGCCGCTTATATTGCGGTGGGCGAGTCTGTCACTGAACCTGCTAAGTACTATCGCAATAATGTATACGGCACGCTCAACTTACTCGAAGCGATGGTCGCAGCAGGCGTTGAGCGTTTGGTGTTTTCTTCTACCTGCGCAATTTACGGCCCGCCAAAAACGGTTCCTATTCCAGAAGATCATCCTCAAAATCCCATCAGCCCCTATGCCACTAGCAAGCTCATGGTAGAAAAAATGCTGATTGATTTTCAGTCTGCCTATGGTTTGCAGTCTGTTTGCTTCCGCTATTTCAATGCGGCAGGTGCAGATCCTGAAGGTCGCCTCGGTGAAGACCATAATCCAGAAACGCACCTGATTCCGCTGGTGCTGTTTGCAGCTCTCGGCAAACGCGACACGATCTCTATTTTTGGCACTGACTATGAAACGCGCGATGGGACCTTACGCGCCATCTCAATCACTTCTCTCACTGTAAAGCCACTACCGTTACCCAGGTTAAAGAAAGAAGTTTCCCCCCCTTCAAGCAAGTACTCTACGCCTTTTACATGGGCATCTGCTAGATCGGAAACGTGAATAAAGTCACGAATGCAGGTCCCATCGCGCGTTTCATAG
>JBCBDN010000227.1:0-6658 GCA_038529685.1 Cyanobacteria bacterium J06598_1 | reverse complement strand
TTGAGTTAAATAGGGCGCTATACAAGCAAAAAATCAGCGGTCGTCAAAACGAGGCGATTGTAGCCGACTTTTTCCCTGAACTTTCTGCTGAAGCGGGCGTGGTCTTTAGCGCCGAAAAAGAAGCCACTTTTAGAACGAGGGCTAAAGATCTGCTGATGCCTTTACCAGGGCTGATGGATTTGCTTGCTCATATCAGCCGTGACGGACTAAAAGCCGCTGTTGTTACCAATGCTCCCAGCAAAAATGCAATCTTTATGCTGCAAGCCCTCAACCTAGAGAACACTTTCTCACCGGTTGTGATTGCCGATACTCTCCCTAGAGGCAAGCCTGATCCACTTCCCTATCAAACGGCGCTGGACCAGCTGGGCATTACAGCCGCTGAAGCCATTGTTTTTGAAGATTCTAAAGCGGGCATTCACTCGGCTGTCGGCGCGGGCATTTTTACCGTTGGCGTCACCACTACCCACACCTCAACAGAGCTACTGGCAGAGGGCGCTAGCCGTACCGTTGCAGATTTTACAGAAGATGCCCTCTTACAGACCATCCTTTAAGAAATTATGATTGCTCGGCTTTATTTTTCCGTCGCCTGCACCGGTCTGAGCAGTATTTCACGTCATCCCAGCACTTCTCCCATTTTTTCCGCCAGGTAAAAGGACGCCCGCAAACTTGGCAGGGTTTGGAGGGCAAGTCAGATTTTTTTCGTTGGCGTGCCATGAATGAGCTATGAGATATCGCATCGTCCTTTTATTGTAGTCAAATAGAACGTCTGGCCCTAGCGTATGACTCAATCTCTCTCCTTAGACTCGCTGGCTGCCGTCAGGATTGTACTGGTAGCCCCCGCTGGCCCGCTTAATGTAGGTTCTGTTGCCAGGGTGATGAAAAACTTTGGCCTTTCGCAGCTGGTGTTAGTGACCCCCCAATGCGACCCATTAGGGGCCGAAGCCTTGCAAATGGCGGTTCACGCTGACGATATTTTAAGGGCCGCGCGACAAGTAGAAACCATTCCTGAAGCCTTGGCTGGCTGCGATCGCGCGATCGCAACCACCGCCCGCACCCGAGGTTTCAACGCCCCCCTTCAGCTCCCCGAAATCGTCCTCCCCACCCTTCTCTCCTTGCCTTCTCCCCCATCGCTCCCCCTCACCCCGGTCACTGAGCGTAGCCACAGTGCAATCCCGGTCACTGAGCGTAGCCGAAGTGCTCTCCTTTTTGGCCCTGAAGATCGCGGCCTTAGCAACGAAGAACTCATCTACGCCCAAGCCTTCACCAAAATCCCCACCAGCGATACCTACAGCGCGCTCAACCTTGCCCAGGCCGTTGCTATTTGCTGTTACGAGCTCTATCGCGCCAGCCAACCCAGGCAAACGCCAGCAGCCTCTTTACAAAACATCCCTCCATCTGCTAAACAAACGGAATCCAATCAAGAAAACTTAGCCTCTCTCGACGAGCTAGAAGGTTACTATCAGCATCTAGAAACCGTCTTGCTCAAAGTGGAATATCTATATCCACATACCGCAGCGAGCCGGATGCGCAAGCTAAGGCAGCTGCTACATCGCACGTCGCCTACCGTTCAAGAAGTCGCTTTACTCCGAGGCATGCTTCGCCAAATAGAATGGGCGCTCTCAAACGTCTCAAACGCTGACAGAACAAGCTGACATACCCAGCTGATACACACACAGGTTAACTCTGCTATGACGGACGCCAACGGCACAAGCAATCAGCAAAACGGTAGCCAGAGTCTCCGTAGCCAGAGTCTCCGTAGCCAGAGCCTGACCCAAAACGGTTCGAGCCCCCAAATCACTGGCTCCCAACCCATCGGCCAACAGCTCTCAGGCCAACAGCTCTCAGGCCAACAGATACCCGGCCAGCAGAACTCACCCAATCAAAGTCCTGACCGCCTATCGTCAGCCAGTGCCCCTACTAACTTCACCAGCGCCAGCGGCACTTTTATCGAGCGGCCTAAGCTCAATATTCCATCCTCTCAGTTTTTACCGAACGCCAGCGGCACTCACCCTTCTACAGCGGACAAGTTATCGGGTCAACCGCCCCTTAACAGCGTCCGAGAAAGAAGAGGGGGCGACAAACCCAGAACGCGATCTCGAACGACTGAAGACCCCAAGACCCGGCGCACCCGCAAGCCGCGCAATCAGAGCCATAGCCAAGGGAGTACCCAAAACACTGAACGCCGACGGCTATTTGGCACTGTGCCTGATCGCATCAAAAGTAAATCCTCTAGCCGTACCAAGGCCCTAAAAGCTAGAACTGGCAGACCTGCCGACAAAAAGCCCGTTCGTCTGCTGAAAAAAACGTCTGGCTCCCCCACCCCGCTGAACCCTTCAAAGTCGGCTACAGGTAAAAAACAACGACCCGACTTGCCTAATCCTGCTCACCCAGGCCGAGTTCCACCGTCTCGCGGCTTGGTGCGAAAGCGTCGCCGTTCGAGCAATAAGTACGTCCCTTTGATTAGAAGGGGTATCCAATTTTTGGTCGTAAGTTTGGGCATTGCCCTAATCGGCGGGACCCTGCTCAAAGTTGTTCGGCCTGGTGACTCTGCTCCAGCGACCGAAGCTGTTGACACAGTGGTCGCTGAGCCAACACCGGTCGCCAAGTCGTTCCCGCTCACACTCGGCCAAGAAATCCCGGCGCTCAAAGCCTCGCTTCAAGAGCTGCCGAATCTATACCCTGGCCTTACGCCCAAAATCTTTTATATCGACGTAGATACCAAGCAGCATGTCAGCGTAGAGGGCTCAGAAACCATCGCCGCTGCCAGTACCATTAAGCTGCCTATTCTGCTGGCTTTCTTTGAAGAAATTGATGCGGGTCGTATTGACCCTAATCAAAAGATGGCTGTTCAACAGCCGCAAATTGCTGAAGGATCTGGCGATATGCAGCTATCGGCGCCCGGTACCCAGTTCACGGCGCTAGAAGTGGCGAGTCAAATGATCATTAACAGCGATAATACTGCTACCAATATGATGATCGATTTGCTCGGCGGTAAAGAAATTCTCAATAGTCGCTTTTTGGCCCAAGGCCTAGAAAAAACTAAGCTCAACGCGCCGCTGCCTGATTTAGATGGTACCAACACTACCAGCGCTGAAGATCTGGTGCATACAATGTTGCTGATTAGCCAAGGCGAAGACTTAAAGATGCGATCGCGAGATCGCATCCTCAATATCCTCAACCGTACCTATAACAAGAGCCTCCTCGCCGACGGCCCTCTGCAAGAAGGCGCACTCACCTACAACAAAACCGGCGATATCCAATCAGTGCTCGGGGATGTGGCCTTAATTGACTTACCTAACGGCAAGCGCTACGTGATCGCAGCGCTTGTAGAACGTCCCAGTAACGATGGCCGAGCCCAAGAGCTGATTCGTCGCATTTCTGGGCAAACCTATCAGGAAGCTGCCAAGGCTATCCAGCCCGCAGTCACACCACTTGGCAATCCAGATGGTGAGCCCAGTGATACCGTTCAAACCCCTGGCATTAATCCCATCTCGAACAGCACAGACGCTCCAAATGGAGCGGATACCACACCCGCTGAAGAGGTCTTTGAAGAAGCGCCCTATCCTAGCGCCAATCCAAACGGCAGTGCCAGTTCCAACAGCAGTGACCAAGATTCGCTTTAGTCTTTTTTCTCAAGAGATTGGCGGCAGAGATTGGCGGCAGAGATTGGCGGTGAATGCCTTTACAGCAGTAGCGATATATCAAATAAATTGGGTAAGCTGCTTACGCAGGTAAGCTGATGTTTCAAAGGAAACCAACCCGTACAATATTGACTGCAAAATCGCGTACCCAATTTTGAACAGGCCCGGTCATGGTAAGTGCATCTCAGAGACAGATTGAAGTCTCAACCGCGAAGGACGTAGCAGGGCCAAATGCAGTCCCCATTTCTGGCCCAGGGCTTGCAGGCCTAGAAGTTCAGCGCTTAGCGGCTGAGGGCTATTTTCAGGCGATCGCCTACTGGCTCAACGAGCCCCTAGTGCCGCAAAATGTTTACGCCCAAGTCCTAACAGACCCAGCACCCGGCTGTATCAAAGTACTCATTGAGTTTGAGCGTGCCCCCCAGCCCAAACGGCTACTGAAATTTGTGTGCGATCGCATCTACAAGCTCAATTCCAACGTCATTGAAGGCATTTATCTAGTTGCTCGCACCATCGGCTCAGCCAAAACAGACTGGGAGCAGCGTGTTCGTATTCCCACCCTGCGCCAGCGCAACACGGTGCAAAATCTTCAGACCCCAGAGCCTGAAATTTCAGAGCCAATCACCTCAGGGCGGAGGATTGTGCATGAATCTTCTCGCAGCAAAATTGCACGAGCGGTTGTTCGCAGTCAGTTCCAATTTTTTCGGGCCGCCCTCATCACCGGCAGTGCCACGGCTGCCTTTCTCTTTGGCGGACTCACCGAACTGGTTTTATCTGAGCGCCTTTCTGACCCTGTTGCGACCGAATCGCTGCCTGTTCTTGCGCCTTGGTACGGCGATGACACCGAACCTACCGCTACCGAGGTTACCTATCGTCCTGGCGAGCACTCTGCTGGTGATAGAACCGTAGAAGCTGCGCTTGAAACTGTTGCTGTGGTACCGCATCACGATGTAGCCGACCCGACTGACCCTACCATCACCCTGCTTTTTGGTGGCGAGCTAGGTCTCAACGATTTCATTTTTGAAGAAGCCGAAAGCCTAGACCGGCTCTTCTCAGACCTCAGCATTTATCAGCAGGCTGATGTCGCGATGGTTGGGCTTTCAGAACCGCTGGCTACCCCCAGCACCTCCCTGCAAGAAAATTTTTATCACCGGACTCGCCCACAGGCTGTAAAAACGCTTAAGGCAGGCGGAATCGATATCGTCAATCTGGCGAGCGAAGGCACCCTCACCTACGGTTCTAGGGGGCTAGAAGAAACGCTCAAAACTCTTGACCGGCAAGGAATTTACCGGGTAGGCGCTGGCCGCGACCAGACGGAGGCCCACCGGCCCGAAATTTTGGAGGTAAAAGGTCAGCGGATTGCCTACTTGGGCTATAACCCAGAAGCGGTGAAAGCGGCCAAGGAAAACAAGGCGGGTGTTGCGCTCACTAATAGCAAAGAGCGATCGCACATCGTAGAAGATATTCGCGCCATTCGCCCCCAGGTAGACTGGGTGGTGGTGAACTATCGGTGGGGAGATATCCTTGGGCAGACCGAGGCCAAACACGGCATTAGCAAAGCCTCCGCAGACGCTAGCAGCAATTTTGTCGCTGTCCCCGAAGATTGGCAAAAGTCCCTGGCCCACGACGCTGTTGATGCGGGTGCGGACTTAGTGGTGGGCTATCACCCAAGTCAGATTCAAGGGGCGGAAATTTATCGCGATCGCGCGATCGCCTACTCTCTCGGTGACTTTGTCTTTGGCGCAGCCCCCTTAGCAGATCACGACACCGCTGCGCTAAGAGTATCGCTGCGCAACCAGCAGATGAAAGTCGAATTTTTGCCGGTCAGCGTTCGCGACTCCCAAATTCAAATGGCCACAGGAGAGCAAGGGACTGCCATTCTCAAAGGCATTCGCAACGCCTCTAAAACCTTTGAGCAACCGCTACGCTTTCCCGCCGTACTCAAAGCCACCCCCACTCATTCCCCGGCTGAATATTCCGAGCCATTTATCGGGCCCTACTCAGAAGACCCACCCGTCGAAGAGGCTGGCTCAGACGTTAAGCCGCTAGAAAACCAGGAGCTAGACTCTCAAGGTCTAGACTCTCAGGATCTAGAAAGCACCTACGAGGCGCCTGCTCCCCATCCCACACTGCGTGAACCTGAAGCGCTATTTCCAGTAGAACCACAGCCAGAGAACGCCGAAGACAACCCCCAGAGTGCGCAGCCTGCTGGCATAGAACATTATCCAGAACCACTGCTAGGTCCGCTCTCCGCGCTGTAGATTTTCATACTGATAGCCTCCCACACTTTGCTATAGCTAGCCCCGATAAACCGCTACAGCTCTTGCTAATAAGGCGCTCTAATAAGGCGCTTAGTGCTCAGCCGCTGTTAGCTAGCGCTGACTAAAACGCCTGCAAATGGGATCTGCTCAATAGTCCTTTATCTACGTGTAAATACGTAGATAAAGGACTGCTAAAACATGAAAAAGCGCATGGGTACTGAGACCACTCTTCCCAACTGACACAGTCTATGCTGGTGAACCTAGGCTTTCTGTTCTGCTATCTATCGTTTGCTCCAACAGGGCTTTTTATATGTAGTTATGATTAATATTGCCCCGTTATCTCTGGTATAAAAGTCGAAATTTACGTCTGATCAGGCCATTTCTTGTAATTTCTTCAAGAGGAAGCCTGCCCGTAAAGCTCAGGAAATATACCAAAACCCAAAAATAGTATGAGGGTGGCAATTGCATTACTGGCCGTCCCTACACTGTTTCGTCGGTGCTATCTCTGACCATGAGATTGAAACTTCAGTATAAATTCTTCAGGATTGTACATGCTGAGGTCAGTAGTTATGAACAGTAGGGTAAGAGTCTGGCTAAAGTCGACTCTCCTGCACCGTCATTCATTAGAGATTATGAAAAAAATGGGTAGGGCAGGCAAAGCACTTAAGAGCGTTCTTCAGCAGTACGGTATTAGCCAAAATCGGTTAGCCGTCACGATGGGCGTCGCACGCTCCACAGTTAACCAATGGGTAAACGAAG
>JBCBDN010000226.1:0-6663 GCA_038529685.1 Cyanobacteria bacterium J06598_1 | reverse complement strand
CGTGAGAAAACCGTGCAACAGAAGGCAGTCGGCAAAAAGCTAATGGTAGAAACCCTACAGCAGCAGACACAGAAGCAGCCGGAGAAAGCAACACAGGAAATGGCAAGAGAGGTGACTCCCATGAAGACAGATATAACGAAAACAGCGACGAAGACCAAAGCAGCCGCAAAGACAAAAGCCGCGAAAGTAAAAGCCACGAAGGCGGAGGCTAAAAAGAGGGTGGCTAAAAAGACAACTAAGAAGAAAGCTCAGCGCAAAGCAAAGCCGCTGTACACAACCGATGCCGTTCGAGCGTACCTACACGAGATTGGCCGGGTGCCCCTCTTGAGCCACGAAGACGAAATTGTGCTGGGCAAGCAAGTTCAGAAAATGATGGCCCTGCTCGAAATCAAGGGAGAACTGATTGCCAAGCTCCCTGAAGACGAGACTGAAGACGAAACAACCAAGAAAAAAGCCATCAGCAAGCAGGATATAGCGCGCGCAGAAAGTGTCTCTGATAGTGACTGGGCAGCGGCGGCTGGCATGAGTGAAGTAGAGCTATCCAACCACATGCGACGAGGCCAGCGGTCTAAGCGCAAAATGATTGAAGCGAACCTCCGCTTAGTAGTTGCTGTCGCCAAAAAGTATCAGAAGCGTAACCTTGAGTTTCTCGATTTGATTCAGGAAGGCACGCTTGGTTTGGAGCGCGGCGTCGAAAAATTTGACCCGATGAAAGGCTATAAGTTTTCGACCTATGCCTACTGGTGGATTCGTCAGGCGATTACTCGGGCGATCGCACAGCAAGCGCGCACTATTCGCCTACCCATTCACATCACCGAAAAGCTCAACAAAATCAAGCGAGTACAGCGTGAACTCTCCCAAAAGCTAGGCCGTAGCCCCAATGCTACCGAAATTGGCGAAGAGCTAGATCTAGAGCCTCGCCAGGTGCGTGAGTATCTCTCTATCGCCCGTCAGCCCATCTCTTTGGATGTGCGCATTGGCGACAACCAAGATACAGAGTTACAGGATCTGTTAGAGGACGATGGCGCGTCGCCTGAAGACTACACCGTCCAGAAGTCTTTGCAACAGGACCTCCGCCGAATGCTGTTAGAACTCACGACTCAGCAACAGGAAGTCATTAACCTACGCTTCGGACTAGCCGATGGCAACCCGTTGTCCTTGGCCAAAGTAGGCCAGCGCATGGGCATCAGCCGTGAGCGCGTTCGTCAGCTAGAGCAGCAAGCGCTGAAGCACTTGCGCCGCCGTAAGGGCAGTATCAATGGCTATTTGGCAGCTAGCTAAGCCAGTGATGCAACAGACCTGAACCGGGTCTGATGGGCTAGAAAGCAGAAACACCGTAGGGGCAAGCTTTGTTCCTACGGTGTTTTTGTCGTTTGAATCGTTAGAGACCTGCTAAATGACCGTGGCATAGGTTTCTAACAGATCGTCAGTAAAGGGAAACTCCGCTCGGTGGGGAAAAGGGAAAGACACATCCAACTGCCAGCTACCCCCTTGAGCAGTGCTGCCCACTTTTCCCTTTGCCGTGTGAATACTGACGCCCACTAAATGGTGTAAATTCTCTAAAAAAGCTAAGCCAGCTTCATCTTTTGCCAAATTACAGGCATAAAGAGACAAAAAACTGTCGTGAGGCTGCACCTTAATCGTTGAGCGACGGCGAAAAGGCCGGTAGCAGAACCAAGACTCAATTTGCGCTGCGTAGGTGTGCAAGTTATCGAGCGTTAGGTCGCCGCTGCTGAAGTGAAGGCATCCTGACGACCCGTGGGTAACAATATGCACACTGGTCATTGAGGTTCGGTGTACGGCCTCAGTAATTTGTTGAATGCTGTCTCTTTTAGCATCTAGCATGAGCAGCTTAGACCCTTTCAAAGCACCGGCAGCTAAGGCATCACCGTGCTCCACACCAGCATCGATCGCGATTAGCATGCCGCGTCCGGGTAGCGTAGAGGCTAATCCTTTCACCAGCCTCAGCTTTCGAGAGAAAAGCTGTACAGGAGATGCAACAGAAGAATAAACGGAAGGAGTCATCACAAACGCAAAACCCAACCGGATACAGCAGACTACGGACGCTGCGGCGACTGGCTAAGTATCTATTGGAGCACGCTTAATATTCCCGAGGGTTCTAAGGTGTGGACTAAGTCAGGTCACGGAAGCGAGCAGTATAAAAGGCGACTCTCGCCCTGATGGGAACCCTTTTATACTGCTTTTCTGCGGCTACTGCTTTTCTGCGGCACTTCCTTTTGGATTGACTAAAGCAATTTCTCTAGCTGGGCCCGAATACGGTCCATCTCGTTAGAAGACGCATCTTGAACGCTTCCCTTTGCCACTTCTTCTAGCTTGGCCCTATCAGCAGCGCTAGGGTCTCCATTGGGATCCCAGGTCGTTTCATCAACGACCTTTTCAGGCGGCATTAGCAGCGTGCCGTCTTCTACTAGCACAGCTTCGTATCCAGCGCCCGTACAGAACTCTTCAATCTCCTCTCGTTCGAATGCCTCCACTGAAGCCGGTGGAAAGTCTTGCGCTTCTAGCATCAGCGCAAAGCGACTGGCGTCTTCTTCAACTTCAAACATGAGTACCAGCTGCCGCTCATCCATTTGTAGGGAGTGGATGCCCTCATTTTCAGTGCGAGCATTGAACAAAACGACATAGACAGACATAAGTCTCAAGGGGGCAAAAGGTTATCAAGACATAGTTTAAAGCAACGCAGCCGTCTCCAGCTTGGCACTGGTCTGTAATAATGTAGAGGTTTTTTGATGCACCCTACACCCGCTTACGCCCATGGCAACTTTTCTACTAGAAGTCGGCACCGAAGAACTTCCAGCCAGCTTTGTCAGTGAGGCGATCGCCCAATGGAAAAGTAAGATTCCCGAAGCGCTAAAAGAGCAGTTTTTAGAAAACGACAGCGTTGAATTCTACGGCACTCCCCGTCGCCTTGCCCTGCTAATAAATGGGCTGTCCGAACGCCAGCCTGACCGAGAAGAAGAAGCAAAAGGCCCCCCGGCCAAAGCGGCCTTCAAAGACGGCAAGCCCACCAAAGCAGCCACTGGATTCGCCGCCTCTAAGGGGGTCAGCGTAGAAGATCTAGAGATTCGCAACACGGGCAAAGGAGAATTCATTTTTGTTCAGCAAAAAATTCCGGGCCGCGCCACCGCTGAACTCTTGCAGGAGATGGTGCCAGAGTGGATTTTGGGCCTAGAGGGCAATCGGTTTATGCGCTGGGGAGATGGTGACCTGCGCTTTCCTCGGCCTATTCGCTCGCTAGTGACGCTGCTAGATAGTGAGCTGCTGCCTGTAACGCTGGAGAACGGATCTGAGGTTTGTGTGAGCGATCGCATCACGACCGGCCACCGCGTCCTCCACCCTGACAACATCTCTCTTAGCACCGCCACCGATTACACCAGCGCCCTCAAAAAAGCGTTTGTCAGCGTCGATCCTGCTGAGCGCAAAGCGACCATTCTCTCTCAGGTCAACCAAGTCGCCAGCACAGTCAACGGCCACGCCGTCGTCAACGAAGACCTACTCGCAGAAATTGTAGACCTTGTGGAATGGCCCACCGCACTCATCGGTAAATTCGACGACGACTTTTTGCAGCTGCCGTCGCAAGTCACCATCACCGAAATGGAAAGTCACCAGCGCTATTTTTCGGTACGGCCCGATAAAGCGTCAGAGGAACTACTGCCCTACTTCATCACAGTCTCCAATGGTGACCCTGCCAAATCTGCCCTGATTACCCAGGGAAACGAGCGAGTCATCCGCGCTCGCCTCGCTGACGGCAAGTTCTTCTTTGACGCCGATCAAAAGCAGCCCTTAGCTGACTACTTGCCAAAGCTAGAGACGGTCACCTTTGAGGCGTCTCTCGGCTCTGTTAAAGAAAAAGTCGCCCGCGTCGTAGATATCGCCCAATTCCTCAGTGACCACCTGGACTTGAGCGCACAGCAAAAGAAGGATGCCGTACGAGGCGCAGAGCTTTGCAAGGCCGACCTAGTGACGCAAATGGTGGGCGAGTTTCCGGAGCTGCAAGGCTACATCGGCCAAAAATATGCCGAGAATAGCGGCGAACCTCAAGCAGTGGCTGATGCCATTTACGAACACTACCTGCCCAAAGGCGCAGGCGACAGCCTGCCCAAAACGATCACCGGCCAAGTCGTCGGCATCGCTGATCGTCTCGATACGCTAGTGAGCATTTTCAGTATCGGCAAGCTTCCCAAAGGATCTAGCGACCCGTTCGCGCTGCGCCGAGCGGCCAACGCCATTATCAATATTGTGTGGGAGGCAAGCTTACCCCTGAAGCTACAAACCGTGCTTACCAACGTGGTTGAAACCTTTGCAGCTGACCGAGAGAGCGTAAAGGCCGGAACGCTCACTCAGCAGCTAACCGACTTTTTTGCCCAGCGAGTTCGCACGCTGCTGCAAGATGGCAAAAGCATCGATTACGACTTGGTAAACGCTGTGTTTGGTGAAGATGCAGACTATCAGGCACGGGCGTTGAGCGATTTGCTAGATGTACGCGATCGCGCCACCTTCCTCCAGTCCATCCGCGCCGACGGTCGCCTCGCCAAAATCTATGAAACCGTCAACCGCGCCGCCAAACTCGCCACGAAAGGAAATCTGGCAACAGACGTACTCGATCCAGCCGGGATTGTCGATCCAGCGCTGTTTGAGCAACCGACAGAACAAGCCTTTTACGACAGCCTACAAACGCTTCTGCCACAAACACGCTCAGCGCAGGCAGAACGAGATTACAGCAAGCTGATCGCAGGGTTAGAAAAAGCAGCGCCCACTGTAGCTGCTTTCTTTGACGGCGAAAACAGCGTCATGGTGATGGCAGACGACGCAGCTGTACAAAAAAATCGCTTGAATTTGCTGGGTTTGCTGCGGAACCACGCGCGGGTGCTGGCAGATTTTGGCGAGATTGTGAAGAGCTGATGATACAATCGCGTCTTACTGATCTGATCCGACGGATTTGAGCCGACGAGACCCTCTATGAAAACAGCCCATGTCATTGGCCTTGGCCGTTCTGGAATTGCTGCTGCCCGTGTGCTGCTTCGCCAAGGGTATGAAGTTACCTTGAGCGATCGCGGCGCTGCCCAGCGCCACCAGTCCGATGCCAAACGCCTCAAAGACGAGGGCATCACCGTCAAGCTCAACTACGCCTTCGATGCCCACATCGCCAAAGAAGAGAGCCTGGATCTACTCGTCGTCAGCCCCGGCGTTCCCTGGGATGCGCCTGCCCTAGTGACCGCTAGAGAACTCGGCATAGAAACCATTGGCGAAATGGAGCTTGCTTGGCGAGCCCTGAAAGATCGCCCTTGGCTAGGCATCACCGGGACCAACGGCAAAACCACCACAACGGCGCTCGTCGCGGCAATCTTCAAAGCCGCCAAAATCAATGCGCCCGCCTGCGGCAATATTGGCTACGCCGCCTGCGAACTCGCACTCACCAGCGCGCCCGACTGGGTCATTGCAGAACTCAGCAGCTACCAAATTGAGGCAGCCGCCTCCCTCGCACCCACTATTGGCCTCTGGACCACCTTTACCCCCGACCACCTCAGTCGGCATAAGACGGTTGAAAACTATTACAACATCAAGGCTTCACTGCTGGCGCGATCGCAATCTGTCATTATCAACGGCGACGACCCCACCCTTCGCGGCAAATCAGCAGAACACGCCTCTCCTCAACACTACTGGACCAGCATCAACGGGAAAAAAGCGCTCAACCCTATCACCGCCGATACCTACGTAGAAGACGGCTGGGTGATTCATAAAGGAGAGAAAATCGTAGAGACTAAAGTGCTGCGGATGGTCGGCATGCACAATCAGCAGAACCTATTAATGGCGGTGGCGGCGGCGCGGTTAGCTGGGATTGAGAAGAGTGCAATCGCCCAAGGCGTTGCCAACTTCCCTGGCGTCTCCCACCGCCTAGAGCATATCTGCACCTGGCGCGGCGTAGACTTTATCAACGACAGCAAAGCCACCAACTACGATGCTGCAGAAGTAGGCTTGCGGTCTGTTGCAGACCCAGCCATCCTGATCGCGGGCGGCGCCCAAAAAGACGGCAACGATACCGCATGGATTGCTCAAATAAAAGACAAAGCAGCCGTTGTTCTGCTGGTAGGTGATGCTGCCGAGCCGTTTGCAAACAGGCTAAAAGAATCTGACTACAGCAACTACGAGATTGTTCAAACAATCGATCGCGCAGTGGCTCGCAGCGCAGAAATCAGCAAAGAGAAAGACATCAAAACAGTCCTGCTTTCGCCTGCCTGCGCTAGCTTCGACCAGTACGCCAACTTTGAAGTTCGCGGCGATGACTTTCGGCAAGTATGCACAAAATACTTGGGCGAACTATAGAGACAATCTATAGCGAGGGCGATCTATAGCGAACTAAGCAGCTAAGAAAAAAATAAGCTAGAAATCGCGCAGTCAAAACCGGGTAATAAAGGTGACGTTAGCTTATCGTTGACGCCTAACGTAGACATCTTCTGTAAGCTAGCATTCTCTCTCCGGTAAACCTCAACCTCTTTTAGGCGCCAGTTCACTATCCAATATTCTTGCACGCCATGCAGTGAATATTGCTTTAGCTTAAACTTTTTATCTCGTTCGTGATTTTTAGCACCTGACGAAAGGACCTCTACCATCAGCTCGGGCGCAACCACGAAATGTCCGGCC
>JBCBDN010000225.1:0-6669 GCA_038529685.1 Cyanobacteria bacterium J06598_1 | reverse complement strand
GGCTACGGGCGAGGCGTGTTCCTTTTGAGGGTGATACCTACGAAATGTTCTATGAGGCGGGCGACCAGCTGCTGTTTTCGAGGGCTGAAGCGGATGAGGTATTAGGTACAGCTCGCATCGAGCAGGCTATTCCTGCTTGCGTATACAAGGGTGCTGAGGATGAGTCGATTGATTTCAACGGTGATGTTGTTGCCTGGGGACATCTCTTTAATTTGCAGCCTTCGTTAGCGGTCTACTGTCCGCCGGAGATGAAAGAAAAGGTGGGCGATCACATCGATGAGTATCGTCAACAATTTCCAAAAGAGAGGGCTACGCAACCGGCACCACAAAAGGAGGATTGGCGCTCTGCAGAACCGGCTTCAACCACTGATGCCGATGTGTGGAAAGTAGATGAACCGATAGTAGATGGGCCGCTGCCAGAGGCAGCAATTCCAGAAACGGCGAATGAACCCGACCTCTCGAATGCCAAATCTGCAGCCCAGTTGGATACAAGCCTAGCTCAGCTCGGGCGAGAAATTGTTGCTCGTATCGGTGAAGAGCAAGATGGGCAGCGCAATGTGAATGGCAAGGTGAAGTATCGAATCTCGATCAACCTTACTGACAACACGATGCGCATCTATGCCAAAGACCGAGGGAATGAGCCGATTCTGGTGGATGCCAATGGCAACATTGACCACGCTAATGCATGGGTGAAGCCAGAGGACGTAAGGCGCTTTCAGGTCATGGTCGATGATTTACGGGCTTATCAGCAGCCCAGAGGGCCGAAGAAAACGGCTCAACTTGACGACTGGTGCTATTGAACTAGGCTTAAAATAAGCTTACAACCATGCGGATGGGACGTTGGGCTACTCTCTTGACATTCAAATGCTCGCGGGGCTGGTTCGTAGCAAGCGTGGCCATAGGGGGCTGCGGGTAGCTGCGCAGGAGTGCAATACCAGTGCATCAACCATTTCTCGGGTAGAGCGGGAACAGGTGCCCGATATCAACTCTTTTCTAGCGCTCTGCAATTGGCTGGAAGTTGCACCCGCGAGGCTGTTCAAAGATAGCGAACATCAACTGCCGAATGACGAGCTGCCGCTCAGTAAGGCGGAAGAATTAGCGCTTCGGGTTAGGTCTGACAGCAGGTTGAGTCCAGCAACGGCGAACGTTTTGGCAACGCTCATCAAAGCGGCTTACAGGATTAGTGCAGAAACCAACAACTGACCGCACTACAATGACATCTAGAATCGTAAGCGCTAATTTAGGCGCGGAGCTGATGGGATGGGAGAACTTTACCGAGTCGGCGACCTGCGGATAGAGGCTTGGCCCGGTGACCACAATCCGCTTCACGTCCATGTCTCCACGAAAAACAACGAGTTAGAAGCTAAAATCGATATCTCAGGGGACGAGGTCAAAGTACTCAGGCCAGCCAAGAATGAGCGTATCCGTACCAATTCAAAGCACACTAAACGAGCGCTTAAGCTCTGCCAGGAGAACCTAGAATACTTACAAGAGGCCGTGAGAAAGTACTATGACGCTCAATAACATTAGCGACATCGCAAAATCAGCCAGCTACAACCGTAGTAACAAAGCTCTGGTAATTCAGTTTCTGGATGGTTCTACCCTTTCTATTCCCGTCCGTTTGCTTGAGATGGTTAGGTACGACGGCTCTGACTGGGTCAGTGTGGAACCCAGTGATGAACAGCTTGAAGCGGTTGAGGTAAGCTATCACGGCGATCGCATCATCTGGGATGACCTCGGCCAGCGCTATCGCATCAGCGATCTCAAGCGAGGTATATATGGTCGTAAAGCTTGGATGGACGCTCTTGAGTGCAACGTTAGGGCGGCGATGAGTGCTTAGCATCGCTCGCATGGCATGTTCTTCAAGGACAACTATGGCTCTCTGACTTCCTCAGCACCTGAGGCCAGTTCCCTTGCCTTGGCGATCGCACTTTCGGCTATCTGTAGCTGCGTGGCAATCTGGTTCAGTTGATTGCGGCGTTCTAGGCCCTGGCGTCCTTCCAGGTTGCGAGGGTCATCGCTTTTGCTTAGATGGATGACTTTAACGGGCCGATCTCGCTCGGCAGGGGCAAAGATGGCGGTTTGTGACATCAGCTTGTTGTACCAGTACACAGCGTACTGTTGAACGGTTTTACCTTCTGGTGTTTGAGTGACGCCTCTGGGTCTTTTAACTGAATAGGCAACCGCTTCTACGTCGGCAGGGGCAATGTAATGACCATCGTATTGCGCGATTTCTTCAGTTAGCTGGCTCAGCTCGGTGGTGAGCGCGGCGATCTGGGCATCTAATCCGAATGAGTCTACTGACTGGGGACAACCTCGGTGCATCAGCATCATCACGGCGGCGGCGCGGCGAGTCGTTGTGATGGGCGTGACGCCGGATGAACCGGCACAGATGAGTTCAAATTCCACGTCTGGTTCTAGGCGTTGGGCGACGCCGCAGACGCTCAGGTTTGGACAGTCTTCAACGCGCAGCTCTAACTGTTGCATCATCAACGCACAGCTAAACCCCAATCCACAGCGTTTTTCGGCCATTTTCATATGCCAGTTAGTTCTAGTTACATCTTATATATGATCCACTAGAACTAACTGGCAGACAGGAAAAGCGAAAAATCATCTAAACGAGTAAGCGGATAGTTTATGTACTCGCGTAATCGAGTACATAAACTATCAACAGTGCCCTGGCTGATGAGGGTTGATGCTAGCGTTGGCCCTCATCAGCCAGTAGACTTTGAATCAGCGATTCAGTGCTATGTAATGGTGAGACTTTCAGTTGAGCTACGGCGGGGTTCAGACAATCAAGCCGTTCCTGCGACGCTGCTGAGTCTAACCTCAAAGCATATAGAAGACTTTACTGTGCGGTGGCGGCCGCCGTTGGAGGAGGCTTCTCAGGAGGACAAGTACTGGGATTGGCATTTTAAGCAGCGATTATCAGAAACCCGCGACAATCACGAAACCTATGCGATTGAATGCGATGGGGAGACTCAAGGGCTGATGGCACTAGAAACCCAGCAGCATCGTTCAGTCTTGGCTCCTAGTGAGCCGCTAGTATATGTTGCGAGGCTATCTGCTGCTCCGTGGAATCGAAGGCAGATACAGGATCCTCCGATATTCAGACGAGTTGGCACTCTGCTATTGAGGTTTTCGAGAATTCGTAGCTTAGCGCTAGGCTATAAAGGTCGAGTTGGGTTACACGCCCTACCCAACGCAGAAGGCTTCTACGAACGTCGCAATATGATGCGCTTTGACTTCTCTGCCGATGTCTACGTTGATGAGGATGAGCCACTGGCCTATTTTGAGTATCCGCCTTACAGGAGATGAGATCTATGACAAGTCAAAATGTCGAGCTTGATACCTGGGAAAAGCAGGCTATTCAAGAGCTAACGGCACAGATGCAAGACCCTCAGCAGTCCTTAGAAGATGCCATCATCGAGGATGAAGTCGGTGGGGAGGTAGGCGCGGGCTACATCAAGGATCATCAGCTCGGTAAGTTTCTATCTGACCCTGCTGGATTCTGCCAGCATCAGCGATTGAAAACAATCGTGTTTCAGGGCTTACGCCAGTTGCTAGTGGACTGCAACTTAGGGGCAGGGTTGCCCGCTGCCTATTCTATCGGCAAGTCATTACTAGATAAGAGACTACTACAGCCTTCTGTTGAGATTCAACAACAGCTCATGGCGGTTCTAGACGATGACCTCTCAAGCAGTCAGGATGTACCGCTATCACCAGCTGCACGCTCAAGCCTGAGACAGGCGATTCAGACCGTACTCTCAGCGGATGACTGGGACGCGATTTCGGCGGCAGCGGCGCACTCTATGAAGCAACATCTCAGAGAAACGGTCGCGTTACCTCAGACTGCATAGGTAGAAATCGGGGCGATGGCGAAGCCACTCCTACGGAGTATCGCCAGCGGACAGATCGGATACGTTGGCGGAGCCTCTGCGGAACAGAATCACACATTTCTAAACTTTGAAAAAGCGCGGTGCGATGGCGAAGCCACTCCTACGGAGTATCGCATCCAATAGGCCGCGTGATGGTGAAGCCACTCCTACGAAGTATCGCAACTTCGGATTCATCCTTTCAGGCGCTGAGGCTGTAGCTTGAATTTCCTTACGGTCAGGGAGATCGCTTCTCGGTGGGCCTCGTCCAGTGAGTCAACGTACATCTGTACTACCATGTTCTCACAGAACTTTACAGCCTCTATGCCGCGCTCTTCAGAGATGTAGTTGCGGGCTATCTTCGGATCGCCTGCCATCAGCAACCATTGACGACGCATCTCTACGGCTTCTAGTCCGAATAGGCCCTTGTAAATGCGATTTGTCAGCTTGCCGTAGGTCGTATTGTGTACGTTAAGGTCTGAGAGCAGGTCGGTGTAGGTTTTGCGGACGGGTTTGCCCGATTCGCGTTGCCTCAGCCAGCGGGTTGTCGCTCTACTATCTTTCTGGCTATAGACGCCGCGCAGCGCGACTAGGGCTTCGCTGTAGAAGCCTTTGACCGCAAACCAGCGCACAAATTCGGTGATGTTCTCGCGGGTGGGCTTACGGGTCTTACCTGGGTTGAGCAGCATGTCTAGGCTCAGTTCAAACCAGTCGCTGACTTCTATTACCTTGTAGTCATTGTTATCATTACCACGGATTTGCATGACCCTAAACGTCTTGCCACTAGGCGTTTCTAGCGCTTCTGCGCCGTCTTTTGATGACACCCTCACGCGACGGGTCAAGGTCGGTTGTGGAATGCCGATATAGCGGGTGGCTTGACCAAAGCCGAAGCCGATTGAGGGCAGGCCTGGCCCCAGGCCATCTGGATCAATTACAACGGCTTCAAATTCCCGTTCTTCGTATGTCACCGTGATCAAATCACCTGTTTTTACCGTCATGGTCGGCTCAATGTATAAATTCTGATTGAAGGCGATCGCAGATTAGCTCGCCTAGTTGAGAAAAAGAGAAAGGTAAGGGCAAGCAGAAGACATTACCTATTGATACTCAGGCGACAAGCAGAACTGTGGTTTACTCGCTCAGGCGTTTGGCCAGTTCTGCTTTTTTCTCGTCGGCCCAGGTCTGCAATAAGCCTTCGGTCAGGTCGCCGATGGTTTGCCGGTTGCCATCAAAGGACAGGTAGCCTTTTACTTCCTGTACCAGCTCTACGGGCAGGAACATGCCGGTCTGCATGTAGGCATCGTCTGAGCGTTTGCCGGTCTTTTTTCGCTTCTTGCGTTTACTTGTTGATTCGTTTACCTGTTTACTCTCATCACCTTCCGCCATCGGTTGAGGGATTGGAGTAGGTGTGGATGCAGGCGCGATCACTTCTTCGACTTGGGTTGGTGTGGCTTCGGGTTCGGACTCTGGGGCTGGGGGCGGCTCGGGTATGGGAGCGGTAGGTGATGGCGTAGGTTCGGGGTCGTCTAGACCTCCGGCTAGCAGGCTGAACATTTCGGCCCGGTCGTTTTTCGTTTTTTCACTTTTCGAGGCTTTGGACTTAGGCATTTTGGATCTCCTTTCCCAGTTGTTCGTACTCTTCCCACGCTTCTTGGGCGCGGCGATCAGCAACATCGCACACGGCGACGCCTGCTAGGGCTGCTTTCTTAAAGGCTGAGAGTTGTCTAATCGATTGTTTGAAGATCGGGATGTTGCGACTCTCGAATAGTTCGCGGGCTCCTCGATTGCTGCCGGTCTCTCGGCTATCTAGTTTGGTGAGTAGGACTGAGTAGTCGGCTTTGAGTTGGCGGACGGATTTAATGGTGGAGACGAGGGCGTCTAGGGCTAAGGCGTCGGCGGTGGTTGGCAGAATGAGTAAGTCGCACCCTTTTGCCAGGACTTCTAGCTGGCGGGCGTCGGGGTAGCCTTTGGTGTCGATGATGATATGTTCGGCTTTGCGCGAGGCCATGGCGCTTGCTTCAAAGTCGCACACTTCAAACGGAAGATCTCCACGTTCTGCCCAACTTAAGGATGAACGGTTTGGATCTCCATCTACTAACAAAGTCGGCTCTCCGGTCTCGCTGAAAAATTTGGCCAGGTGGAAGGCCGTGGTCGTTTTGCCCACACCTCCCTTAAAGCTGGCTACCGTTACGATCATCGTCGGGGCTCTCCTTCTTCTTGGGATAGTTCGCGACTACATTCCGCGAGCTACGAGTCGCTTTTGTTTATAGTACTATTTACTTGTTATTTTGGATAACTTTTTTACTTACCTAAATAGGTGTGTTTATTATCCGCGTAAACGGATAATGCAGAGAGGGAACAATCAGGAGGATTGAAGAGGTGATCTGTAAGAGATAGGAAGAGGTGGGAAGAGGTGGGATTACCCGTTTACGCAGTTAATTTAAGGCACAGCGGCATTCTTGGATAGGGGTAATTGAATTAGGCGTTTACGCAGGTAAGCAATGAGATAGCAGAAAGGGGGAAGCGGCGTGGTTCGATGGAGGGGGTGATCGCACAGGTAAATGCGCTGGAATGGGTAATTGGGTTATCTGTTTACGCAGGTATCCGGGTCGATGACAGGCTTCGAGGTGCGGGCGATCGCTGAGGGGAAGACGCTAATTATGTAGATAGATAATGCTTTCACCCATTCTCATGCCTGCTTGAGGAATAATTACCCGCGTAAACGCATCATCTATCTACATAATTAGCGTCTTCCCCTCAGCGATCGCCCGCACCTCGAAGCCTGTCATCGACCCGG
>JBCBDN010000224.1:0-6682 GCA_038529685.1 Cyanobacteria bacterium J06598_1 | reverse complement strand
CATGTTCTTTTTCAGCTCTTCCAATTCTTGCTCTGCCTCCCACCGACGGAAGCTTTCATCTAAGGGATCAACGCCTTTGTTCGTGCTGTAGGCGGTTTGGTTCCATCCAGCAGTTCCCCAGTCTGTCGATACTTGCGGTTGGGCAGCGGCTTGGGCAATCTTGGTTTTTACTTCCTGTCGTTTCACCTTTACCCGCTCTCTGAGTTCTTTAGTTTGTTCTATTCGCTCTTTAACGCTTTTCATCTGTCCCCACAGATGGTTGCCTTGGCGTAGCAAAGCGGCCTCTCTTTCTTGCGCGGGGCCTACCAAATCCTGACGCCCTGCGGCCTTGGCCTTCTGAACGCGTCCGTGCCACTGCTGGATTTCTTTGGCAGTTTCCAAAATGTTGTTTTCTAAGACCTGCTCTCGCCGCTTTAGGTCACCTATTAGCCGCACTGTATCTTCTTCTTGGCCGCGTAGCTGATCTTCTAGCGCTCGCAGTTCCAGATGAGGATTCGCTTGCAAAAATTCATCTAGCCGCGATTCTAAAAAGCGGCTGAGATCGTCAAATAAGCTCATGGCATCCTCCCGAGGTCGTTTTCCGGTTCTTTCAACCTGACTCCAACTTAACTTGGAGGACGCCCCAAATCGATTAGAACCTTTGACCAATATAGACCGATCGCACTTCACCGTCGCGGCGGATAACCACATCTTGGCCGTTGACGCTAACCAAACTCCAGGCGGAAGTCCCAATGCGATCGCCTACATAAGCCCGTTGAGAATTGCCATCTACATCAAACAGCGCTGCCGATCGGCTGCCCAAATTCAGTACACCCACCAGCACTTGCTCAGCATCTGGTGTGCTATTGGTAATCGCTGTGACTGCGCCGTTTGTAGGCGCAACAGCAATCACCGCAGGGGTCGGAAGCGCTGCATTACCTGCTGGAACGATAGGAACAGATGCTTCAGCTTCAACGGGTGCGCCGGGTGGCAGCGCAGCGGCAGCAGCAACGGGGGCGGGAACTGGAACCGTTGGTCTAGCAGCTGTGTTAGGAACCGCCACATTTGGCACAGGTGCGTTGGTAGGTGCAGCAGCAACTGGCGTATTTGCTGTGTTGTTCTCATAAACTGGAACAAAGACTCGCTCAATCACGTTAGGTGCAGCGGCTGCCGCACCTGGTAGATTAGGCAATGCGCCCGCTGTGGGAGCCGCATTTACATTGGGAACCGTAGTCGGTAAGTTGGCGGCTGGGGCCGGTGCGGGTATTACCGCTAGTGCTTGACCTGTCTGACTTTGAGTCGCACTGATATTGTCGAGTGACTTTTGTAAATAAACCAGGAAGTCTGCTTCGGAAGCCGGTAGTTCTGCGGCAGAAGCTTCTGTATTAAAAGCGAGCAGTCCACCACCAGGGCCTGCGCTGCCAAGCGCCCATAGCCCCAGCGTGCTTGCGACCGAAATACCCGCTGCGCCCATCAGCAAGAAGGGCAGAGATACGGGCTGCTGAGAAGACTCAGGCTCAAAAATAGTTTGAGGAGGACGCGGGGAAGCGTTGTGGAAATTGAATGCGGGCTGCGGTGCTTGAGAATAGATGCCTTGCTGTGCCGAAGACTGAACATCGATGGTGGCTGATGGGCTGACAGGTGTTTGGATAACCGTGCTTTGAAAGTTGCCAGAGCGAGCTGCTGTTGCTTGAAAAGAGGTCATTGGACGACCGCCTCGGCTATACGCTGTGTGGCGTGTATTTGCTGAAGGGGCGGCGGGCTGCCGGTGAATAGATTGGCTGACAACTTGAGGCGATCGCACAGCAGCGTATGCAGATGCTTCGCTAGCAGCCATCGTGGCGCGATAAATATCAGCCGCGCTTGAGGGCGAAAAATTAGAAGGTAGCTGAACCGTACGCGAGGCAGTCACCGGCTGTTTCTGTGGTTTGACAAAGGTCATGCAGGCGCTGAGGTCACCGTCCAAAATCTTGTCCACGTCGCCAAAGAGATCGTCCATCAGACCATCGCTATAGGACTCGCTGGCCCGACTAGACGTGCGAGCAGCTGATGAGCCGAAGGAAATGAGTTGGCTAGTAGAACGGCTATGGGATGTCATGGTGTCAGCGGGTGGGTAAAGCGTATTGTTCAAGGCGGAAGTTGAAAAAATCGCGGCGAACCTTGCTTGTGCAGCGTCTTTAGGCGGTTCTCTTTGAGTAATCTTTAGAGCGGTCTTTATAGAGGAACGGCTACAGACTGGGTGAATGTTACTTCAATACTGTGATTGATAGCTGTGACCAAGCGCAGGCTAGGACTGTGTTTTGCTCTGTTGCGTAGGCGCTGGCTCATAGGTGGTATCAAATTTCAGTGTTGTGAAGCTGCACTTTAATATTGCCCCGCTTACGGAGGAACCTATCAAGTTTAGATGTTTGCTCTTCCGTACGGTTACGAGGACTGACAGCTACTCGGTATCCGGCTCTTGGTATCATCTACCCACCGTCTTCACAGCGTTGCTACGAAAAAATAATGACTGGTTGTTTTAGTGCTCTGCTCAGCGATTTGATCTCGTTGCTATCGGCAACGCCCATACAGTGTCCAGACACTTCGCTACAAGTGACAGGCATCACCACCGATACACGGTCAGTCAGCCCTGGAGACGTGTTTATCGCCCTGGAGGGGGAAACTTTCGATGGTCACGATTTTGTGGCAGCAGCGATAGAAAAAGGCGCGATCGTAGCTATCACTCGCAAAGCCGTCCTGCCCTCCACGTCTCTTTTCCCTCGCCTAGAAGTAGATGACACCCTTGCGGCATACCAACGCTTAGGAAACTGGTGGCGCAAGCAAAGAGCTGTGCCAGTCGTGGCTATTACCGGGTCAGTCGGTAAAACCACCACCAAAGAAATCGTCGCGGCTGCACTGTCTGCCTTTGGCTTAGTACTCAAAACGCAAGCCAACTACAACAACGAAATTGGCGTGCCCAAAACCTTGCTAGGGCTGACTCCAGAACACGACTATGCTGTGGTGGAAATGGGCATGCGTGGGCTCGAAGAAATTGCCTTACTCTCACAGATTGCGGCGCCGACGGTGGCATTAATCACTAACGTTGGGACGGCTCACATTGGCCGATTAGGCTCTAGAGAAGCGATCGCTACCGCAAAATGCGAACTCCTCAGAGAAATGCCGAAAGGTAGCACTGCCGTTCTCAATCACGACAATCCACTATTGATCTCAACGGCTGCCAAGGTATGGTCCGGTAAACAAATCACCTACGGGTTGGCCGGAGGCGACGTTCGTGGACAGATAGTGGGTGATGCCATTGCGATCAAAGGGGTTCAGATTCCGCTGCCGTTGCCCGGAAGACACAATGCGCTGAATTTACTGGGTGCGATCGCCACCCTCCAAGCCCTCAACCTCGACTGGAAAAAGCTGGCTCAAGGGTTTACCGTCACTCTCCCCCCAGGTCGCTCTCAGCTTCGCTCCCTCCCTAACGACATTCTCCTGCTCGACGAAACCTACAATGCGGGGGCCGAAGCCATGATGGCCGCGCTACAGCTCTTGGCCGATCACCCTGGCACTCGTCGCATCGCTGTGCTTGGCACCATGAAAGAACTAGGTAATCAGTCGGTGCCTCTGCATCGTCAGATTGGAGAGACCGTGAAAAAACTAGGGATAGATCAGCTGTTGATTTTGGCTGATCCCAATGAGGCGGAAGCGATGATGCTGGGTGCTGGGTCTACGCCTAGCCAGACGTTCACAGGTCATGAGCAGTTGGCAGCTCATTTAAAGGACACGATGCAGAAAGGCGATCGCATCCTCTTTAAAGCCTCCCGCTCTGTTGAACTAGATAAAGTAGTCGATCAGCTCCTTTAGAATTCTTACAGGTGATTCGTGGTTATTACGCACCCCGCGTATCCTACTATTAGACTCTAAACTTTTTGGGCGTTGTTCTAGGCTTTTTCACGAGCCACGCCCGTTCAAACCAACACGTTCAAACCGACATGGTTTTAGCTCTTTCCAGCCAGCAGCTATCAGATATATCAGCCCACGCCGAACAGACCTATCCCGAGGAGTGCTGTGGCTTACTAGTGGGAGAACTCAACCCGCCCTCAGGCGAAGCGGCGAAGCAGCTAGTTGAAATCGTTTCTCTAGGCAATGAATGGACCCCTGATGTGCTCCCAGCAGCAGCGTCTAAAGAGCAGTCTTTTACGAAAGCCAGACGCTACTGGATTGACCCTCAAGACATGTTGCGAGTGCAAAAGCAGGCAAGGGAACAAGGTCTTAACATCATTGGGATTTATCACTCGCATCCGGATCATGTAGCGGTGCCTTCAGAATGCGATCGCGTTTTAGCTTGGCCAGCGTATGCCTATGTAATTGTGTCCGTTTGTGAGGGTAAAGCTGTCGATGTTCAGAACTGGGCGCTAGACTCAGAACATCAGTTTCACCCAGAGGCCATGCGAGTTTCATCCTCTACACAAGATCGAATGGCGAAAGCGCGAATGCCGGTCTCGGCTTAAATTTTTGTCATTAGTTTGTCTTGATTCGTTTTGTTCATTACTAATCCCAGTAATACTCTGGGCCAAACTCTTCTTCAAACACCATGCTGAACCCCAACTTGGATGAAATCCAACTGACCAAACACGAGTACGAACGCTACTCTCGCCACCTCATCCTGCCGGAAGTGGGTCTCGAAGGTCAAAAAAAGCTCAAAGCCGCTAGCGTTTGTTGTGTCGGTACCGGTGGACTTGGCTCACCCCTACTGCTTTACTTAGCCGCCGCTGGCATCGGCCGAATCGGCATCGTCGATTTTGACGTGGTTGACCATTCCAACCTGCAGCGCCAGGTCATTCACGGCACTTCCTGGGTCGGCAAACCCAAAATTGAGTCTGCCAAAAACCGCATTCTCGAAATCAACCCCTACTGCCAGGTAGACCTGCACGAAGTCAGACTCTCGTCCGACAATGCGCTAGAAATTTTCGAACCTTACGACATCGTCGTCGATGGCACAGACAATTTCCCCACCCGCTACCTTGTCAACGACGCCTGCGTTTTACTTGATAAACCCAACGTCTACGGCTCTATCTATCGATTTGAAGGTCAAGCCACTGTCTTTAATTATGAAGACGGCCCGAACTACCGCGATCTCTATCCCGAGCCACCGCCACCGGGTTTGGTTCCTTCTTGCGCAGAAGGTGGCGTGCTAGGAATTCTCCCTGGGATGATCGGTGTCATTCAAGCGACCGAGACGATCAAAATCATCTTGGGTAAAGGCAATACTTTGAGCGGACGGCTGCTCGTTTATAATTCTCTAGACATGAGCTTTAGAGAGTTAAAACTGCGCAAGCCACCCGAAGAGCATCGCGCTGTAATCGATAAGCTCATCGATTATGAACAGTTTTGTGGCATTCCACAGGCCGCAGAAGAAGAAGCCAAGCAGGTCGCCAGTATGGATGAAATGTCTGTCAGTGAATTGAAGGAGCTGATCGATAGCAAGCAGGATGATTTCTTCTTGCTAGATGTTCGTAATCCTAACGAGTATGAAATTGCTCAAATTCCCGGTTCTACTCTAATTCCGTTGGGTGAAATTGAGAACGGCGACGGTGTTTTGAAGCTGCAAGGGATGCTCAATGGCCACAAGCTGATTGCTCACTGCAAAATGGGTGGTCGTTCTGCTAAGGCGCTTGCAATTCTCAAAGAAGCCGGTATAGAGGGCACGAATGTTAAAGGCGGTATTCAAGCCTGGAGTCGAGAAATCGATTCGGCTGTGCCCGAATACTAACCGTCAGGCTTCTAATTTTTTATACATGGCGAAAGGGCTCTGCAACAGCGGGCCCTTTCTGTCGTTAAAGAGCATGTGTTTTATTTCATCGCGGGTGATAACAACACATTCCACGCATCAGAAGCCTGTAGATATTCATCTTCACATTCAGCGGCTCGGTCTTTAGACAAAGCATCCTCACCTATAGCGTCTGTCGAGTTGCCTGTTGTTCTGCAACGGTTTCAGCCGATAAATATGTCCTAAGCAACTCGACAGACGCTATAGAAGTTATAGTGAGCAAGCAATTTGGGTAGGGTTGATTCATGAGCTTAAAGGACCGAATTTCCAACGAAATTAAAACTGCAATGAAAGCCAAGGACAAGCTGCGGCTAGAAACTGTACGCGGTATCAAAAAAGTCATCATCGAAAAAGAAAGTACTATCCGAGCCGAAGGCCGTGAAGAACTCACTGCAGAAGAAGAGCTAGCTATTGTGATGCAGCTGGCGAAGCAGCGCCGCGATTCTATCAAGCAATTTACTGATGCCGGTCGTCAGGAGCTAGCCGACAAGGAAGCACAGGAGCTGACTATTTTGGAAGAGTATTTACCAGCTCAGCTGTCGGATGCGGATATTGAGGCGGCTGTGGATGAAGCGATTGCCAAAACAGGAGCAACCAGTATGCGTGATATGGGCAAAGTCATGGGTCCTGTAATGGCTAAGCTCAAAGGCCAAGCCGACGGGAACAAAGTGCAGTCAATCGTAAAAGCAAAACTGTCGGCGTAACCGAATTTACAGTTCGAAGTTAAACCCTGTTTTCTTAAGCTCTGAGTACTTTTCAACGTCAAACCTGTATAGCTTGGCGGCTCTATGAGCAACCTCTGTTTCTTTTTCTCCTGTATCAACCAGCAGGTCCATTTTCAATAACTTTTTCCGAAAGTTTCGCTTGTCTAACGTACGCTCTAAAATC
>JBCBDN010000223.1:0-6690 GCA_038529685.1 Cyanobacteria bacterium J06598_1 | reverse complement strand
CTATTAGCGACTGTTAGGCAGCTAAAGCTTAGCCAAACGATGGCAGATATTGATGCTGGCTTTGCGGGATGGTCTGTGCCGACCCTAATTACTTGGGGTGAGGTCGATAAATGGTTGCCTGTGAGTCTCGCTGAAAAGTTTGCTGCGCAGCTGGAGGATGTCAAGCTGGTGAAGCTCGCAGAGACCGGTCACTACGCTCAAGAAGACTGGGCCGAAAAGGTGAGCGATGCAGTTGTGCCGTTTCTACGTAAAAAAGCGGACTTGTAGGCACCGCAGACCGTAAAGATGGGAGCTGAGTGTGTGTAGAAAGTATGTGTGAAACGTGCTTTCTTTGCTATGTCTGCGCAATTGTGCGGAGTAAACTGCTCTTGAGATGCAGTAATGATAGAGAGTCTGCTTTTTTTGATGCATCGCTCTTAAGCCTGTTACCTATCTCTTTTCTTAGCTCCAGCTCATGAAGACTCAAGTCCCTAGCCGTTTGGAACAGCTGCGCTTTCGCCTGACGGAGGCCTGCGTGTATCCGCTGCGCGATCGCTGGCGTAGGCGATCGCAGCAAACGCAAAAAGCTAAAATCACGAACCAAAAAGAGATTCGGGTGGTGGGCATGCGCCGTACAGGTAACCATGCCGTGCTCACCTGGATAGAGCATCAGCTATCGGGCGAGTTCTTCCATTTGAACAACGTTTGGGCCGGTAGAAATCCGTACCGCCACAAAGCAGATAACCTGCTGCGCTATCACCCTGAGCACGCCGAAATGTCCCAGACGTATCGGCGGCAGGCCAACGGCAAGCTCATTGAGCGAGACTGCCTGCTCTATAGCTACGAAGACTGGAGCCTCGCGCAGATTGTGCAGCCCAGGTTTGAGCAGAACCGGGAGCTGTATTTAGGCAGGGCTGCTGAGTGTTTTGACGTGCTGATTTTACGCGATCCGTTCAATCTGTTTGCGAGTCGTCTGAAGCAGAACTTTGTCCCGACCAAAGCCAAGGGCTGGTCGATGGTGGATATGTGGCTGGAGTATGCCAAAGAATTTGTCGGTGAGACGCAGTATCTCAGTCAATCGTCGAACCAAAACTCGAACCGAAGCTTGGTATGCGTGAATTACAATCGCTGGTTTGAGGATGTGGCGTATCGCCTGCAGCTCTCTGAGCAGCTAGGCGTTCCTTTTTCCGATGCTGGCCTAGCTAAGGTGCCTCACTTGGGCGGCGGTAGCTCCTTTGATGGGACTCAGCTAGACGGGCGCTCGATGGATGTGACGAACCGGTGGCAGCGGTTCGCAGACGACCCAGCTTTTAGAGCGCTGTTTGAAAACGAGCTGCTGTGGACGTACACTCAGCGGATTTTTGGTGAGCTTCCTGGGACGGAGACGCTGCGCGGTTAAGGGCAGACCCAGCGGATTAAAAATCGACGCCGCGCTTGAGTTCAACGCCGCGTTCGGCGTAGTGCTTGTGGCAGAACACTTCTGAATGGGTGCTGGCGAGCTGGAAGTAGGCGGGCTGATTTTTGCAGCGGCCGGTGATGATAACTTCGGTGCCCTTGGGCTTGCGCAGCAGGGTTTGGATAATCGGTTCTTCGGGAAGTAGCTCAAGGTCGACGGTGGGATTGAGTTCGTCGAGGATGACAGTTTTGTATAGACCAGAGGCGATCGCAGTACTCGCTAGCTCCCAGCCCCGCTCTGCTTCTATATAGTCAATCGGCTGCTGCTGACCCCGCCACACAATGGCGTCGCGCCCGCAGCGCTGATGATCTACCAGATGGGGATAGCTTTTTCTGAGGGCTGCGATCGCCGCATCTTCCGTATACCCTTTCCCGCCTTTGAGCCACTGAATCACCATCACCCGGTGAGATTGGTCTTGGCTAATGCCCCGACCAATCGCCTGCAATCCTTTCCCTAGCGCACTGGTCGATTTACCCTTGCCGTCTCCGGTGTAGATCTCAATGCCTTCAATGCCAATATCAGCTGCAGCCTGATGAATCTGTGGTTTCATTTCTGAGTGCAGGTCAGCAATCTCGACTAATTGAGGCGGCGCTCCTCGCCCCGTTGCAATAATCTCTAAGTGATCAGGTTTATTTTTAATCGACTTAACCACGTCTTCAATGGAGAGCAGGTCTAGGTCTAAAACAGGATTTATTTCGTCGAGGACGACAACGGAGTAAAGGCCAGAGGCGATCGCGCCTTTTGCCACATCCCATCCTCGCTGTGCCTCTTGCCGGTCAAACTTAGTAATATCGTCCGGGCCAAAAAACTCAGCCCTTCCCGTGCGCACCTGGTCAATCAGGTGCGGAAAGCCCCTTTGCAGCGCTTCAATCGCCGCATCCTCATCGTAGGTTCGCCCCGGCCCCTTCAAAAAACGCAGCAGCAGCACGCGGCTTTCCATCACCTGATGAATCCCCAGCCCAATAGAGCGTAAAACCACACCCAACGCGACTTGGGACTTGCCTTTTCCTTCTCCGTCGTACACGTGAATTTGGCCAGTGAGGCGCTCAGAATTAATCTGAGCCGTGCGGATACCGATAGCTTTGGGCATAGGACGTAACGAAAAACGGGCAGCTGACTACAGGATAAAGCATCAGGACAAACCACTGGGACAGCCCCGCCTACTGCAATCTTTGCCGAATATTTGCGCACATACACCTAGCCCAAACATGCCATCAGACGATACCCTATGCCATGTGCCCATACCGATACGGGGCCATTCAGATACCGCTAACAGCTATAGAGTCTGCTGCTGATGGAATACGAACCAATATTGCCGCTACAAATGATGGTGTTTCAGACGCTGTTTTGGATGGTGGCAGTGGCCATTGAAGCCGGTATTTTGCGGCAGCGACTGCGGTTGGGCTTTCAGACGAGTGTGCAGTACGCAGCGGTGACCAACCTGGCGGCGGTGGTGTTTGGCTGGATTGCTTTTTTGGTGATAGAGCCGTTGGCTTCGCTAGAAATTAAGACCCAAATTATGAACTACGTGCTGTTCAATCGAATTTTGATGAACGGTTGGTCGACTGAGTCGGGAGCCATTCTGTTGGGTCTGGCCTTGGTTTCATTTTTTGGCACCTTTTTTATTAAAGCTAAAGGGCTAGAGTTTTTTCTGCGTTCAGACAATGCTTGGCATCCCCTGGCCAAAAAGCCACAGCGCCTGCCCAGGGACGACCGCTACGCTAAGGCCAGGGGCTCAGGCCGTGATGAGACCACCCAAGTCACTGCTGCTTTTACCGATGCAGTGATCCAGGCGAACGCCGCTAGCTTTAGCGCTATTTTATTGTTGATTGTGCTGCGGGCTGTCATTAACCAGGTGGGCGTGTAGTGGAAGAAATTATTCAAGATCTCAATAAGCAGGCGCGGGCGCTACTGGTGCCCAAGGCTTATTTCACGCCGCAAACGCTGCTGCTGCTCAGCTTGTTCTCTCTGCTGATTGCAGCAGCGCTAGAGTACACGGCGGGGGCAGGCTTTCCGGCCATTCGTCTGCTCACTAACTTCAGCTGGATCTTTTTCACCGTTTCTGTTTGGTGGTCGCTGAGCCGGGTCAAAAATCTCACTATCTACGGCTTCAAAATTTACCCCTGGATCGTGGGCGCGCTGCTGTGCACGTTTTGGTTTCACCCTTGGCGCAATGAAGATCGTTTGAGCTGGGCTATTTCTAGCTGGCCCTTGATTTCTACGGGGGTGATGGCACTCCCCATATTTGTTAGCTGGGATCTAAAGCTTAAAAAACTGAACGATAAAACCAAAAAGTCGCTGATTACGACGCTGTTAGTTAATCTGCTGCTCAGTAGCTGGATTGTCTTTCACTTTAAAGTTCAAGACTGGGTTTTGAACTATCCCAGTTTGTTGTTTAGCAATACCCAAGACAGTCAGTTTATTTATGACTTTACGCCTGAAAGAGAGCGATCGTCTCAAGGCGGCGTTCTGTTGGAACGGATGGCTGAGGATATTTCCAGGGACCTTACCGATCAGCCCTGGTACCAAGCAGAGCGTTGGCTTTACACCCGCAAGCCTCGCTTGGAAACACTGTTTCAAGACTCGCTAGATGCTTTAGATTCTCCTGCCGAAAAAGTGTTTTGGCGATTGGATGTCGCTGAACCCAGGCAGGTAGATGAAGCCTACTGGCTGGACTTAAAAGCTACCTGGACAGGCCCTGTGCGGTATGAAGGAGAGTTTTACCTAGATAAGAGCTGTAAGATTTTTCCGGTGGATCGGCCTCGGGCGATCGCCCAGCAGGCAGATGAGCCTCAGCCCGTGGGCAAAGTGGCACAGGTAAACTGTGGAGAGAATGTGCCAACTGAGAAGTTTGTGAAGTCACAGTCGTAGTTCTAAGTTTGCAAAGGTTGAAAGCGTAGCGCCTGTAACCAGCTAACCGTATTATTGCGGTTTCATAAACACGGACTTCTGCTGTATTTTTCAGAACATCACCACAAGGATTCTTGATTCAATGGATTTGGCAACAACGCTCTCTTCGTCTTGGGGCAGAATCTGGACGATTGCCCGCAACGTATTTTTGGAAGTTATTCGCGATCGCATCCTATACGTGGTCGGTGTATTCGGCATCATTATGGTGATGGCTATTACGCTACTGCCTGAAGTTGCTGCTGGCACCGAAGACAAGTTGATCTTAGATACGGGCCTCGCCGCTATCAATATCTTGTCGCTTTTTGTGGTGGTATTTATCGGTACGGGCCTGATCAATAAAGAGATTGAGAAAAAGACGGTGCTGGTGCTAATTGCCAAGCCGGTGAGCCGCACAGAGTTTATTTTGGGCAAGCACCTTGGCCTTAGCCTCGTGATGGCTGTTTTGATCGGCTCACTTACCGCAATGATGCTGGGGCTACTGTCTATTAGCAGTGTGCCGTATCAGCTTGGCCTCATGCTGCTGGCGACGTCCTTCATGTTTTTGGAGATGGTGCTGCTGATTGCGGCTGCCATGATGTTTGGCGTGGTGACTAGCACGGTGCTTGCAACCCTCATGACCCTGGCGATTTTTGCCGTTGGCCATGAGACGCGCAATATTTTGGCGCTCGATAAAATTGCTGAGAGCGAAAACTTTCGCCGGGTGGCAGAAGGGCTCTTTTTGGTACTGCCTGACCTAGAGCGACTGAACTTAAAAAATGAAATCGCCAATGGATTTGTAGCTCCCCCTAGCGGCGGGGGGCTGTTTGAGAACGCAGCTTACGGCTTAATTTATACTGCGCTGCTGTTGACTGTAACCGTAACTGTATTTGAGCGGCGTCAGTTCTAGAGGGTCTGCTCCTGTTTTAGATGCTCCGCTACAATAGTTCCAAAGCAGTGATAATGGCTTACTGGCTATGGTTCAAGCACCCGTTGAAAGACTCACCCTAGAAGCGTTTTTGGCACTGCCTGCAACGAAGCCTGCTAGTGAGTATATTGATGGCCAGATTATTCAGAAGCCAATGCCAAAAGCGCAGCACAGTCTGATTCAATCTGAGCTACTCACAGCGATCAACGAATTGTTGGCAAAGCGCAAAATTGCGTATGCTTTTCCGGAGCTGAGGTGTACTTTTGCTGGACGGTCTATCGTGCCAGATGTTAGCGTTTTCACTTGGTCAAGACTTCCTTTGGATGACGATGGCGAGATTTCCAATGAATCTATGGCTCACCCAGATTGGGCTATTGAGATACTGTCGCCTGATCAAAGCCGAGAAAAGGTGTGGGATAAAGTTCTTCATGCTGTAGAGAATGGTACGCAAGCAGGCTGGCTAATCAATCCTAATAATCGTTCAATTTCAACTTGTCGCTCAGATGATAGGGTTGAACGGCTACTGGAACCCAACCACGTCCCGTGCGTTCCAGCGTTTGCGTCGTTGCTGAAACTAACGGTTGGAGATGTTTTTGGCTGGCTGAAGTTTGACCGCTAAAATCTGACTAGAAGCGTTAGAGTGAAATCTGGAGTTTCGTAACGCTTTTTGCCGTCCAACATGTCCGATAAACTGGTTCAGCTTCAAACAATTTTTCGTGAGATGGATCGCGCCCTGATTGCTTATTCGGGTGGGATTGACAGTACGCTGGTGGCGAAAGTGGCTTGGGATGTGTTGGGCGATCGCGCCCTTGCTGTCACGGCCAATTCCCCTTCCCTAATGCCAGAAGACTTTGAAGATGCAAAGACCCAGGCCGCGCAAATAGGCATCGTTCACAAAGTGGTAGAAACTCACGAAATGGACAACGAAGACTACACCTCCAACCCGGTGAACCGCTGTTACTTTTGCAAGAGCGAGCTGCACGATACGCTGCGCCCGCTGGCCAATGAGCTGGGCTACGAGTATGTGGTAGATGGGCTAAATGCGGACGATTTGCAGGACTATCGGCCTGGGATACTGGCGGCAAAAGAGAGAGGCGTGCGATCGCCCCTTGCAGAAGTCGGCATCACTAAGCTAGAAGTGCGTGAAATCTCTAAGTACCTCGGCCTCCCCTGGTGGGACAAGCCCTCGCAGCCCTGCCTCAGCTCTCGCTTTCCCTACGGCGAACTGATCACAACAGAAAAGCTTCACCGTGTGGGGCGAGCAGAACGCTATATGAGAGACTTGGGCTATCGAAATTTGAGAGTTCGCTCCGACGGTGAGACCGCTCGAATTGAGTTGATGCCTGAGGAGATTTCGGGATTTGTGAGTCAAGCTGACTTGCCTACGTTGGTTGAGGCATTTCAGGAATTTGGCTTTTCGTATGTGACGTTAGACCTAGAA
>JBCBDN010000222.1:0-6724 GCA_038529685.1 Cyanobacteria bacterium J06598_1 | reverse complement strand
TGCTGCCTGGAGCCAGCTGGTGACCTGCTGCACTTTGGGCTCCCATACCTGCTCTCCCCACTCCAAAATCTGTTGAATTTCTTCAGCGGTGAGATCTTTTCTTTTCTCTAGAGATGCTCGCCACTGTGTTGGATTCCAGAGCTGTTGTTTCCAGGTGTCTGTATCGATTAGTTCGCTAATCTCTGAGATATTTGCAAGTTCGGAGGGTTGGGGTAGCGTAGCGATCGCACTTCCCACCATCTGAGTCAAATTCTGCGCTATTTCCGTTGGGCTTAGCTCAGACTTCTCTTGATGATGCAAATAGTGGTTGATTTGGCCTGCGAGCTGTTGCGATAAATGCTGAGTCCCTTGGACGGCGGCGGCGGGGTGTAGTGATTGAACCTGGGCGCGCCACCTAGCGTCGAACCAGTTGATAAAGTCTTCTTTGATAGTGGCAGGTAGCTGAATGCGTGAGGTAAGTGTACTCCAGTCAAGCGATCGCCCTTGGCTGGTTCGTTCTATTTGCTCTAGCAACAGCATCACTTCGGGTTTGATATCTTCTAGTGATGTTTTAGACCAGTCTACGGTTTTTAGCTGCGCTTCTATCGTTTCATACGCCTGCTCAGTAAATTGTTGAATAGAAATATCGGTTGTTTCTTTGGGTTCTGCTGCTGATTCGTTGGCGCTGGGGCATACGTGCTGTAAGGCTACAATCAGCTTTTTTCTCTTCTCTGGTGTTAGCTTTTTACGTCTAGAAAGAACAGACTCTATTGCCTTTATATCGAGTGTAGTTTGTAGCAGGTCGCTGTCGTTGGTTAGGCCATGTTCTCTTTGCTGGGTGGTGAGTTTATCGACCAGCTTTTCTGGACTGAGTGCGTCTGTGCTGGTGTAGCGACAGTATGAAATGACTTTTGCCTGAATGGCTTTGATCGCCGCGAGCTGTGCTTTCGTTGGCTGTGCTTTCGCGGGCTGTGCTTTCGCTGGTTGTGCTTTTGTAGGCTGTTCTTTTGTTGGTTGAGTGGACTCCCGCTCATGAACACCTGGTAAAACAGCTGTTGCCGACTCCACAAATTGAGCGGTTGCATACTGCACCTTGTCGGAATCTAGCGGGAGCTGCTGCCAAAGTGTTTCTACATCCCAGTCTGAGAGGTCGACTTTATCTAAGGTGCGCCTCAAAACTTGCTGCCAGCTAGGAAGATTCAGCTGTGATAGGAGCGTTTGTTTGGCGATTGATGGGGCTGCTGTCGGTGAGGGTGGAATAGGCGAGCTGATGGGTGTTTCTAATTCTTCTACAATCGTTTCGGCCTCGGCGGTGGAGAGGCTGGTGCGATCGCAAATCTCCTCCAGCAGGGTCTCTCTTTGGTTGGCCAGTAGCGTCGGCAAATCCTTCTGGTTTTCTGCTAGCTCAGAGACTTCTTCAATCAACGTTTGCAGCATAGACCGCTCAGCAGAAGGCTCTTTTTCTGCTGATTCAGTTGGCTGATTAACGGCTTCTTTAAGGGTAGAAACTAGCTGTTTCCCGCCTTTCAGCGCAGTCCCTAGCAGCGAGTCGGCAATGCCTGCAATGGTTGTAGAGCTAATCCAAGTAAACAGCAGCCAGTAAGTCGACCAAAAAATCAGCCCAAAGATAATGCCTCTGCGCGGTTCAAACAGCTGCGCAAACTCTACCGAAATCAGCGTCGAGATAAAGATAACGCCTGAAAATCCAACGGCTACTCCAAAGCCCAAAAAGGGAGTAATTGGTAAGCTCTGCTGAGGTCCACCCTCCGGAGCCTCTGGTGAGGCTTCTGTCTCTAAAGACTTATCTGTCTCCTGGTTATTTCCTTTGATTCTCTCTGCTGCACCCTTGACTGGTGCCCAGTCCAGTACAGTGAGCCCCAATGCTATTCCCAAGTTAGCGAAAACTAGCTGTATGGCGATCGCCACCAGCAGCCCACCCACTAAGGAAAAAACTAAGGTCATTTTGTGCTCATCTACTACGCTTGTGCTTTATCTTGCTTGGCTTCTATGCCTCACGGTAGAGAAGCGCCCTGCCTCTTGTCATCTATCAAGGGTGACATAATTTTTCAGTAGCGCTGCGTAGAAACTGTTTTACAAACTCATCTCGTCGATTGAGCCTATACTGCTGCTCTACAACGGACTGTATGCCACCATCTCCCCAATCTTGATTAGCCTGAAAGTAAGTGATAAAACTTTTGCCTGCAATTCGCGTGAGGTAGGCTGCGCTCGCACCCTGTACCAGTTTGCTAGCAACGGCGGTCGCAATATTGACCTGTAGCCCTACCGCAAGCATTTTCATCGCGCCTTTAGCAATGCTTAATCCGGCCATCGTTTTGGCTAGCGACAAAGCCAGCGCCTTGGCTTCTTCAATGCTGACTTCTATGCCATATACTCGCCCTAGCTCAATGACCATTTGAGCATTCACGGCGGCGGTCGCTAGCATATCTACTACAGGAAGCGGGGTCGCGGCCAGCACGCCTGCGCCTATCCATTGATATCGCTCTACGATGGTGTCGGCCTCTTGCTGGCGCTGTTCGGTTAATAAAGCACGTGCCTGCCGGCTGAGCTGCTGAGACTGCAATAGTACGTTGCCTGCCATCAGGTTTGTCCTTTCTGTTTGTAGAATACTCAAAATGCGTGCTGCGAGGACTGCGATCTCTGGGTCTGGCTGTACGAGGCTGCCGTCTGATAGCTGGGCGGGTGAAGGGTAGGCCGCAGTGGCGACAACGTCTTCTGGTTTGAGTAGGGTTTTTGTTCTTTCTCTGAGCCGTTGGATAATTTGTTCTTTTTCTGTGGGTAAGTAGCGATCGCACTTATTAAACACCAGCAGCGATCGCTTCCCAATCTCCATCAGCCTCTGCAGCGGCTCATACTCCGCCCGATGCAAATCGTTGTCAATGACAAATAACAACAAATCTGCCGTCGCAGCGAGTGCCCTCGCCGTTTGTTCTCTAGCTTCACCCAGAACCCCTGCTTCTAGCAGTCCAGGGGTATCTGTCATCAACAGTTCCCTACCCGCGTTTGGCCCGTCCGATTCCAGTACTATCCGATGCGTTCTCTCTTCTTCTGTTGTGCCGATGGTTGCGGCGATTTCTCCAGTCATTTCTCCTACCAGCGCATTCACGAGCGCTGTTTTTCCGGTAGAACCGAGCCCAAACACCACAATCTGAAATGTTTGGCGCGCTAGCCGCTGAGCGATTGCCTGCGATTTCTCTTCCAATGCCTGCCTGGCAATTTCATCTTTGATTTGGCTGACCTGCTGCTGGGTGGCCTGCAGGCTCACAGCGGCGACTTTATCGGCTTCTTTGGGTAGGGTGATGTTGCGTTTGTGTTTGGGGCGTAAAAACAGCCAAGCATAGCGGCAGAGAACGGTGATCGCCCCGGCCAAGGCGAGTAATACTAAAGCCAGTACTAGCTGCGCCAGCAGGGGTGAGATGGTTGCGATCGCGCCATACAGCTGCGCAAGTGAACCCACTGCGCTGAGCAGGAGTATAAGGCTGATTAGGATTGCTGCCGCAATCAGAAAGTAAGGCCGACGCATAGACTAAGCGAACACTACGAGGCGAACGCTACAGGTATGCCCATACCCTAGATCATTTGAGCCTTAAATAATGTGAGCCTTAAATAATGATCAATAAAGTGCGCTTGCTGCAAGCTGCTATTGCAGTTGAAAGGTTTTTCTCTTGGGTCAGTTGATTTCATTTGACCTGAATCCACTCTAGATGCCGAGGCAATAAGTTAGCTAAGTTGTATTGATCGACAATCGTTTGTCGTGCCTGTGCCCGCATTGTCTGCATCTTACTAGGATGCTCTAGCACCTCAATGACCCGTTCTACTATTCTTTCCGGCTGAAAGAAATCAACTAGTAGGCCATTCACTCCATCCTGAATCACCTCTTCTACCGGCTGCGTGCGAGACCCCACCACCACACATCCTGTTGCCATCGCCTCCAGCATTGACCAAGACAACACAAAGGGATAGGTCAAGTACACATGTACATCAGAGGCTTGCAGTACCTGCAAGTATTCTGCGTATTTCAAGAGTCCGGTGAAATGAATGCGAGATAAGTCTAAGTCCAGCGTTTCTAGGGCCTGCTGCCGGTAGGTTTTGCCATTGGGCAGGTTTTTGCCGTAGGCCACCCAGTCCTTACCCACAATCACCACGTGGCAGTTCGGTCGATGCCGCTGTAGCTGCGCGACGGCTGCCATGAATTGAGGAAATCCACGATACGGCTCCATCCCTCTAGCTACATAGGTCACAACCTCTTCCATCTCCGATAGCACCAGTCGCTTGGGGCAGGCAATCGGTGTATCTGGCTCAATCACTAATTTGTGGTGCTCTGTATTGGGCCGAAAAAAAGTCGTGTCAATGCCGTCGTGACAAACTGATATCTTGCTGTGAAATGCTGAGGGGAACTGTTGCTTTTGCCAGTGGGTGGGTGAAAGTGCGCGATCGCAGCTAGACAAATCAATCAATAGTGACGCATTCAGTATGCGTAGTCTTGCCGCTGTCTCTTGATCAACCGGATCTGCCGGGTCAAAATCAGCATCTGACCCCCTGGCTAAATAAAACCACTCACAAAAACAAAGGTATGTGGCCTTCGGGAACAAATCCTTCATGAACAGTCCTAACCCCCAACCCGAGTGAGCGTAGATCACATCAGGATAAAAGCCCTGCGTCTCTTTTAGCTTTAGCAACCGCCGATAGGCCGCCTGCCCTTCCAGCACAGATTGTTCTAAATCTTGGATGTAGCTATGGGTCTGTTCCGAGGGCAAACGAGAAACCTGATAAGTCACCTTCTGAACATTTGCTAGGGGCTTCCCCTGTTGCTGAGTTAAAAAAACAACTTGATGACGAGGATCGTTCCTGAGTGCCAGGAGCAAGTGACGAAACTGTGCCGGAAAGTTTGGATGTAGGAAAAGTATTTGCATCAGTTCATCGATAGTTGACCGCTTTTTTGTTTTGGTACTCCTGTCGGGTGTTTTGGCACTCCTGTTGGGTATTGGCAGCCGCATTCACCGTCACTAAAGAAGACGCCATATACTCCCATCCCAACATTCCTGTTCTCATCCGGATAGAAAAAAGCAACGTCAGCCCGATAGTAGCAGCGTTTTGGGCACTGAGCGTAGCTGTGTTGGCAGTTTCAGGAGAAGCTGCCTCCTTTGCTGAGCCTCCGCTAAGATAGAGGGTAAGCCTTTATAAATGCGTGGGTTTGCCATGACACCTTTAACTGCTGCACCCAGTTCGCCCGAAGCGCCAACAACAACGTCTTCTGCTGCAAAAGCAGAGGTAGAAGAAGGTGCTGTCAATTGGCCCCCCAGCAATCTCTACAGCGACGAACCCCCTTTGGAAACTACTCTTCACTTGCAGCAGATGCTGCTGCTACTCAACTGCCTCCACTGGCTTTGGCAAGATCGTGACGACTACTTTGCAGCGGGTAATCTGACGGTTTACTACAGCCCTCGGCAGCGGAAAAACGAAGACTTCAGAGGCCCTGACTTTTTTGTGGTTTTAGATACTTCGCCACATCCTCGCAAAAGTTGGACCGTATGGGATGAAGACGGCAAGTACCCAAACGTCATTGTAGAGTTGCTTTCTGACTCAACTGCCGAAGTCGATCGCACTTTTAAAAAGCAGCTCTATGCCGAGACTTTTCGCACGCCTGAGTACTTTTGGTTTGATCCAGATACGCAGGAGTTTGAAGGGTTCGCGCTAATCAGAGGCACGTATCAACCTATTGAACCTACACCCAGTGGTTGGCTATGGAGCGAGCAGCTTCAGTTCCACTTGGGCGTTTATCAGCAGCAGCTACGTTTTTTCAGCCTTGAGGGTGAGCTTATGCCCACACCTGATGAAGCTGCCACCGTTGCTCAAGAGGAGGCTGCTGTCGCTCAAGAGGAGGCTGCTGCTGCTCAAGAGGAGGCTGCTGCTGCTCAAGAGGAGGCTGCTGCTGCTCAAGAAGAGGCTGCTGCTGCTCAAGAAGAGGCTGCTGTCGCTCAAGAGGAGGCTGCTGCTGCTCAAGAGAAAGCGATTGCTACGCAATCAGCCTTGGACTCAGAGCGAGATCGATCAGCGAAGCTCTCCGACAAGCTACGTGAGCTGGGCGTTGATCCTAGTGACTTTTAGCCGGTGTTACATAGCTAGCACTAGGTTAGTGTTTCAACGCTGTTATGCCATCAGTCGACAGTAAAGCTAAGGAAGACACTGCCTGTGCTTTCTCCTGCTGTGACAGGAATTGTTCCACTCTCTACATTGCTGAGGGCTGCGCTGTAGCCGTAGCCAGCGTCTACCCCTCGAACGATTCCTTTCCCGCCTTCTGCGGCGAGCACTGTCCAAAAGTTGCGCGCCTGAAAATCAGGCGCGATCGCCATCCAAGCCCGATCTCTTCCGCCATAGCCACCCACCGACACCCCATTCAGGGTTAAATTCTCCCGATTCGCAATCGAAGCACTCGCTGCTCCGCCGAAATAAAGCGTGCCATTCGCACTGGTCGCAATATCGCCTAGGCGCATGGCATTTGCCTTAGTGTCAGATTTTCGGGGAAAGCTCATTTGGGCGGTGATGAGTCGGCCTTCGGTCGGATGCACGCGGGCGTAGTACGGAAGATGGGCCGAGCCGCTGTTGTGTAGGCGTGAGTAGGGATCGATTCTGGAGAGGAAGGGTTCGGTTTTGCCCAGCTGTTCTGCTTCGGTCATGGTTTGACCGCGCCAGCGGAAAATGGTGGCGGTGCCTGCGCGTTCTCCCG
>JBCBDN010000221.1:0-6742 GCA_038529685.1 Cyanobacteria bacterium J06598_1 | reverse complement strand
GAAACCTTTTTTTCGGCTGGTCGGAGCGGCGTTTGAACCATGAGGAGATAGGAGGTGATGAGCGTGTTGTGGGGGTGCGATGACCTAAACTTGGGTGACCTTTAGGTGACTTCTAGAGGTGGCTTGGCTGGGTCATTTGGCCCGTGATGGAATCAGTTATCTTAATAAAACTCATACCCCGGTAATCCGGTCGGGATTGTGGGGAATGTGTCAAAATTCTAACACTGTGATCACGTCTGCGCGTCTGATTTCAAGAAGATTGAATCATTGCGATCGCATAGTTCAATCTTCTTAACCATTCGACGCTCACTCACCCAATTCTTGAGTAATGCCCTATGGCCGATTCCATGATGTACAGCGAGGAAATGTTTGTATTCCTCACACCCGACGCCACCGAAACCTTCATGACCCCGCCCGAGCTGCTCGAAAAGCTGACGGAAGTCGTCGGTGCCTACAAAGGCGATTTGCCCCCAGAGCTCAAAAAAATGACCTCCGCCGGAGCGCAGGCCAAATACTTAATAGAAACGCACTGCGAGTTTGAGACTGCGCCGGGGGAGTCGGTGCAGTGGTACGCAGTACGACTGGAAAAATGACTTTTTAAGCCACGACAGCCTTCATCGCCACTGAAACTTTTTCGTCCTCTTCCTGACTGACTTCAGCCGTAATTCCAGGCCCAAAGAAAGCCTCAATTTTAGGCTGTTTTTCTTCCCACTTCTCAAACGGAACAAAAGGCGAATCGAACTGTAAGACCAGGGTGTAGGCACCGTCTCGCTGCTCTTCATGAATGCCCGCCAGCACAGGGCGCTGGGTGTCATTAGGGCTGAGCCCCAGTCTTTCTAGAGTTTCGTCCAAATGGGCTTCTTGGCCGTAGCGGTAGCGGGTGACGTCTTTGCGGACCTGGGTTTGCGTTTGGGTGGCCTGATCTCGCAGTTTGATCACGGCTTCACTGGTTGGCTCGGTGTAGGGCACAGGCTCTAGCTCAGCTGCGCGCAGGGCGAGTCCCCCAAGGAGAATCGGCACGCCGTAGAAGAAGCCCACGAGGTTCAAAGTGGCATTTTCTTGGGCATAGGCCACGAAGCCGAGAGTAGTGAGAATGGCCCCAACTACAAGGAGGACGGTGCCGAGGGGGATCTTACGCATAGTGAATGATGTTCCGAAAAAGACGGGTGGTTAGGCACGGGTGCAGATGCGCTGCGGCCCATATGTGCTTATCCTGTTAAGTAATTACTCTATAAAGAAATGTAACTCATCTCGGAGACTCCTTGAATATGGAATTTTCTGCCCTACAAACCAGAATCGAGCTGATTCGCTCCAAGCGTCAGTCTTTACTCAAGCTGCTAGAACAGCCCGGTATCGGCACACTGCGAATTGATATCAATCAGGCACTCGAAGAAATGGACGATTTGCTCGAAGAATTTGATCGCGCTTTCCCCGGTCAGGTAGCCTCTTAATAGGGCTGCACATCCACTAAAAAGTGTGATCTACCAACTAACTCAAGTATCAATTTTTAAAGATGGGAAAAACGTTTACCGTTGAAGTCTCGCACCAGGGAGCGCTCCACACGGTTGAAGTGCCAGATGACAGGCCGATTTTGGATTCGCTACAGGCAGCAGGTCTAGATCTGCCATTTTCTTGCAGCGCAGGCGTGTGTACAACTTGCGCGGCTCTGGTAACCGAAGGCAGCGTCAACCAAGAAGATGGCATGGGGGTTAGCCCTGAGCTACAGGCCGATGGGTATGCGCTACTGTGCGTAGCATTGGCCACGTCTGATCTGAAAATAGAGACCGAGAAGGAAGACGAGGTGTATGCTCGTCAGTTTGGTCAGCCTGGATAGAAGGCCGAGCCGATGAAGACGCAGTTGATTACCCTGCAAGTCTCAGTTCAAGCGCCGCCGAGCAAGTTACGTTCGGCGGTTTTGGGGGCGGAAATTTTGAGCTCGGATGCACTGCGATCGCGCATAGAAACCCGGTTGAGCACCCACGGTGACCCGCTCCGCTGGGCCATTACCCACCTCACCACCGACCCCACAACTCAGCAGCTAACAGCTCACATAGAAGCCGTCGTCACCACGCTTTGATGACTCAAGTGACTCAGAATTAATGCTTCAGAAGCCGCACACCACTGTTCTAATTATTCCAACCGGTATTGGCGCAGCAATGGGCGGCTACGCAGGCGACGCACTGCCAATTGCTCGGACCCTGGCTAGCGTGACCGACCGACTCATTACCCATCCCAACGTACTGAACGGGGCGCAGCTGTACTGGCCTATGCCTAACGCTTACTACGTAGAAGGCTATGGCCTAGACCAGTTTGCAGCAGGGCGATGGAGACTTAGCCCCGTTCATCAAAACCCCATTGGACTGATTATCGACAAGGCCGTAGAAGATGATTTGCGCTGGCGGCACCTACAGGCTGCCGATGCCGCCAGAGCGACCCTAGGGTTAGATGTGAGGGCGCATACCGTTACCGATATGCCCTTGGGGGTCAGTTTGCAAACAGCCGCTTCGGGGGCTTCTTGGGGAACGTTGACGCATCCAGGGAGTCTGCTACGGGCAGCAGAACGGCTGATTACAGCCGCTAAGGTTCGGGCGATCGCAGTGATTGCTCGGTTCCCTGACGACGAAGATTCCGCCGCGCTGAACGCTTACCGGCAAGGACAGGGTGTCGATTTGCTGGCGGGGGTAGAAGCGGTGATTAGCCACTTGGTGGTGCGAACCTTTAAGTTGCCCTGTGCTCATGCGCCTGCGCTCGCGCCGCTGCCGCTAGATCCACAGGTTGCGCCCCGCTCAGCGGCAGAAGAAATTGGCTATACCTTTTTGACCTGTGTGCTAGCTGGGTTGAGTCGGGCGCCGCAGTTCTCAACGGATAAGACGGCTGATCGCGCTGAGACTATTCGCGCCTGCGATGTAGATGCGGTCGTCGTACCAGAAACTGCCTTTGGTGGAAGTGCGGTGATGAGTTTGGCACAGCGTGCAGCTCAGGTGATTGCGGTGAGAGAAAACACCACAGCGATGGCGGTGAAGCCTGCGGATTTGGGGATCAAAGCGATTACGGTCAATACTTATTTGGAAGCAGTGGGTGCGATCGCTGCCTACAAAGCGGGTGTAGCTCACAGCGCTCTGTTATCTGAAACCCCCGAAATCCCTTGCCTTCCTGCCCTGGCTCCACTTATTTCAGACGGTTGATTCTAGAGAGTTGAGCTGATGATCTAAGTAGGATGGCTTCCCAAAGATTGAACAGCAACTGGCATTGCCAAACGTATCCACAAAAATTGTGAAGAAACGTTAGAGAAAAAATCAGGAATTTCCTTACTTCCTGCGGTATCTTTTGAATAACCTGCCCAAAATGATCTTGAGTTGCTTGTGCGTTTGCGCCGTCGGCTGAGAAAACGTTTGAGTAACTTTGCAAACCCGTTAAAACCTAAGGAAAAACGATATGGGACTGTTTGATCGCGTTAGCCGAGTGGTGCGCTCCAACCTAAACGCAGCGGTCAGCTCTGCTGAAGATCCTGAAAAGATTCTGGATCAGGCCATTATCGATATGCAAGAGGACCTGGTGCAGATGCGTCAGGCCGTTGCCAAGGCGATCGCCTCCCAAAAACGCGTTCAGCAGCAGGCTGACAAAGCCCAGTCTGCCGCCACCAGCTGGCAGCAGCGAGCTCAACTCGCCCTCCAAAAGGGTGAAGAAGATCTCGCCCGCGAAGCCCTCGTTCGCAAAAAGACCTATTCTGAAACGTCCGCTGGCCTCAAAGGCCAACTCGACCAGCAGTCGGCCTCTGTCGATACGCTCAAGCGTCAGCTGATCGCCCTAGAGAGCAAAATTTCTGAAGCGAAAACCAAAAAAGACATGCTCAAGGCTCGTGCCAGTGCGGCCAAAGCCAATGAGCAGCTCCAAAAGAGCGTTGGGACCTTGGGCACCAGCAGCGCGATGAGTGCCTTTGAGCGGATGGAAGAAAAAGTGCTGCAAATGGAGGCCAGTGGTCAGGCCGCCGCAGAACTTGCAGGTGCAGACCTAGAGAGCCAGTTTGCCTCTTTAGAATCTGGTAGCGATGTGGACTACGAGCTAGAAGCTATGAAGGCCCAAATGCTAGGCGGATCTTCGCCTACTCAAGAAGCCCTACCAGCCGCCGATGAGCCAGCAGCAGCTGCGCCCAAAGATGCTGCTGTTGATGCAGAGCTAGAAGCCCTGAAGTCCGAATTAGACAACCTCTAGACTCTGGCTGACAGTTCTGGCCAACTGCCAGGGCGCTGTTCTACAGAATCTAAATAGAATCAAAAACTCCCCCGCCTGAGCATTGACTTCAGGTGGGGGATGCTACTTTATTATCTTTAGCCTTCGACCCATGCAAATTGCCGATCGCATCGCCCCGCTCCAAACCAACGTTTTCGCAGATATGGACAGTGCGAAAGCTGAAGCGATCGCCAGCGGCAAACCTATTATTGATCTATCCTTAGGCTCTTCCGATTTACCCACGCCGCCCCACGTGTTAGAGGCCATCTCCACTGCTCTCAAAGATCCAGACACCTACGGCTACACCCTGTTCAATAGCACCCGAGACTTTCGCGTCGCGGCTGCCCACTGGTACGAGCGCAAGTTCGGCATTGCGGTCGACCCTGATCTTGAAGTGTTGCCATTGATTGGTTCCCAAGAGGGCACGGCTCACCTGCCGCTCGCGGTGCTAAATCCTGGGGACGTAGCGCTGCTGCAAGATCCTGGCTACCCTTCCCATGCCGGGGGCGTCTATTTGGCCGGCGGCACGATTCATACGATGCCGCTAACGGCTGACAATAATTTTTTGCCTGTTCTTTCCGATATTCCAGAAGCTGTGCTGACCAAAGCGCGAATGATGGTTTTGAGCTATCCGCACAACCCCACGACTGCGGTTGCCCCGCTTTCCTTTTTCAAGCAAGCCGTCGCCTTCTGTCAGCTCAATAACATCGTGCTAGTACACGATTTTCCCTACGGCGATTTGACTTTTGACGGCGAGCTTGCATCCTCTGTGCTTCAGGCCGATCTCGATCGGGCTGTCTCTATTGAGTTCTTCTCACTGTCTAAGTCTTACAATATGGGCGGATTTAGAGTGGGCTATGCCATTGGCAATGCCCGTTTGATTAAGGCGCTGCGACAGGTCAAAGCAACGGTAGACTTCAATCAGTATCGCGGCATTTTGAGAGGTGCGATCGCCGCTCTCTCAGGCCCTCAAGACTGTGTCACCCACATGGTAAAGACCTTTGCTGGCCGTCGTAACGCTGCGGTCACCGCCCTCAACGCTATCGGTTGGTCCGTTGCCCCGCCCGATGCCACGATGTACATCTGGGCTAAGCTGCCCCATACACTGCCGCATCAGTGGGCCGATAACTCTATGGATTTTTGTCGTGCCCTTGTAGCCGAAACCGGGGTAGCACTCGCACCCGGACGAGGCTTCGGCCCTTCAGGAGAGGGCTATGTTCGCTTTGCGCTAGTGCGCGAACCCAACGTTATCAGTAAGGCAATCGGAAAAATCGGTGAGTTTGTATCGAATCAAACGCCTCTCTTACAGAAGATAGACGCTCAAGCTGGCGCGATCGCATCAGATGAATTATCAATCGGTCCGGAACTGATTAGCTCAGAGGCATAATGATTTGGCTCAGAGATGAAGAAAGTATGAAAAAGTGTGCTTTGTGTGATGAAAGCCGAGCCAAATCTATGACGGAGCGCACATACTAATAACAAGTTCTCCTGATATCTCTAATTCTCCAGAGAGAGCTCTACAGAAAGTGTCTCAGAGAAAATCGCCCGCTACAAAGTCCTTCGATTCGCAGCGGACAAACTCACCCGAGGGTCGAATCTTAATTTTAGAAAATGACTACAGCAACCGTATTTTGTTTGCTGATTACTTAGAGCAGTGTGGCCACAGCGTGTTCCCGCTAGCCGACCCACGGAAAATATTCGAATGCTTGGCTGACTACCAGCCTGACGTGCTGATCTTGAGCCTCAAAATGCCAGTGGCTGATGGCTACAGCGTGATTGAACAGCTGAGATCACATTCTCAATGGCACCACCTCGCTATTTTGGTTGTGAGTGGCTACAGCCGTACGAGTGCCAAGCAAAAAGCCTACCGTCTAGGGGCAGATGCTTATCTGACTAAGCCTATTTTACCGGCTGACTTGAGCGAAACGGTCGCGTGGTTAATCAGTGGTTAGCAACACGCCTTTCTAACAAGCCTTTCATAGAGGCCTTTCACAGAGGCCATCTGAATAAGGGCCGTCTAGAATAGAGGCCATCTGAAGCGTAACAACCTGAAACCTGAAAGGACTTCTAAGGGCGACCGGATGTATTGGGCTTATCTTGTTCTTTAATGTAGTCTTCAACCATTTTATTGAGTTGTTGTACTGAGGTGCCCACCTCCACAATCGTAGACTCTAGTCGGTTAGAGATAATCGCCATCGACTGTAGCTCGTTCAAAATTTTACTGACGGACTCTTGATACTGACTTTCAAATTCTTGAGTATTCACAGGGTTTAGGAGGAGTTAGTAAATGGAGCGGACTCTGTGCGCTTTGACAGGGCTGATTTTATACAGCGCCTACGCAAACCTCAATACATCACTTGACTATAACGGTGCTTGCATAGTCACCCTATATAGCGATGTACCAGGCTCTTCCAGCGTTCACATACGTTTTAGCAAGGTAGCCAACTGCTTTTTGCTTGGTATTAACTTATACCTGATATTGCTGATGTTATACGGCCTATTTGATGCCGTA
>JBCBDN010000220.1:0-6788 GCA_038529685.1 Cyanobacteria bacterium J06598_1 | reverse complement strand
CATAAATTTTTATCGGTCAGTAAAAGAAGCTTCACGCTCGGTCTCTGTCACTGAAAAATAGCGTTTTCAGCCGTAGACATTAAAGGGAAATCTCAGCCCTTTAGGCAACTATGCAGCAAAGCTACGTAACATTCGGTCTGTTTTCTTACAGTCCAACAGTTTTATGCCCAAAGTTTTCCAAAAGACGGAGCCTTTTAACTTCTCTAGAGCTCAGCTTGTGGGCTCAAAGAGAATTTATGTATGGCTATCATAAGCCTCTGCCAGCAATAACTTGAGCCCCTTATCACTTGCCTATAAGAAACGTATTATCTATTTTTCTTGCTCTTTTCAAAACACCTAATCAGAGCGCTGGTTAGGAGAGCTAATTCAACAAGAAACCCGCAAAAAAGCACAGGTAGCCAATTGTACTGGCGGCCTGTGCTCTTGCTCACGTTCTATTTAGCTGAGCCAAGTTGCCCGGAAACAGCTGAAACGTTCTTTGAGTTGTTTGCTTAGCGGAATGGGGGAGAGTAGAGCAAGCCACCATCTTTCCACAGTGCATTCTGTCCGCGAGGAAGATTGAACTGTGAATCAGCACCTAGGTTGCGCTCGTAGACTTCTCCGTAGTTGCCGACGGCCTTGACCGCGCGCATGGCGAAGTCGTTGGGCAAGCCCATGTCTTCACCCAGTGTGCCTTCCGCGCCCACAAATCGTTTGATGTTAGGGTCATCAGTCGATTCGCCAGTGGATTCGATGTTGTCAGCAGTGAGGCCGAGCTCTTCTGCTTCAATCAGCGCAAAGGTAACCCATTTAACGGTGTCAAACCAAGCAGAGTCATTGTTGCCAGTGAGCGGACCCAAAGGCTCTTTGGACATGGTGACTTCTAGCAGCTCATGCTCATCAGGATTGGTGAGCGTACTGCGACGGGCAATCAGCTGGGATTTGTCAGAGGTCATGCCTTCACAGCTACCTGCTTCGTAGGCCGCGTAGGCCGCATCGGCATCTTGGAAGGTTTGCGGTTCAAAGGTGACACCTGCTTGACGCATTTGGTCAGCGAGGTTGAGCTCGGTAGTGGTGCCGGCTTCTACACAAATTGACTTGCCTTCAAAATCGGTGAGTTCTGTAATGCCGTCGGCTGGGCGCACCAGCATGCCCTGACCGTCGTAAAACGTGGTAGGTCCAAACTCCATGCCTACAGAAGTGTCGCGGCTAATGGTCCAAGTGGTGTTACGCGCTAGCATGTCGACTTCGCCACCTTTGAGAGCTTCAAAGCGCTCAGTGGAGTCGAGGTTGCGGTAAACCACGGCTTCAGGATCACCAAACAGTGCGGCGGCCACTGCCTTGCAAACATCTACGTCTAAGCCGGAGTAAGCGCCGTCTTCAACAAAGCTGAAGCCAGGAATACCACCGTCTACGCCGCAGTTCAGCTCCCCGCGATCAATCACGGTTTGCAGCCGGCTATTGGTGACGCCAGCACCGCCTTCCGAACTGCTGCTAGCGTCGCCGCCGGGTGCACCGGGTGAGCCACAGCTCGCCAATGTCAATACGCTCAAGCTCGCAGCGAGCGTCATACCCCATTTTTTCATATCAAACCTCACGCAATTCCGAAGAAGGGAAACACAACTAGCTTGATAGACTTTGAGTTGGGCTGATGACTCCTATCAAAAATCTTTGATAAAAGACCCGTCATATACGGCTTTCAGCGCAACTACCTAAATCTAACAAGCGGTAATTGCGCTCAACATTATCATCTTTTACACAGAGAAAATCAGTACATTCCGCTACCCATCTTTAGAATTTGAAAAGATTAAGAGCGGTTTAACGCCTCAGGTGATCGCCTAAGACTGCTGTGCGAGGTCTCGAATCAGGGGCATCCGGGTCCGAATGTAGTTGCTGACGATGGATGAATTTCGAGGGTCAAAGGCAGGGTCTGACTCTAATAGGTCTGTTAACCAGCGTAAGAGTGCAGAATCATCTAAATTGGAAATCCGCTGACTGGGCGCGGACTCAACCACTGACCAAAGCTTACGAAGTAGACTAGTGTCCATAGTTATAAAACCTTTATATTGTCTTTAGGTTTAGCGCATAAGCGGTCGCTAGAACTCACAGTGACTGTTTAAAACATTCTTCTTAACAGCCGCACTTAGAGTGTTACATCCCTTCACTTTCAGGCTCATCTTTTGGGTAGATGGCGCGTTTATTTTTACAGGGCCCAAAGAGATATTAAAGCGACTGTAAAAGGCGGTTGAAGGTGGCGATCGCACTGGCTGTAGTCTGCCCGCTGACACTAAACACCAACGATTCCTTATATATTCTTTGCGTTGGATGATGGGCGCCGTTGGCCGCACCGCTGGCGGCAATGACGGCGGCTTGCGCGCAGGTGTTCATCAGGGCGATCGCCCGTCCTCTAAAGGCGGTTTTCTGTAGGCTGGCTTCCTCTGGTAGGTTCGCAACCCGTGCTAAGTCCCTCTGGATCCATGCGAGTTTGAGCTGTAGCTGCTGGGCGATCGCATGATCAATCTGTCTTCTTTTCAGTGACTGATTCAGCTGATCGAGGCTGGCCTGGGTGCAGCCAAAAATCAAGCCTAACGGGCTGAGCGGGTTTGATTTATCGCGCTGCTCAATCCATCTCGCAGGCCGCGTCCCCACCACTTGCTCTTTCGCTAGGAACCAATTCTGTAGCTGAACTTCTACCGTATTCGTCGCCGTCATTCCAGCGAGTGCCATCGGTTGCCCTACTATGAGTTCCCCCGTTTGGGACGATTGCGAGGTGAGTGGCACGACGCCGAATACAGCGGTTTGGTCTGGCAGTACGGCTGCGGTTACAAAGTCGGTGAACAGTCCTGCGCCAGTAACCCAAGGCACCGTGCCATTTAGTCGATACCCGTCTGGCTCGATTTGAGCACCCAAAGGCGCTGGCCGACGGCGTAGCTGAGAAAATCCTACGCCTAGGCGTTGTTCTCCAGAGGCCATGCCTGGTAGATATTTTTGTTGGAGCGCTGCGTTTTGGCTGCTGGCGATCAAGCTGGCGGCACTCTGATGCTGGGTTTGGAGGAAGGCGAGTGCGCCTGAATAGCGGGCGATCGTCTGCTGAAAGATTCGATAGTCGTCATCGCTGAGCGCCAGTCCGCCAAACGCTGTGGGATTTTTCGGGGCGAGCCAGCCTTTTTGTCCCAAGCCATGAAAACTCTCAAAAAGCGCCGTAGCATCACTATCTAAGCGGCTAGCGAGCGGTGCGACAGTGGCGCGTAAGTAGGTTTCTAGCTCGCCGCTGAGTCCCTCTTTGGAGCTGGCGATTTCGGGGGCAGTTGTCATGGATTGCAGCGTATTTGATAGGATTTGGAGCTTAGCCCCTTTATAGACGTTAGCAACGATTGCTATTAGCCCTTCGATGAACCTACTGTGCATTAGCAATGGTCATGGCGAAGATGTCATTGCCTGCCGCATTTTGACTGCCCTGATTCAGCAGCAGCCAAATATTCAGCTGGCTGCGCTACCCATTTCGGGTGTGGGCAGCGCCTATCGCAGTGCGGGTATTGAGATTGTCGGGCCGACTCAGGTGCTTCCGTCGGGCGGGTTTTTGAATCAGGATCCTAGGCAATTAGCTCGGGATATGAAAGGTGGACTGCTTGGGTTGACGCGATCGCAGCTCTCAGCCGTCAAAAAATGGACAAAAACCTGGACTAGCGCGCCCGCTGCCCACACGCCTCAAATCTTGGCGGTGGGTGACATCGTGCCGTTGCTGTTTGCCTATCGCAGTGGCCTGCCCTACCACTTTGTTGGCACGGCCAAATCAGAATACTGGCTGCGCGACGAACGGGGCAAACTGCCCATTGCTAAATTTTCAGATCGCTTACAGGGATGGTCGGGCTCGGTGTATTTTCCTTGGGAGCGCTGGCTGATGGCGCGCCCTCGCTGTCGCAGTGTGTTCGTTCGCGATGCTCTGACGGCCAATCATTTACAGACGCTGGGCGTTGCGGCTCAGTACGCTGGGAATCCAATGATGGACGGCCTAGCGCCGACTGGTAAGCTAGCTACCTTATTGCAGGCCCTTCGGACTCAACTTCAACCAGCGGCTCCAGTCCCTTCGCCCAGTACCAGCGGGTCCGATAATTACGTCACTTATCCCACTGCTGATGGAGAGGCTGCGTCTGTGAGTGTGACCTCGGGGGGGCCAAATAAGGCGAAAGCAGCCGCTTTGTTTTTGTCTCCAAAGCCTAGGTTAAACCCGCTGACCATTGCATTAATTCCTGGATCTCGGCCACCTGAAGCCTATGAAAATTGGGTGAATATATTGTCTGCGGTGCCAGGGCTAGCGGCGGCTTTCCCGAATCGGTCTTTGATTTTGCTGGGTGCGATCGCACCTTCTCTTTCCCTCGAACGCCTAGAAGCCGATGCCCTGGCCGCAGGGCTGATTGCGGCTCGCCAACAGCAGCCCTATCCAATCTGCACCTATCAGAACGTTACTTTGGTGCTCACAAATGATGCGTATACCGACTGTTTGGCTGAGGCTGAAGTTGCGATTGCTACGGCAGGCACCGCCACCGAGCAGTTTGTGGGCTTAGGCAAACCGGCGATTACGCTGCCGGGGAAGGGTCCTCAATTTACGTCTGCTTTTGCGACGGTGCAGGCGAAGATGCTGGGGCCTTCTGTGGCGATGATGTCGTCGGCTGATGATGTGGGGAGTGCGATCGCCAAACTCATCAGCGACCCCGATCGCCTTCAGCTGGTCTACCAAAATGGTAAACAGCGTATGGGCGACCCTGGCGCAGGTCAAAGAATTGCGACGAACCTACTCGACACTATTGAGATTGAAAGTAAGTAATCAAGCTGAGTAAATGGAAGCCGTTAGAAACGTCTTGTAACATGAAGCGTAAGGTTCCTTAACTCGGTTAACCCCCGCTATCCAGTGTGAAATTCCAGTGTGAAACTATGGTCACCACGCTAAGACCACCCGACGTAACCTTCGGCGAATAGCGCGTTACTTTTCACGATTTGAGCTGGGCTCAATATCAGCAAACTTTGAGCGCTCTGCCGCAAACCCGTGCTGCTCGTCTTGTCTATTCATGCGGAACGCTTGAGATCTCCGCGCCTCTAGAAGATCATGAACAGGCGAGCGAACTCATCAATATTTTCAAACAGGCGAGCGAACTCATCAATATTTTCATCCGGGTTTTGGTTCTAGAAATGGGACTCAAACTCAAGTCGATGGGGTCTATCACGCTAGATCGAGAAGATCTTGATCGGGGCGCAGAGCCTGACAAAGCCTATTACATTCAAAACCAATCTCTGGTGGCTGGGCGCACCGTGAACTTGCAAGCTGATCCGCCGCCTGACTTAGTGGTTGAGGTTGATATGACGCACACGGATATTGATAAAAATCGGCTGTATGCGGCGATGGGCGTTCCTGAGTTCTGGCGGTTTGACGGTCATAATCTGCGAATATATCAGCTGCAAAAGGGTGACTATACAGAAACAGAGCGTAGCAGCACCTTTGGGATGATTACGAAGACAGATCTGTACACTTTTATCGAGCATTCTAAGCAGGACGAAATGGCTGCCGAGAGAGATTTTCGTGAACAGGTAAAACAACGGCTGGCAGAATAGGGTCTGTTTTATCGCCAGCTTTGTTTTATTAATAGCCGCGTTCCCATCAATAACGATAGGTGCCAATAACGATAGGTGCGCTTGTCTGGCGGCTATTATAGGCATACTTTTATTGTTGCCTTTTCTGTTTGGAGCTTTGCACTCACTATGGTCTCACCAGTTGCCACACCCCTCACCGCATCAGCAAAGCCTTCCTTACCGGAAATTGCTGGGAAAACCCAAAAAGCCGCCCGCGCCCTGGCTCAACTTTCTAGCCACGCCAAAAACAAAATCATAGAAGCGGTCGCCCAATCCCTAGAAGCCGCGACAGACGAAATCACGGCTGCTAACCAGAAAGATTTAGAGGCGGCGGTTAAAGACAACCTTGCTAAACCGCTCTATGGCCGCTTAAAGCTGGACTCAGTGAAGTTAAAAGGCGCTATCCAAGGTGTCCGCAGCGTCGCTAACTTGCCTGATCCTACCGGTGAAGTGACCCTTCACCGAGAGCTAGACGAAGGACTGGTTCTCAAACGCATCGGCGTTCCCCTCGGTGTGCTTGGCATTATTTTTGAGTCGCGCCCTGACGCCGTGATGCAGATTTCCACCCTCGCTCTTAAGTCCGGCAATGGCGTGATTCTTAAAGGTGGTCGCGAGGCGATTAACTCCTGCACCGCCCTCGTCACCGCCATTCGTCAAGGCATCACGAATGCTGGAGCTGATCCCAATGCGGTTCAGCTGCTCACCACCCGCGAAGAAACTAACGCCCTCTTAGCTTTAGACAAGTATGTAGACCTTATTATTCCTCGTGGCTCTAACCAGTTTGTTCAGTACGTGCAGGCCAACACCCGCATTCCGGTGCTCGGTCATGCCGATGGCATTTGTCATCTGTATGTAGATAGCGCTGCCGATATCGAGCAGGCCGCGTCCATTGCGGTCGATGCTAAGGTCGGCTATCCTTCCGCATGTAATGCGATTGAAACGCTGCTGGTGAATCGAGAAATTGCGTCTCAGGCGCTGCCTGTGATGGCTAAAGCGCTAGAGGCAGAAGGCGTAGAACTGCGGGGCGATGACGAGAGTCGGCAGATTTTGACGGATATTAAGGCGGCGACTGAGGATGATTGGGCGACTGAGTACAGCGATTTGATTTCGGCAGTGGCTTGATTTGTAGTGGCGATCGCCTCCGTATGCCGTGACCCGTAGGTACCAATGTGATCCATCGCCGC
>JBCBDN010000219.1:0-6872 GCA_038529685.1 Cyanobacteria bacterium J06598_1 | reverse complement strand
GTACAAATATACTGACAGTCTGGCTACATCATATTTTGACTGGCGCGTTCTCATCTTTCTTCCTGTCGGCGCTGGCAAAGAATTTGAGAGCGGTGGCAATTTTCTCGTGACCTGATGTTCTAGACTTGTTGGAGACTAGCTTTACTTCAAGGAACGCCTCGGCCATGCGACTGTCTCAAATGCTCTTTGTCACGTTGCGAGAAGACCCGGCAGAGGCAGAAATTCCGAGCCACAAGCTCTTACTGCGAGCAGGCTACATCCGCCGCATCTCTAGCGGACTGTATGCTTACTTACCTTTGATGCTAAGAGTGCTCAACAAAATATCGGCCATTGTTCGCGATGAGATGGATGCGACGGACGCGCAAGAGTGTCTGTTGCCACAGCTTCAGCCCGCTTCTCTCTGGCGGGAGTCAGGCCGCTGGGATACCTACACCAAAGCCGAAGGGATTATGTTTACCTTGGGCGATCGCCGTCAGCAGGAGCTGGCCCTTGGCCCTACCCACGAGGAAATCATTACCGCTGTTGCCCGCGACACCATTCGCTCTTATCGCCAGCTGCCGCTGCACTTATACCAAATTCAAACCAAATTTCGCGATGAAATTCGTCCGCGCTTCGGTTTGATGAGAGGCCGCGAATTCATCATGAAAGATGGCTACTCGTTCCATGCAAATCCCGAGAGCCTGAAGGAAACCTACGACGAAATGTATCAGGCATACAGCAATATTTTGCGGCGTACGGGCCTAAAGTTTCGGGCAGTGGATGCAGACTCTGGAGCCATTGGAGGCTCGGGCTCTACTGAGTTTATGGTTCTAGCTGAAGCGGGTGAAGACGAAGTGCTCTACACCGAAGATGGAAAGTATGCGGCCAATGTAGAAAAAGCGGTTTCACTACCACCAGACGCAGTGCCTTCGCCCTTCACGACGTATGAAAAACGTGAAACGCCAAATACCGCGACTATTGCAGCAATGGTCGATTTCTTAGACTGCTCACCGACGCAAGTGGTGAAAGACGTTTTGTATCAGGTGACCTATGACAACGGGCGGCGCGTACTCGTGATTGTGAGCATCCGAGGCGACCAAGATGTCAATGAAACGAAGTTGCAGAATGCGCTGACAAATCTGGCGAGCGACTATAAGGCCTCTACAGTCCTTGCGCTGGTAGTACCAGATGAAGTGGTTCAAGGAATGTGGGCAACCAAGCCACTACCGCTGGGTTATATCGCACCAGACTTGTCTGATGACTACATTAAGGAAGTCAAAAATCTAGAGCCCAAGTTTTTACGGCTGGTAGATCAGACCGCTGTAGAGCTGAAGAACTTTGCAACTGGATCTAATGAACAAGGATTTCATGTCGTCGGTGCTAACTGGGGAAAGGACTTTGAGCTGCCAAAGCAGGTGCTAGATGTACGCACAGCGAGGGTGGGCGATCGCGCCATCCACGATTCAAGTCAAACTATCCAAACCGCTAGAGGCATCGAAATTGGGCATATCTTCCAGCTTGGCAACAAGTATTCCACCGCACTAGGCGCGACTTACACCAATGAGCAAGGGAAAGATGCACCGTTAGAGATGGGCTGCTACGGTGTAGGCGTTTCGCGCTTGGCGCAGGCGGCCGTGGAGCAGTCTTATGACAAAAATGGGATTATCTGGCCAATTGCGATCGCGCCTTATCACGCCATCGTCGTGGTCCCCAATATTGGCGATGCTGACCAGATGGCCGCTGCCGAAAAGCTGTACACAGAACTCAATGCAGCGGGCGTTGAAACCTTGTTAGATGACCGTAAGGAACGAGCCGGGGCGAAGTTCAAAGATTCTGAGCTGGTGGGAATTCCTTTTCGGGTGGTGACGGGGCGATCGCTCAAAGACGGCAAGGTAGAAGTGGTAAAAAGGGCCGATGGTGAGTCGGCAGATATGCCCATTGAAACCGTCGTTAGCACCCTGCAAAGCTGGGTCACCGCAGCAGTGTCATCGAAGCATTAAAGGCATAAACCAGCATGGAACTGATTACGATTTTGCTCTCTAGCCTGCTGTTAGTCATTTCGCCCGTGGGCATTGTGGTGGATCAGGTGGCTGAAAATGCTATTCGCTCTCGGTTAGCAGGTGCAGAAAGCTTAGATATCCGCATCGATAACGGGCCCTCTTATCAGCTGCTTCAAGGCAAGGTCAGCAAGGTACGAATTGCAGGGCGTGGGATTTCGCCCATTCCTGACCTACGCCTTGAAGTGGCAGAGCTAGAAACTGACCCGATTGATTTGGCTTTCAACAGTCTGCGACAGGGTGAAGTGGTCTTAGATGAAGCGTTTCAGGGGGCAGCGCATATTGTGCTGACGGAGGCGGATGTGAATGCATTTTTGGCATCACCTTTTGTGATGGAGCGGCTGGCAAAAATCAAAATTGGCGGACTAAACCAGGCTCAGTCGAGAGAGCGAAATCGATACCGCATCGCTAATCCAACGCTAGACTTTTTGGACAATAACCGAGTCAAGATTAGCGTTGAGCTAGAAGACTTAGTGCAAGAGGGTGGTTTGTTTTTGGAAGCAGAAGCTGGGTTAGCGATTGTGGAGGGCGATCGCCTTACGCTGAGCGAACCTACCCTAGCCGTGAACGGTCAGCCCGCGCCCGACCGCTTAATCACCACCGTTTTGGGAGACTTTAGCGATCGACTGAGCCTACAGCAGTTTGATGAGCGAGGCTTAAGCGCTCGGGTGCTGAACTTGGCAACTACACAAGATGCGTTAGATTTGGCGCTTTGGGTCCGCGTGGATCCGAGTGTGACGGCTAGTAGTGGTGAAATTGCAGAGTCTAGCCCGATAGAATAGAGATTACCTGCTTTCTTCATCAGGCTAGAGCAATGACCTACACACCTGTTCAAAACCGGGCTCGCTACCAAAGCTATCAGGAATATTTAGATGACGAGAGCTTATCTACTGAGATTAACCATCGTTTGCTCAGCACAGGAGAGTTGATTGAGGTGGCCTCAGAAGATGATATGAATTTGTGGATAGCGATCCGACTGATGCTGAAACTCGCACAGATCGAGGGCGGAATTTTGGCTGATAGAGTTCGCAACGGAAACAAGGAATTGCAGGTACGACCCATCGGAGATAAGTGGGTAAATCGTATCCCGGATCTGATGGTGATGCAGACTGAACATTTAGAGATTGCTCGGAAGTCAATTTTGATTGACATGGTGCCGCCTCTACTTGTGGCGGAGGTGATGAGTCCTGGCAGTGAAAGTAGTATTAATTTCAAACGAGACTATGTCTGGAAGAAAGAGCAGTATGCAGAGTTAGGCATTCCTGAGTATTGGATTATTGACCCACATAGAGAAAAGGTGACGGTACTGTCGTTGAACGGAGATAGCTATCAAGAAGCAGCGTACGTAGGAACTATGCAGATTGAATCTCAGCTTTTTCCATCGCTCTCAGTGACGGTTAATGATTTGCTGGTGCGGTAGGGCTACGTTACGAGCCTACGAAAGAATCAGATAAGCCCGCTTCGATTTTGCCTTCGGCTTCGTGGGCGATCGCTCTCAACCCATCCACCATCTCCTCACTCACCCTGTCCCAAAGCCCTCGCTGATTCGCCTCCAGCAGTCGCTCTGCCATATCCCGCAGGGCCCAAGGATTTGACTGCTCTACAAACGCACGAACTTCCGGGTCAAAAACATAGGCTTCGGCAACCCCTGTGTACATGTGGTTTTCGACGCAGTGGGTCGTGGCATCGTAGGCAAAAAGGTAGTCCACTGTGGCAGCCAGTTCAAAAGCACCTTTGTAGCCGTGACGCATAACGCCTTTTATCCACTTGGGATTGACGACGCGGGAGCGGTATACACGGGCGATTTCTGAAGAGAGCGATCGCACTTTTGGCCGCTCCGGTACCGAATTATCACCAAAATAAGTCTCAGGCGCTTCCCCTCGCTTCGCCTTCACCGCCGCCGTGAGCCCACCTTGAAACTGATAATAATCGTCAGAATCAAGCAAATCATGCTCGCGGTTGTCTTGATTTTGCAGCACAATTTGCATCTGAGAGAGGCGCGCGCCAAAGGCTTCTGGGGCGCTGTGGCCGTCTGCTTGACCGCCCTCGCCACTGGTGTAGGCGTAGCTGCTCCAGTTGATGTAGGCGCAAGCTAGGTCCGCGTCGCTTTCCCAGTTTTGCGCTTCAATTAGGCCCTGGAGCCCTGCGCCGTAGGCACCGGGTTTGGAGCCGAATACTCTGTAGCGCGATCGCTCCTGGCTCTGCTGATCATCCAAACCCTGCGCTCGCCACTGCGCCCTCTCTTTTCTCACTTGAGCGGCCAGCGGGTTTTGTTCTGCTGGTTCGTCTAGGCTGGCGATTGCCGTCACCGCCTGATCAAAAAGAGAAATCAAATTGGGAAAAGCATCGCGAAAAAAGCCCGAGACCCGCAGCGTCACATCTACCCGAGGACGACCTACTAACGAGAGAGGCAAAATTTCAAAGTCAATCACCCGCCGATTCGGTCCATCCCAAACCGGTCTTACGCCCAGCAAGGCAAGCGCTTGGGCAATATCGTCACCGCCGGTTCGCATGGCCGACGTGCCCCACATAGAAAGCCCTAAAGTGCGAGGGTATTCGCCCTGTTCTTGGGTGTAGTTTTCCACCACAATTTCAGCGGCTCTCCGCCCTACATCCCAGGCACTTTCAGTGGGAATCGCACGGATATCTACCGAGTAGAAGTTGCGGCCTGTGGGCAGGACTTCAGGGCGATTGCGGGTGGGCGCACCCGATGGACCGCTAGGAATATAGCTGCCGTTGAGACCGTGGAGCAGGGAGGTTATTTCATCAGTAGTACGGTGAAGATTGGGCAAAAGCGTATGGGCGATCCAGTGAACCACTGTTTGGAGTTTTTCGTTATTTGTAGATAAGGGAATCAAAGCATCGCACCCTTTAGAATCTGCACTTTGAGCGATCAGCGCTATAACCCAATCAGCTCCGTAGGCCTCAATTTTCTCGACAACATCTCCGATGGTGCGGCAGTTTTGGGTATGTGGACTAGTGGATTGCCAAGGCTCTGATAAGTCAGCGGTGAGAGGGTCAAGGTCCAAGTCCCATTCGGCTGCGATCGCCCGGCTCAACCCCACATGCTGGCTGTTTGGATGCCGTGAAATCGCCACCACCAAGTCTCTCAACTGCTCGTCTTTTGGACACTCTCCATAGATATGGAGTCCATCACGAATCTGCGCTTCTTTTAGCTCGCAAAGATACCCGTCAATTTGAGGCAGCCACGTCTGTAGCGCTAAGGCGGGTCCAGCGGTAGACAGGCTGAGGTCTTGCTGGAGGCTGGTGGTTTTCAACAGATTAACAATCTTAGGGGCGATGACCTTAAGCCGGGTCGGGTCTAGATTTTGGGCTTCGTAGTATTCATCGACCAAACTCTCCAACTGCTGTAAAGGACCATACAGCTCAGCACGGGTCATGGGTGGCGTGAGGTGATCGAGAATAACGGCCTGCGATCGCCTTTTAGCCTGAGCCCCCTCCCCTGGATCGTTCACGATAAACGGGTAAAAATGGGGCATCGCGCCAAAAGCCGCTTCTGGGTAACAGGCTGATGAGAGGGCAATGCCTTTGCCAGGGAGCCATTCTAGGTTGCCGTGCTTGCCGACGTGCACAATGGCCTGGGTATGGAAGTGCGATCGCAGCCAGTAATAAAAGCCTAAATACGCGTGCGTCGGCTCTAAATCTGGCGCATGGTAGTTCAAACTCGGGTCAATGTCGTAACCCCTGCTCGGCTGAATGCCGACAAATACATTGCCAAACTGAATCCCAGCAATCGGCAAGGACGCACCGTCCCGATTCTCAGGAGAAAATCGCTGCCACTCAGATTGCGCCTCGCCCCACCGAGCGGCGACACCTGACTGAACCGTCTGAGGTAACCCCTCAAAAAAAGACTGATAGCTATCGATAGAGAGTCTTTGCGCTACAGGCTTAAGCCCATAGCCTTCTGGGTCGTTTGTAACGCCTGCCACCAGCTGCGCCATCAGCTCATCCCCCGTTTCGGGCAACCCCGATACGGTGTAGCCCGCTTGCTTTAGCGCCTGCAAAATATTCAGACAGCTCGCAGGTGTATCCAAGCCCACCCCATTTGCCATTCGCCCATCTCGGTTCGGATAGTTTGCCATCACCAGCGATATTTTGCGCTCAGCAGCAGGGGTACGCCGTAACCGAATCCAGTGGGCCGCTAAGTTAGCGACAAAATCAATGCGATCGCGCTCTGGCGCGTACATCACCACATCTGTTTGCATCCCCTTTGAGCCCGCCTCCGCAGCGTTTGCGGCTGCCTTGAACGAAACCGCTCGGGTAATAATTCGCCCATCTACTTCAGGTAGTGCCACATTCATCGCAATGTCTCGGGGCGTCAACCCCTGAGGATGTGCCACCCACTGCGTGCGCGGGCTGCCACTGCAAATGACTTGCAGAACAGGAATATCAAGGATTTTCCAGAGATTAGCCGCCGCGTTAGGGGAAGAAGATTGCAGACTGGCAATCGCAAAGCTAGTTGTATTGATAATCAGTTCAATCGGAGTAGAATCACCCTCCTTTGACAACGGCTGTACGTAGCGAATCAGAGACTGCTGAACATCAGGCGCTTTGAGCGAAGAAACATAAATTGGGACAGGAACAAGCTGGTGTACCAACAGAGCTTGAGCGATCGCATCTATCACTCGAGTATTGCCCGCCAAGTAGTGCGCTCGATAAAAGAGAATCCCAATCCGAGCGCCTGACGCTACCGTCCCATCTCCCACCGCAACAGGACTGACATTTTTTTTATTTTTCTTACTTGTTTTTAAGTTATGAGTCTTTGAGTTAAGCAATCGTTCTTTTGGGCTTTTTGCAATGTTCTTTCTAATAGCA
>JBCBDN010000218.1:0-6878 GCA_038529685.1 Cyanobacteria bacterium J06598_1 | reverse complement strand
GGTGAAAATCGCTTGCTCGACGCCACCGGTAAAACCACCGTCGAAGAAGCCAAAGAAAACACCAAGCGCTTCGAGGCCGTTGAACTAGAACTGCTCAGCGATCCAAACGGCAGCAATCCTGGCTACCAGCTCTCTGGCGTTGAAACCACCGCCTCCGTTCGCATTTACGACAATGAAGAAGTCGGCTTCCGCTTCATCTTGCCTGGGCAGCAGGTACTCAACACCAACAGCCCTGCTGAAAAAGGCTATCTCAACATTGCAGAACACCCCGAAATTGACAATACAGAAGAGTTCTCTGCGGCCACCTTCTTGGTCCGCCCCCTCTCTGATCCGGGCACCGTTGAAACCGGCGCAAACGCGGGCGAAGACAACTGGGTCTCCCTGCGATTCGATCCGCGCTGGGACCAAAACAACGCACAAGAGATGCAGGTGCACCTGGCCGAAGAACCCAACTTTGAAGAGGACGGCACTCAGACGGTAACAATTGCCGTTTACGACGAGTATGGCCGCAAAATTCAGTTCTACCAGCGCGACCCAGACAAAGACAGCGGGGCCAGTGATGAACTCACCGATACGCTAGAAATTGAGGTCACAAAAGACAACTGGGCAGAGCCCATTCGGCTCAAGAGCGCCGTATTTTTTGACCTCAACGGCAACCAAGAGTGGGACACAGGCGAACACAAAGGCGTCACCCTCAGCGACAGTACCTACGACTTTGGCGACAATCTCGACACCAAAACCATCGGCGTTGATCAAGAAAACTTCAACGTGACACTAGCCACCTACGACACCAACCAAGATGGCAAACTCAGCTTGTTTGAAGTGGCGGCGCGCACGGCCAATCAGGAGAGCTGGGGCGTCGTGTCGGACTTGGCAAATGCCAGTGCGATCGCCGTTCAAGTGGGTGAGAGCATCGGTAAAGTTGCCATCAAAGGAGACACAGACGTTGCGGTAGATCGCTGGAACCGGTTTGCCGTCTTTACCTCTTTCGCTGCTGACACCGCCGACACTACTATCAAGCTAGACGCAGAAGATGGCGTCCCCGACGCGACCACTCTGCCTAGCGACTACAGCAGTGACCCCTACGCAGCAAACGACCAGTGGAAAGAGAACTCCACCTACTTCGACAGCAATAACTGGACCCGCTTCCAAAGCGTTAAAATCACCGCCCTTGACGACAAACAATACGACATCGACCGCATTCTACCGCTCGAAGTCAAAGTGTACGAAAACGAAGGCAACAACGGCTTCTATGCCAAAAAGTTCCAGCCCGGAACTCCATCTCCACTGGTACTCACGGTCAAAGACCGCCGCCTGGATAATGAGACCGTTACCGGATCGCTCTCCAAGGGCTTCTCAGAGCTGGAAAAAATCATCCACAACTACCAGCTACCGCTGGTAGGCAGCCTCTCCGGCAAGCTCCCCACCTTCCTCACCGACTTTATCCGAGACTTCTCTCGCAACCTAGAACAGCAGCGCTACATCACCGGTCCATCTCTCGCATCAGCCCTCAGCGATGCCCTCAACGAGCAGCTAGACGGCACCGGCGTAGAAATCGAAATCGAGTACGACGCTGACGCACAAACGATTGCGCTTAGCATCGCCTTTGGCAAAGACTACGATCTGTTTGAAATCGGTCTCGATTCTGATATTGGGCTGCCCGCTCTCGGCCTCGAAACCGAAGGCTCTCTCTCTTCTATCTTCCACTTCGATCTGCGCATCGGGGTAGAGCTCAACCTCAAAGAAAAAACCTTTACGGTCGATATTTCAGAAGATGAAAGCGGCGCTTCCAACACAGGCGCAGACGCCAACGTCTTCCTCGATCTCAACAGCTTCAAGGCCACAGGTAATATCGCCTTCCTCAGAGCCGAGCTACAGCAAATCCCACTCGATGACTTCATCAACGGACACAAGCCTCAAATCACACTCTGGCTAGACGAAGACCCTCAGCCCAATACAGCAGAACAAACCGTCAAGGTTCGTGCCTTCGACTTGGGTGGCGACGAAATTGATTTGGACCTCACCTCTAGCGCCACGTTTGCCAGCTACGAAAAAACAGAAGACAACTGGAAACACCCGCTCATTTTAGAAGGTCTCGACTACGACAGCATTGACGAAATCGAAGTGGAGTTCAACGGCAAAGCCCGTCGCTTCCGTGTCAACTTTACAGGCGAAGAAACCATCGAGGGCGTCAAAGTAGACGCCCAGCTGTTCAGTCAAGATGCTCATGACTTCTTCCAAGCATACGATGGTGATAAAGACATCTTAGGCACCCTAGAAAAAGACGCTGAATCGGAGAGTCTGTTGGCCAAAGGCGATACTCACAGCGAGGCCGCCTTAGGCATCGGCTTTGGGCTGCTAGGCGAAAAAGCCGTCGAGGTTGAAATTGAACGCAAATACGCCTTTGCCATTGAAACGGAAACCGAAGCACAGGCTATCCCAACGCTTTACACCAACAGCAAAGCAGACGGCAGTGAAGCGCTAGAAAGCTTCCTGGATGATAAAGGGCCTCAAGAGGGCACAGTCTCTATCACCTTAGAAGATATTGACAACAACTCAGATGCGATCAATCTCTTCACCGTGGAGCTATTCAAGCTAGTTGATCCCAATCGCGAGAGCTTCGATGTGAGTGCTGAAGAAGATGCAGAATTCTTTGAAGGCATGAAGCTCGATCCGCTCAACTTCACACTGGGAGCAGCCATTGTAGATGAAGAAGAAGTCGACCCCCAAAATCCTCGCCTGCCGCTTCACAGGCAGCTAAAAGCAGGCGGCGACAACAACTCAGCGCTCTTCAGAGACATCAACGGCTATGCCATTGACTTCTCTACCGGTGCCGAAGCCGGCAACCTAGAAGCGGGTAGCGATATCGTCTTTAGAGTCACAAAGGCACAAACCTCCGATGGACTCCCCAACGGCACGTTCTACTACATTCAGCCCTTCAATGAAGAGAAAGCCATTCATCAGGTCGTAGACTATCTGGTGGTGAATGGCCCTGAACCTGAAGCCGAAGCAGGCACAGGCACTGATACGGATACGAGCACAGGTACTGATACAACGGGAACTAACACAGGTACCGATACAAGCACTGATACGGGCACAGGCACCAATACTGGCACCAATACGGATACTTCTGTGCTTGAAGTCTCTATCAGTAATCCAGATGCCGCCGAGAATGCAGACAAAAATGAGCTAGCAGATCTGTTTATTATTCAAGGCGAAAACATCAAGCTCACAGGCGGTGAAACCCACGGCGACCTAACCCGACTACTGGTCAAAAATGCTGAAGGCTTTGAAGTCAGCGTCTCCTCAGCAGCCGATTCTGCTGAAACCACCAGTGGAACGGCAGAAGGAACCACAAATGAAACCACAGCAGGAACTGAAAACGCCAGCAGTCCAACAGATACCTATGCGCTCACAGAAACCGGAACCCCTGTTCGAGAAGATTCCGTTGGGATTACCGAGCTGGGGAGTAAAGCCAAAGAGCTGTTCGACTACACACTCAACGGGTCACTGGGCGTAGCTTTTAACGTCGTCACGAGCGTTGCTGGGAAAACCTCTTTCCCGTCGCTCAGCCTAGATTTGGGCGTTGTGGCACAGGCAGAGAAAGCAAAAGAAGAATCCTTTGAAGCCTCTTTAGCAGTGGGTCTCAAAGATTTGGGCTTAGACTTAGGCAGCTTTATTACCAAATTTGCGGCGCCTATTGTTGAAGCGGTAGACAGCATCTTTGAGCCGATTAAGCCCTTCATCACGGCGCTCAATGCAGACACTCAGTTCCTAGAATATATCGGGCTAGAATCGCAGTTCGACAAAGACGCTAATGGCGAAGCCTCCTTTATCGAAATCGCCCTGGTTCTCTCAGAGCTTGCCGCCAAAAGAGGTAACGCTGAGTATGCCAAATTCTTTGAGACGGTTGTTAAAGTTCTAGACTTTATCGATACGGTAGACAAGCTAGCCGCTCAGCTCGATAAAGGAGACAACCTGGTCATTCCACTGCTCGACCAGTACCACATCGAGCTCACACCCGGCGGGAAAGAAGCCGAAGAAGGAGAAGGAGAAGCCCAGGCCGGTGAAACCGATAGCACACTCCCCGAAAAAGGAACAGATACCTCTACGGTTACCCATCAAGAAACCAAGCCAGAGCTACCGGGCACAGAAGGCGCCAGCCAGCAGGCCGCTCAATCTGGCAACAAAAACGCGTCTTCTATTACCAAGCTGTTAGACAAAATCAACGCTATAGAAGGATTACAGTTCCCTGTGCTGCAAGATCCTATTAGCCTGGTAAACCTACTCTTTGGTAAGGATGTCAACTTAGTTCTCTACGAGATTCCTGATCTTAAAGTAGAGCTCAATCCTAAGGTTGAGTTCTATCCACTGCCACCTTTCCCGGTTAAGGGCGTTTTGGAGGGTAAGTTTGAGGCGGGCGCAAACCTAGGATTTGGCTACGATACCTATGGCTTCCGTCAGTGGGCAGAAGCTGACTTTGACCTAGCTGAGAGCTATCAGGTATTTGACGGCTTCTTCTTAGCAGACTGGACAGCTGATAGCTACAGTGCTGACAACGACTCAGGCATAGACGACAAGGCGGAGCTATATGCTACTGCTGAGATTGGCGCAGGTGTTGAGGTGGGTGCAGGGCTGACGGGCTATGCCGGTGTTGGCGTAGGGGCTACCGTCAACTTTGACTTAGAAGATAAAGGCGAATCCAAAGACGACCTGGGTACGAGTGACGGTAAGGTCCGGGGCTCAGAAATTATTGCGGGTATTTCAGATCCGCTCTCTTTGTTTGAACTCTATGGCCGTGTGTATGCCTTCTTCAAGGCGCTAGTAGAGCTTGACGTAGGTCTCTTTAGCGTCACGCTCTTTGAGCAGAAGTGGGAAACTGATTTGTTTAAGTTCCAAGTGGGTGGCGCTAAGCAAAGCGGTTCAGCCGTACAGTCAGAGATTGTTGGCGGGACAGTGTTCTTTGATGCCAACCACAACCTAAAGCTCGATGAGGGCGAGCCTTGGAGCATTACTGCGGGTGACGGCAGCTACAACTTCGGCATTGATATCACAGACTTCGATATTGATGGCGACGGTGAACTCACCCTTAAAGATGGTCAAATCATCGTGATTGGCGGTCTCGATAAGGAAAGCGGACTGCCGATTATTAACCCCATGATTGGAGCGCCCGACAGCGATATCGTGTCCCCTCTCACAACGCTCGCTGCGCAGCTCGCCGTTAGCAACAATGGGGATCTAGAATCAAGCACCCTAACGGTGAAGAACTTCTTCGACTTGCCTGATGAGCTAGATATAGGAAGCTTCCATCCGATTGATGCTATTCGCAACGGGTCAGACGAAGAAGCGGCGCTGGGCTTACAGGTATACAAGAGTCACATCGCGATTGATTCGCTCATTTATAACGTTAGCCGAGTGGCTGGCAGCTACGCCGAAGAAGGCATTACCGCCGACGCGGTGATTGACGCAGTAGACTTTGTCGCGAAGAAAGTAGAAGCAGCCTCTGAAGCGCTAGGAGACAATGAGCCCGGTGCAGACCATCTTTCTACTTTTGTAGAAGACGCGATCGAAGACTTCTATCAGGAAAAGGTGCTCCCGACGCTGACCGGCGATGAGCAGGCAGAAGCGATCGCAGAAAAAGCAACGGTGAATAAAATCCTATCGGATACCTTCACCACGCTGGAATCTTCTTCTGGTACTGGCGATAGCAAAGCAGAGATTCAGCAGGCCTTCGAAAATCTCACGCCGCTGAAAACCGCGCTAAAAACAGACATTTCTAGCACGGTAGATCTGTTCATTCAAGAGAGCATCACCCTAGAAGAGGCCGAAACCCGCTCGACCGAGACGCTCACTAACGCAGCCAACCAAGCGCCTGTGGCCGATGCCGATCAGCTCTTTACGGCCTTTGATGCCTACATCGGTGCTACCGTCAGCGATATCTTTGGCCCGACCTTTAGCGACGACACGGGCGACAGCCTACACGGCGTCGCTGTCGTAAACCATACGCCTCAAATCAATTTAGGTTACTGGGCATACTACGACACAAATAGAGAGCTTTGGTTCAGTCTCAAAGATCCCGTCACGCCAGACAACGCAGTTGTACTGACGGCGAATACGCGCCTTCGTTTCATCCCTCGGTTTGATGCACCAAGCGTGGCTACGCCGGAGCTTAGCGTTCGGCTAATCGATACGCAGGGACAGGCAGCGAGCGAGCCGCTTGAGACAGGCGATCGCATTCCTTTCACCGGTGCTGACGCCCAGCCCACAGGCGGCATCTCCGCCTACAGCAGCACCACACTCAGCTTTAACACCACCATCACCATCCCAGACTTCAGCATGAACCAACCGCCTAGCCTGACTCAAACCACTGCCGACATCGAAAATAGCGCCTTCTCCTGGGAAGATTCTATTCCTGAGCCCACAGGGGCCACGGTCTCTGAGCTCTTTGGTCAATACCTCGCGCCCAACAGCGACAATCCGACCGCTAGCCTCTACGGCATCGCGATTAGAGACTACCCGCTCAGCGTTAACGAAGGCACCTGGGAGTACTCTACAAACAACGGCAGCAGCTGGCAAAGTATTCCAGATATCAACCCAGCTGCCGCCAATAACCAGCAGTTCTTACTCACCGCAGACGCGCTGCTGCGCTTCTCTCCCAAGCCAAACTACAGCGGTGAGGCCACTGAGCTATCAGTTCATCTGATTGATGACCGGGTAGGACAAACCAGCTTTAGCTCAGGCGATCGCAAAAATATCGATATCGATCTCCCCAATAGCTACACCGAGGCCCTGAGCTTCCAAACCGAGGTCTATACCGTTAACGATGCGCCGGTCAGCAGCCTGAACGTTACCTTCGTTCGCCGGTCAGCAGCCTGAAC
>JBCBDN010000217.1:0-6896 GCA_038529685.1 Cyanobacteria bacterium J06598_1 | reverse complement strand
GTTGCTGCACCCTTAGTGGCCGGCTGCCGTTTGGAACGGCGACTGCATTTTCGCGCAATTGCGCGCGCGGTCATCGGCGCGCACTCTGTTGAGTAAGTTTGGAGAACTTGTAATTAGATATGCCAGCATCATCGAAGTTTATTAAGCCCTATGCGGGCAATCCTCAGATTGGCAATTTGGAAACCCCTTTAAATTCTTCTGGGTTGACCCAAGCCTTTATTGGTAACTTGCCAGCGTATCGCCAGGGCCTTTCTGCCCAGCGTCGTGGATTGGAAGTGGGTATGGCCCACGGTTATTTGCTATATGGACCTTTTGCTTTGCTCGGTCCATTGAGAGACTCTGACGTGCCTGCGGTTGCCGGTTTGATTGGAGCGGTTGGTTTGGTTTTGATCTTGACGATTTGTTTATCGCTATACAGCGGTGCAAATGTGAGCTCTGCGGTTTCTCGCAATACGCTACCGTTTACGCCCCCTGAAGGGCTGAGTACGGACGAAGGCTGGAGCGAGTTTGCTGGTAGCTTTTTGATTGGCGGTATTGGCGGCGCAATTTTTGCGTTCTTCCTGACAGCTAACTTGCCTCTATTGACTAGCTTGGTCGCAGGCGCTCAGTAGGTCTGAATCCTCGCTATATATCGCGCCGACCATTCGGTAAAATATGGTAGAAACTCTCTTTGATCGACTGATTGAGGAGAGTTTTTTCATGAGAAAAAGTTTGTTTGAATATCTTCTCAATGTCTTTCAATATCTCTTTCGTAAAATGCTGGTGACGGTAGCGCAGTATCCTTTATGTGCGGTAAATGCCCATTAGAATAAGCGTGTTGTGACGGTGCTGATGTTCTGGCGTTGAGAGCGCTGTAGCTTTGCGCCAGCAAAGATTTTTTATTCCTGGGTTGACTGATGGATATTGGCGTTCCGAAAGAGATTAAAAATCAAGAGTTTCGGGTGGGCTTGAGTCCGGCGAGTGTGAAAGAGCTGTGCGATCGCCAACACACAGTGGTTGTAGAAACCCAGGCTGGGATAGGTGCAGGTTTTAGCGATGGGGACTACGCTGGGGCGGGTGCAAAAATTGCCACTGACGCAGCGACGGTTTGGAAACAGGCGATGGTGGTAAAGGTAAAAGAGCCTTTGCCGACTGAATACGACAGTATTCAGTCTGGGCAGCTATTATTTACCTATTTGCATTTAGCGGCTGGGCGAACGCTGACGGAAAGGCTAATTGAGAGTGGGGTGAGTGCGATCGCCTACGAAAGTGTTGAAAAGAACGGTGCGCTGCCGCTACTGATGCCGATGAGCGTGATTGCCGGACGCCTCTCGGTTCAGTTTGGGGCCCGTTTTTTGGAGAAGCAGCAGGGTGGGCGCGGTGTTTTGCTCGGGGGGATGCCCGGTGTCGCGGCAGGGAAAGTTGCGATTGTGGGTGGCGGCGTGGTGGGTACAGAAGCTGCAAAAATGGCGGTTGGCCTCGGCGCGCAAGTGACGATCATTGATATTAGTGTGGACCGGCTGACCTATTTGGAGACGCTTTTTGGGTCGCGGGTGAGCTTGCTGTACAGCAATACGCCGAATATTGCAGCGGCGGTGACAGCGGCGGATTTGGTTGTGGGCTCTGTGCTAGTGCCAAACCGCAAGGCTCCGACGCTGGTAACCAAAGAGATGGTGGCGGCAATGCGAGACGGGTCGGTAATTGTAGATGTGGCGGTGGATCAGGGGGGCTGTATTGAGACCTTGAAGGTGACTTCTCACAGCGAACCGGTGTATACGGCGCTGGGCGTGGTTCATTATGGCGTGCCGAATATGCCGGGGGCAGTACCGTGGACGGCGACGCAGGCGTTGAACAACAGTACGCTGCCCTATGTGTTGCGCCTAGCGGAGAAAGGAATGGATGCGCTGAAAGATGAGGATGTGGTTGGGCAAGGGCTAGCGATCGCGCTAAACGTACACGATTATCAGTTAGTGCATCCAGCCGTGAAAAAGGTGTTTCCCGATCTGTAATATATATTATCGCCGCTGAAACAGCCCCATCGCTAACACGTAAGAGTAGCCCACAAAAAACATCAGCAAAAAGGGTAGAGACAAGTAGTGAGTATGAGAAACCGCAAACGCAATTGTCACCGATAGATACATTAGCATCATCAGCTCTAAGCAAAGCACCCACGTTTTATCACCGCGATACTTCTTAGTAATCCAGCTTTCTGAACGGGTAACAACACCGTGCTTAGGCGTGCGCACAAACTCTGTTCCTGTGCGCACTAGGCCCTCACAAACGGCTAAAGACTGATTAAGGCTCATGCCAATTCCGACACTTAACAGGAAAAAAATGTGATAGCCAAACTGCCAGGGAGAGAGCTTGAACCGCTGCTCTCGCTGTGATACCCAATAAAAGGCCAACAGGTTGAGCGTGGTGACCACGAAAATTGGCAGGTAGATCAACAGTCCATACTGCCACTGATGCTCAGAGATATAGATTTGATAAGGTAAAGACAGCAACAGCAGCACGATTAACAACAGATAGTTGAAGTTGTTCGTGAGGTGTAAGAAAGCCTCGAATTTGACCCGTAGCGGAATGTTGGCGCGGCAAACGGTGCCCAGGAGTTTCCTGGCGACTTGGCTAGCCCCTTTGGCCCAGCGAAACTGCTGGGATTTGAACGAATTCATTTCCATAGGCAGCTCTGCTGGAACCCTCACATGCGGCAGATACACACACTTCCAGCCCTTTAGCTGTACTCGGTAGGAGAGATCTAAATCCTCGGTGACGGTGGTGTGCTGCCAGCCGCCAGCATCGGCGATCGCACTCGCCCGCCAAATCCCCGCCGTGCCATTAAAGTTAAAAAAACAGCCCGCCCGATGCCTCGCCGTTTGCTCAATCACAAAATGACCGTCGAGCATCAGCGCCTGAATTTCGGTCAGTAGCGAATAGCCTCGGTTAATGTGCGTCCATCGTCCTTGCACCATGCCTACTGATGGATCAACAAAGTGATCCACCATTTGTAACAAGGTGCTGGGTTTGGGAATGAAGTCCGCATCGAAGATCATGATGAGTTCGCCTTTTGCCTGCCGTAGGCCGTAGGCTAGTGCGCCCGCTTTGAAGCCTTTGCGATGCGATCGCGCAATGTATTCAATATCAAAGCCCGCCTGCTGTAATCGTGTAACCTGCTCTTTGCAGAGCGAGCGCGTTTCATCGGTAGAGTCGTCTAAGACCTGAATGTCTAGCTTGTTTTTGGGATATTGGAGCTGTGCGATCGCAGTTAATAATCGCTCCGCTACATATAGCTCATTGAAAATCGGCAGCTGCACCGTCACACATGGCAACTCTTCAGTCAAAAATCCTGACTTATCCGGCCCTTCGGCCGACCTGCATGTATAAAAGCGCCAAATCATCAGCACCTTATGAAACCCATACAGCGAAATGATCGACAGAATTCCGATATAGATAATCGGGGTCACTTCGAGTAGCCAGTGAATCGGTCCATTGGGCAGTCTGTCAGACAGCGCGTTCACTGCAAAATCGTTCATAGTTTAAGGTGCGGTTTCTAAGACTCAGGACGGTTCAAAGACCAGTCGTAGTCTGAGTAGCGAATCTTATAGTCGCCTGTTTTGAGATAGTCTGCATCGGCTGCGTCCAAATAGCCGCTAATGAAGTTAAGCACGGCGCGCTCGTCGTCAGAGCCGCTGAAGCCTTCTTCTGGGGTAAAGCTGGTGGCCCAATCACCGGTAAACCAATCAAAAATAGAAGAGAGTTTTACCTCCCCGTTGGCCGCATCAATTTCTAACACTTCGGAGCGGCTGAGAAAAATGCGGACCTGATCGTCTAGCTGCGCTTCTAAATTATCACCCGTGAAGGGCTCTTGGCGAAGATAGGGGCAGCTGAGGGCGGCGCACACCAACGCCGCATGGATGCGAGGTTCGTTGTAGTTTTTTCGCAAAATATCGTGTTCAATGTTGTTGAGCGTTTGCTCAGCGCCGAGCAAACCGTGCTTTTTGAAACGCCACACGCCCGTAATATCTTTAATGCTGTCTTTGATTGGAGACTGGTCAATAATCGACTTGAGCGTCAGTGAATTGTAGGCGTTGATTAAAAAGGCAATTTGTTCGGGCTCACTCCAGCTATCAAAACTGGCCTGACTGGTGAGCTGAATAGAAGCATTGTAGGCGTCGAGCTGTTGACGATTCGCCTGTAGAGAGTCGTAGTCTACAAGTCCTTGCTCGTCTACGTAGGTTGCGAGTACGTCTGCTAGCGCGGCTGTATTGACCTCGCTGGCCGCTGTTGTCGTTTCGCCTTGAGCGGTCTCTATTTGGGCAACAGCACTATCGGCCTCGGCCTGCGAAGAGATAAAAAGGCACCCGCCTAACCCAATCAGCGCGGGTGCTACGGCAAGCAACAAATACTTCTTTTTTAAATATCTCATCTGCATAGTGACAACGGTTGTGATCATTGAGGGTTGTTGTGCTCAGCATAAGAGCTGCCCCTGCACTTAACCTGAAATATTGCTGAGAGACACATAAGTTCTGGCTCAACTGTTTTGGTCTTGGCTGTTTTGACTTTGGCTGTTCTGACCTGGGCTGTTTTGACTTTGGCTGTTTTGGTGTTGGTCGTCTCGATTTTGACCCATCCTAAAAGCCAGCTCAATCGCCAGTCCAAAAACAAAGGGGCCCCACATTAGCCAACGTTGCCACCCGCTGAGCTGCCAAGCTTTTAACCCCAACGCCAAACCGTGGGGCAGCGCAAAGTAAACAAAGGCAGACAGGCTCACTAGCCGAATTCCAACATTACGGCTGGCGACGGCAAAAGGCGCTAGCCAAGAAAAGTACCAGGCGTGAATAATCGGAGATAGCAGCATCAGGCTCACAAAGTACCGCTCGATAAACTGGCCTAGGCTGATCTGTCGCCGCAAGTTCCAAGCGACGACTCCACACAGCGGCAGCACGTATATCCAATTGGCCTTCACAGAAGCGGGCCAAACGCCTGCAATCCAGTGGGGAATGAGCGCGGCACTGCGCCCATAAATGACAAAAGGAGAGGACACGGGAATGACTGAACAGGTGCCTGCCTGACAGAAAGGCAGTGTGGCTAGGGCCATAGGAATCAGGGCGATCGCACTCGCACCGACCCATCGCCATGACTGTGGCCAAGGCTGTCGCCCTGACTGTGGCCAAGGCTGTCGCCCTGACTGTGGCCAAGGCTGTCGCGATCGCCACGCCAAAAAGCCAAGTGCCGGTAAAGACATCCACTTCACACCGATACTCACCCCTAGCGCGATCGCCGCGCCTATTTGAGCTTTACTTAAGACCCTATTTCTCTTTGACGTGATGCTCCGTTCATCCGTCCATAGCCAAGCCACCACCAGCGGCAGTAAAAACCAGCTATCGTAATGGCCACCACCCGCAAAGCTATACAGCACCAATGGGTTCCAGGCGTACAGCACCGTTTCCCGACAGCCAAATCGACGGCTCAACAGCCCGCAAATAGCGAGGTCTGCCGCGACAAATGCCGATTTGAACAGCAGTACGGAAGGCGCAATAGCGGCTAGTGTGCGAAATCCTAGCTGAGTAATCGGTGGGTAGATGGCGGCCAGATCAGGGTGGTTGATTTGATGCCAGCCATTGAGCGGAAGCGCCTCGCGGAAAGGGATTAAAGCATCAGCATTGGGTGAAATGAGGTAAGGATTAAAGCCTAGGTTTTGAATGTGACCCTCCCAGAGATAGCGCCAAATGTCGTCACTGGGATACATGGCTAGCAAGATGAGTCTGGCGGCGACAGCTACGCCCCAAAACCATCCTCCGCCTACTTTTTCTAAGGCCCAAGACAGCACAAATCCCAAACCCATGACCGCTGTCGCAACCCAAAAGAGCGGCACCGCCTCAGGCTGATTGAGAAAATCGCCGTGGGGCGCTGCCAGGACACTGCCGCCGATAATGAGAACTGCGATCGCCCACAGTAACCCTCGCTGCACGGTCCGTTGCGCGATGTGTTCACGTAATCGCCCCAACGCTATTGCCGCGCCTGTTTTCTGCCAGTAAAGCCGCGCCAGCGTAGATAAAATGACCTGTCCGGCCTGCAAACTCCCGCCCACTGTGCCAGCAATTTTGGAGTGTCCACCCTGCCGAGGCCCATAGTTTACCGGCTGTTCGCAGATGTGTAAGCCCTGCTCGACGGCCTTAGTCTGCATTTCTACCGTCCAGCCAAAGCCTCGGTCGCTCATGTGTAATTGATCGAGCGATCGCTTACGAATCAACCGCAAGGGGCCCAAGTCGTTATAGCGATAGCCCCAGCCCAAGCAGATGAGTCTTGTGGCTAGCCAGTTGCCAAAATTTTGGGTGGCGGTGAGCTGCGATCGCCCGGCTGCTGTGGCTCTGCGATCGCCCAATACAAAATCGAACCTATCTCGCACTGCCAACAGTTCCGGCAGCTCAGATAAATCATCGCTGCCATCTCCATCGCAAAAAAGAATCCACTTAGCCGCCGCCGCTTGTTCGCTCTGTAGCCCTGCCCAGCAGGCCTGACCGTAGCCCTTGTGGGCTTCGACAACGACGGTCGCACCCGCATCGGCCGCGACTAGAGCGGTGCCATCATCACTCCCGTTATCCACCACACAAATGTTGAAAAGCCCGCATTTATGGAGACTTTCAATGACCGTGGATATTGTTGATTCTTCGTTGAGTACAGGGATGATGACTAAAACACTTTCCACAGTAAATCTCTTTAGCGAGTATTCAGGCTAGCCTAGCAACTGACTGTAGAGATGTTGAAATAACCAATTGTTTTAACCCTGAGTACTTACCGTCAACACTTGAGGGGGTGTGGCATCGGGCGGATACAAAAACTGGACTGTGGCATCACGCTGTTCACCAGGTGCCAAAGTGATATCGACTAGCGATTGGCGATCGCGCGCTGCATTTACC
>JBCBDN010000216.1:0-6918 GCA_038529685.1 Cyanobacteria bacterium J06598_1 | reverse complement strand
CACCTGATTTACCCATTGGCCTATGGCTCTGCAACTGCGTATTTATGTTCCGCCGCATCCTTTGATCAAGCATTGGCTGGGCGTTGTACGTAGCGCCGCTACACCATCACCGGTATTTCGCAGCGGCATGACAGAGCTGGGCCGGTGGCTGGCCTACGAAGCCGTGCGCGACTGGCTGCCTACGGTGGATATGGAGATTGAAACGCCGCTGACGAAGTGCCCTGCCACGTTTGTAGATCCAGAAGCTGCGATCGCAATTATCCCGATCCTCCGCGCCGGGCTTGCCCTAGTCGAAGGCATCCAAAGCGCCGTACCCAACAGCAGCACCTATCATATTGGCCTCGCACGCAATGAGGAAACTCTAGAACCCACGTGGTATCTCAACAAGCTGCCCGCAAAGTTTGCACCCAATACTCGTGTCATTATCAGTGAGCCGATGATGGCGACAGGCGGTACGATCATGGCAACACTCGCAGAGCTAACCAAAAGAGGCGTGGATCCAGCGCTGGTGAGAATTATTTCAGTGGTCACCGCGCCACCTGCCCTGCAAAAGCTGGCAGAATCCTATCCTACGCTCGCTGTATACGCAGCCATTATTGATGAAGGGTTAGATGAGAATGGGTTTATCGTGCCAGGGTTGGGCGATGCGGGCGATCGCACTTTCGGCACCTAACTTTGACCGGCCACCCTATGCTTAGACCTACGCTTAGAAAAGAGCAAAGCTCTACGACTCCGCTCAGGGTTCGCGCTCAGCAAACTACGGTAGCTGAGCGGAGCCGAAGCCAAAACACAAAACAAACCCAAGGAGAGACCCCAGGAGATTCCATGAGTCAAAATAACTTTGCAGGCGGCTTCATTGCTGGTGCCTTTTTAGGCGGCTTAATCGGCGGCGTCGTAGGTGTATTGGCCAGCAACCGCCTCCGCTCAGAAGATAACGAAGAAGACTTTATGGGGCTCTCAGGAGAAGACCGCCGCCAGCTAGAAAATGCCACGACCGAAGAGCGAATGGAAATTGCCAGACGCGGGCTAGAAGACAAAATCTCTCAGCTCAATATGGCCATAGAAGATGTCCGCGTGCAGATGGGCAACGTGAACAACGGACATCCACCGGCTGACTACCCGTCCACCAGTTTTGGCTCGTCGACGTCTTCTGAGCAGCAGTCCTAAGGCAGGAAAAGAGGGGAGAGGATCTCACGCCACTGCTGACGAAAGAGAGGCTTCGTTAAGGTTGGGTCATCCGCCACTCACAACCGGGAAGCCATCGGTTAAACTATGGAATCAATCACCTTAAACCTATAAAGCTATGGCCGCCGCAATTCTTTCCCCCATTGTCCAGGGTTTGTACACGTTCCTCAGCATTTATTCTTTACTGCTGATTGTGCGTATCTTACTCAGCTGGTTTCCTAACATCGACTGGTCGAATCCTTTCTTTTCTACCATTTCTCAGCTCACTGACCCTTACCTCAACTTATTTCGCTCGATCATTCCACCCATCGGCGGTCTAGATCTCTCAGCTATTTTGGCTATCATTGCCCTTCAGGTGATGACTAACCTCGTTCAAATCGCTGGTAATGAAGTCACCGCATTGGCTTATCGCTCTGCCTTTTCGTAGGCGCTAACTGGCCGTAACCCGTTTGATGAGTTCAATCAAAAAAGGTCACTCTGGCATATGCTAGGGTGACCTTTCTTTTATGTATCGAGGGCTAGATTCCAGGACTTTTACTCATCTATAGACTGGTCCCAAGCTTGGAAACGGCGAACCTTACTGGCAAAGCCAGACGCCTTGAACTTCTCTAATCTCAAAGGAGCAGGCTGTACAGAAGGCACCGAAATTCTGAACGAGAATTCGCTTTCGCCCATGGGTACGTATTCAATGCCACCCAGCCGGTAGCGATTTTTCATCACCGAGTTATCTTCCGCGTCGTAAATGCGGCCAAAAATATCCGCATCCATAATGTCTTTAGCTGAGTTATTAACAGCGGTTCCTTTAATCAAGTAGCAGGTGGCAGACATAGAAGAGCCGCTGGTTGTCAGGTTTTCGGCGTAGGCTGCATCAGCCGGGCATTCTTCTGCTACCAAATCTTTTAGAGCAATTTGGGTGAGCGCGTGGGCCGCAGGCATCCAGCTAAAAAAGCACAGGCAGGTCACCAAAAAAAGACTGAAAAGCTTAGATCCAAGAGCCGTGAAGCGAAGCGATGAGACCATAGTGAGGAAGGTAATGAAGCAGGTGGTTTGAGCTGCAAATTCTACCCTTAGCTTACCGTGATTTTGGAGACTCCAAATAATCCAGCAGCGCTTGGCGCATAACTGCGACAGGTGCGGGCTGCTGTAACCAAATTTCTAGCGCCGCTGCACCTTGCTGAACCAGCATTTCTAGCCCATCAATAGCAACCAGGCCAGACTCACTAGCCAGCTGTAAAAACCGGGTGGGACGGGGCGTGTAGATGAGGTCATAGGCGATCGCACCTGCCTTCACCAGCGCCATTTCCGCCACGCTCAGCGGCGAATTCTCTACCTGCGGGTGCATACCCACCGGCGTTGCATTCACAATCAGGTCCGCCTTTGGCAGCTGCGTTGTCAGGTCATCCCAGGTCATTACCTGAAGCTTTTTAGCAATGGCCGGCACGTGGGCCCAGCTCTCCGCAAACAGCGCCAGCTTATCGGGCGATCTGCCGACGATGCCAATGCGCGAACAGCCGAGCTGATCACAAGCTGCGACGACTGCTCTAGCCGCGCCACCATTGCCCAGAATTAAAGCGCGGGTGCCCTCCCAGGTGCTCGGCAATGCCTTGAGCGGAGCTAAAAAGCCCAAAGCGTCTGTATTGGTGCCGCTCCATCCTTGGCCTGTGTGCCATACGGTGTTTACCGCGCCGATCGCCTGCGCGACTTCGCTGACGTTGTCTAGCAAAGGGATAATGGTTTGCTTATGGGGGATGGTGATGTTGAACCCCTTGAGGCCAATGGCGCTGAAACCAGCGATCGCGTCTTTTAGCCGGTCCGGTGGAATGGGAAAAGGCAGATACACATAGTCTGGGGTCTGCCCTTTTTTGGCGTCTTGCTGCTGTAGGTGTGCGATCGCCGCATTGTGCATCAGCGGTGAAAAAGAATGCTTCACCGGATAGCCAATAACGCCCAGCAGTTGAGTTGTGCCCTTAATCACCATAGGTTCTGACGGTTCTATATTGCCGCCGGGTTGCCTGTACGAGTTTAGAGTACGGCATAACCAAAAGTTACGTTAAAGTCTTGGCACCAAATCACCGCAGACCGCAGGTCAGAAATATCTACGTCCGCTGGAATGGCATAGCGCTGCGCGCCTTCAAGTGACTGAATGCGGCCTAGGTTCACATAGTCTGCTGAGCTGTAAGACTCAGGCACTTCGTCTCTGTGCAGCAGCACAAACAGGTCAGGGCCAGAATCCGAACGGAAAGCATCATCGAACTCCAAGTAGCGCTGACCGTTTTCTTCCACAATCTGCGCGTGACCTTGGGTCTCATGAGCCGCACTTACAAAAGGAGCACCTTGGGCAAAAGGAGCGCCTTGGGCGAGCTGCTTGTTGCCAACCGAGAGCGTTGTCTGCGTGGGAGCAGCGGCCACGAGCATATCGAGTTGAGGCGCGGTAGGAGAGAGCTGAGTAAACGTTCCATTGCTCGCTTGCGTAGCTGGCTGATAAGCAGCAGCGGCGATAACAGCGGCCAAACCTAGTTTTTGAATCTGTTGTAGAACTTGCATAGTCATTAGCCTCAACAAAGGGAGGTTGCTTTCGATGACCTCAGTATGCGCGCCCTATTTTGGTCAAAAATGATAGAAAGATAAGCGTTCTCTGAGCCGTTGAAGAGACTTTTCTGAGCAGTCTCTTAGCATCCATCCACCTAACGCGTCAGATTACTTACGGCTGCGTTTGCACCGTCAGCACCTGAGGCGGCGTAGAATCCGCCGGATACAGTAAATCTACATTCACCGTACGAATGCTCCCTGGCTCTAGCGTCACCCTCAGCAAAGGTGTCCCCGGCTGACCTCTTTTCATCACGAGGTGAATATTGCGCACCCGAGGAAGTCCACGATCGTCGCGGTAGCGCACCTGAACGGGCCCTCTAAAAAATGTCTGAATCGCAGGTGGCTCCAAGAAGCGCAGCCCGCCCTCACTCAGCTCATCTTCCTTAAGCGCAGTTTCTAACGCAACGGTCACCGTTTTGGGTTGATCTGTAGGGTTGTAGAGCGGTAGCTCCAAGCTGTACTGCACACCGTAGTTACCGTGGCTTTGGTAGGCAGTATCGGGGTAGCGCACCAGCATTTCAGCGCTTTGATTTTGCCCCGTGCCCATCATGCCCGCATACAGCAAACTGATGCCGTAGGAGAACCTTTCGCCCTCATCAGGAACCGTGAGAATCTCGTCTGGTGTGTTGATGTCACTTAGGATGGCCTGCCATTGCGACCCGGAAGAAACCCCAGCGACTCGGCCATAGATTAGCTGTACGCCTTCTTCGAGGGGAAGGGGGGCAGGTGTGCGATCGCGTGGACCCGAAAGCTCGCCGGTGTCCAGCAGCGTTTGCCAAGACTCTAAGCTTGGTGCAATCTCTTCACCCGCCTCAGTCAGCGCTACAGACTGCGCTAGGCTCGCTATGTACACCGGGCCGCTACTCTCCAATCGGGCCAGTGTCGAGCGTCCATTAATCGGCGGTTCTAGCTCTCGAATTGGAATCGGCTGGTTAAGCAGCATCTCGCTTTCACCCGGCTCAATCGTCATCACAGGCGAAAAAATATCCTGCCGTTTTCCCTGCAAAATATCGCCCATTGCCCGACTACCCGGTCCGGCATACACCGGCGATAGCGGGCTAAACGGCACAAAGTCAGGCAGTGGAATAAATGGCGCATCTGGCTGACTCAGGTAGCTTGCACCTTCTAGCACGCGCACCGTAACAGCCTCCTCGCCAGGATTGTGCACCAGCACACCCAAGTACATACTGTCTAACAGCTGAGGGACTTCTTCGCTGTAGTCCAGCGCCTTGTACACGTGGTGAGCAAAAACATCGAACCGGCCATCAAAGGCAAAATCCAAATGAGCCTCTGGAGTAGCCATGCCCGCTGGTGGAAACGTGGACAGTAAAATACCAGACGTTTCTACCAGCTCAGGACTGTTGCTGTTGAATACAGGCACGTCGTCTAGCGCACCGGGGAGCGGCCTGACTGCTTGCTCAACCACGAATTCTTCAGGTTCAGCTGGCGTGGATTGGCTAATGAGTCGTTCTGTGGAAACTGACTCTACCAGCGGCGTTTGAGAGAATAAAAGCGTAGCCATCCAAACAAGCATCAAAGACCTCTACAGCAATTGTCAAAGCGAAGATGCTTGTTACTCTACCTTCTTTCCGGCGCTTTCTAGCGCCTGGTTGGTGATTGTGCCATCTCTGTTGAAGCAGTGCCTAAGGAAGTGCCGATAGAGGAAGCACCGAGCTGATCCGCAAATCGGTTACTGCGCTCGTTGCTAGGCTTGAGCTGAATATGATGAGCCTTGGCATAGGCCAAGAACTTATGCACATCTTGAGTCACCTCATCTAAGAACGTAGAGATCGACTGAGCCGTGATGGGTTCACGCAAAAGACCCTGCAAAACAAACAGACAGCAGTGCCGGGAGGGCTGACGCGCTTCAAGCTGATTGAACGGTTTACTTTGCAAACCCGTACGGACACTTGCCTTCAACCACATCAGGCGAAGGTTGAGCTCTTTTGCATGACGCATGAGCGCCGCCAAACTGTGGTTACTGCAAGAAGTACTGTCGGGGTTACCGCTAGGCGCTGAGGCCAGAGACACACTAATACAGGCTAATAGCGCTGGCTGCTCCTGTTGGCTTATTCGAGTAAAAGAACAGGCAAAGTCGCCAACCTTTTGATTCAATTGCAGCGGCTCGCTACCGTTTATACCCAGTTTTTTGCTGTTCATCAGTCCCCTTTCCACTTTTCCTTAGCACCACAAACAGGATGTTTTTGTCAGCAAAATATTACCAACTCTGATTGATATATTGCTGATAAACGGGCGATCTATCCCGGTAACAGTAGCCACTTTATAGAGCGTCTACAAGCCAGCAAGGACTTATAGCCAAAACTTCACAGTCAAAGGCCGAGTCTCCGAGTATACACTGAGTGGCATTTGCATAATTTTTTACCCTGTAGCTAAATAAAATACGGAAGAGAGCGTAGAGGAAAATAATTTCTTGCTTTCCTAGAGCGCAATCGCCTCATTCTCTCAACTGGGCCTCTGAGTGCCCTACCGGCGCTTTCTGGAGATGAAGCCATTGTCTTCCCGCTGCACTTTGATTTAGAATTCACTCTATCTCTGTAGTTTGGCCGTTTGACTAGCCTTTGCCTTCGGCTAAACCTATGCTGGGCCTAAACAATTAGTCAGAGAGGTTAGTCAGGCGGTTAGTTAATCAGGCGGTTAGTTAAGTGGTTAATGAATGAAAATCCTGCACGGTACTTGGATTCCAGATGCGCATTCGGACTTTGTGCAGGCAGGAGCCTTTTACCTGTGGGTAGAAACCGCGCTACCTGAACACGCTGCTAGCGCAGACCACTCGCAACACTTGGGCCCACAACACTCAGGCCCACAACACTCAGGCCCACAACACTTTGGCATACAGCACTTAGAAAGCGCTGAGCTAGCAGAATTTTTGTCGCAAGAATTAGGGTTTGCTGCGGCTAACACAAAGGCGATCGCCAAAGATATCAGCCCCAAGTTCTTTTACCTGCCCACCGCAGCAGAATGGCCTGTATTCCACGTAGCGCTGAAGCGTTTCTTGGTAGCGATCGCTAATAATCTCCCAGTGGGGATAGGTCTCAAAATTTTTATTCACCGCTCGGTAGCGCAAAGAGGGAATGTAGTGATCTTTCAAAACCACTGCTTTGAAGGCCTGAGCGTAGTGAATCC
>JBCBDN010000215.1:6417-6930 GCA_038529685.1 Cyanobacteria bacterium J06598_1 | reverse complement strand
ACTCAACGGGATCGAGTTGGATGACGGCTCAGGCCGTTTGGTAAGCAGTGCGGGCGATGTGAACGGCGATGGCATTGACGATGTCTTTATTAGTTCTGGAGATAGTACAGACGAGAGCTATGTAGTGTTTGGTGGCAGTACTGTTGGCAGTAGTGGCAGTTTGGAGTTATCGAGTCTAGATGGCACTAACGGCTTCGTACTCAACAGAATGGAGCTTGTGAATGGATATTCTTCAAACGTTTCTGTGAGCAGTGCGGGCGATGTGAACGGTGATGGCATTGACGATATCTTTATTGGGGCATCTGGTGCCGTCCCGAATGGCAATAGTAGTGCAGGCGAGAGCTATGTAGTGTTTGGTGTGGTCCCTAATGTAGTCCCCGATGCACCGCTAAATCTCACGGGTACAGCCAAAAACGACACGCTTACAGGTGCAGGCAATGATGACATCATCAAAGGTCTTAAGGGTAAGGACATTTTGAACGGACTGGGGGGCAACGACACGCTTAAGGGTGG
>JBCBDN010000215.1:0-6408 GCA_038529685.1 Cyanobacteria bacterium J06598_1 | reverse complement strand
AGATACCTTTGTCTTTACCGCTGGCGATGGCGCTGATACGATTACAGACTTTAGCAAGCGGGACCGTATCGGTCTCTCCGGTGGTTTGGGCGTCTCCGACCTTACCTTCTCAGGTAACAACATCATCGTCACCGATACGAATGAGCTGCTGGTGACACTCACGGGTATAGAGACGTCTACCCTGAGGAACAACCAGTTTGTTGTTCTCTAACTGAACAGTTGTTCCTTTTAGGACAGCGTTAATAAAAACCTTGCTATGTTTGCACCATTGGGCTAGACATAGCAAGGCTTAATCGTCTTCCCTCCAAATTTTTACGCTGTTCTTATGGCGGTTCCTGGTTGTGTTGCCTACATGATCACTCTCCGTATTTATTCGAATGAGCCAGCTTAATAAGGCCGATTTACCCAACGTAAGCGGTATAAATTACGTGGTTTTGAGCTGTAACTTTCAAGTGGCATCACGCTTGCTAAACGTTCGCTGGTATCTGCGCTATAGCCTGAACTACCTCAATTTGAAAAAAATAATGCTGGAGCATGGCGTTAATGTTGAACATGATAAACACAACAGAGCTACCAAGGGATAACTATTCTGTGCTTTAAAAGGGACCTTCGTCAGATCAGCCTTCATCCCATAACGAAATATTTCGCCAGCGGTATCGAAATCGGGGCCGAAGGCCTATTCAAACAATCTTTAAGAGAGATCCTCAGACATTCTCTCCTGCTCAAACGTATACCCCTCACCCAAAAATCCCACCAAAGCCCGACAGCTATCCGCCGCCGTCTGCAAACAAGTCGAAGCCCCGGGCGACGGCGTAATATTGAACAAAATGCTGCGCCCCACAATCTTCGCCTCCCCCATCTCCAGCTGCCGCGTCTTCAAATTCACCACCTGCGGCCGAATTCCCCCATACCCCTTCGCAAACTGCAAATCCTCCAGCTGCACCGAAGGCACAATCCGCCGCACCTTACGAATAAACAGCCACTTGCCGACCAGCGGAATATCGTAGATAAAATTCATCACGATATAGATCAAAATCGTCCAATCACTCAAAATATTAAAAAACGAGCGAAACGCATCCAAACTTAACCCTGCCGTCTGAAAATACTCCCAAATCGTGCCGTACTTGCCCCGCTCCAGCATCGGCATCACCTTCGCCGTCGGCCCAAACCGCGTCTGCTGCGCATCGTGCACCTCCGGATCCCCATGAATCGCCGCAAACGGTAGCTTCGCTAGCTGCACCGTATACACCTTCCCATTCAACAAATGCGGCGCAAAATAAAAGCTCCCCGCCACGCTCAGCAGCGCATAGTCCTGCCCATACCCCATCCGCTTAGCAAACAACAAACTGTGCGCACCGCTTGCCACCACAACCGTTTTCGCTTCAATAGTCTCCTTGTCAGTCACCACTACAAAGCGCTCATCGCCGCTCTCATCCACCGCCGCCTCAATCGAGCGCACCTTCGTCCCCATCATCAGCTCAACAGACTCGTCCGTTCGCTCAGCTAAAGCCTGTTCAACAAAAGACTGCGAAAGCTTGCCATAGTCAACCGTGTAGCCCTCCGGCGTAAACAGAGCCAAAGTCTCCTCAGCCGCATCTCTCCCCTTCAACACATTGGGCTCAAGCGCCTCAATCTCTGCCCGCTTAATCAGCTGCAAATCAGGAAAAAGTCCTCTAAACACCTCATAGCGCTCGCGCAGCTTATCGGCCTGCGCCTCTCCCACCGCCAGCACCATCTTGTGATACTTCGTGTAGATAGATTGTTCAGGGTCATTGTTCAGCAAATATCGCTTCACCATGCTGGCTCCCCGATTCACCTTTTCCGCCTTTTCCAGCGTATAGTTCGTTTCAATATCACCAAAATGCAGCGTCTGACTATTGCCGGTGTGCTTAGAGTTAACCTGCGCCACCGTCGAATTCTTCTCAATCAGCGCTACCTTACCCACATTGGTATACCGGCTCAGGCCATACAGCAGCGCCGTACCACACACCCCGCCACCCACAATCACCACATCGTACCGAGCCACGCCGCGCTCCTCTTAAGTCAGCACATGCAGTATAGCTTTGCAGCCAATGAAGATGCGTTCAAAAGAACCGGGTTCAATTCACCCGCACCAGCCGAATCTCCGTGCGCTGATTGCGACTATCGGTAGGCGAGACACCCGGTAGCAGTTCACTAAATCCCTTGCCCTCAGGCAAAAAACTTAGCCTCACACCCAAACCTTTCAGCCGCTCTACCACCACCCGTGTCCGCGCCTGACTCAGCTGCAAATTTGCCTCAGCGTCCCCTGTTTTAGAGGTATGCCCAATAATCCGAACCGCCACGTTTTGGTCATTAAAATCCTTGAGTTCGCTAGCAACTTGCTGCAACGTTTCAATGCCTTCTGCCGTCAGCTCAGCTGAACCGGTTGCAAAGCTAACCTGACCCGAGGTTTTGAGCGTGCCAATATCGGGGGCCTGCTGAATCTTACTAGGCGAGACATCAGCCACCGCCCCAAAACGCCCTTTACCCGCTAAGGTATCGGCCAAATCAGGATTGTCGGCTCGAATCAGATCAATCAGTATCTGAGTATTATTGGCAGCCTGCGTGAGATGTTGAGAACTGTACAGTGCCGTCACGTCAGTTGGCAGAGTCTCTAGCTCGTCAGCCAGCTTTAGAACCGCTGCCGTCGCTTCAACTCGCGTTTCTAAAGTACCGTCGTCCATCCAGTTTTTGGCTTCAGTAGCGGTAAAAAAGTCGATGCCATTAATCACAGTCATCGCCTCATTCATCGGCAAATTGCCATCTTCAGCTACCTGCGTTTGTAGCTGGGTCGCATCTCTGGCGTTGGCATCAATCCGCCGGTAGTAAGTCTCCAGCAGGCGAGAGATCTTGTCAGGATCACGCTCCATTAGCTGGTCCGAAGCCACCAGCACATCTACAATCGCATTGGGCGCATCGTCGCTAGAGAGCACCACGCTGTAGCCCTGCTGCTGCGCCTGGGTGACATAGGGCTCCCAAAGCACCGCGATCGCCACATTATCCGCCGGATTTTGCAGCAGCTTCCACGCCTCAGACGCCTCTGCCACCGGCCTCAGCTCAAAATCAGCCAAATCAAAATTATCAAACTTCGCATCGAGCACCATCGCCAAATACTCACTGGGCGTGTCCTCTGCATACACAATGCTCAGCGTTTTCCCATTCGCCAGCGCCTGGGCCACCACCCGTTCCAAATCCAGCAAAGACTTCAGCGTAGGGTAGCGCCGCGTATTCAGCACCACCGCATCCGCCCCTACCGTCCGGTCAATCAGCCCTACGATCTTGCCCTTCGGCTGCTGCTGCAAAAACTGGTCGAGCGTCGTTAACATCAGGTCAGCCTCTCCTGTGCTCAGCTGCTCAGCCCTCAGCGACTGGTCAAACTCATCGCTGTAGTCAATCGCCAATCCCACTTCCTTCAACGCTGCCTGAAAATCTCCATTGCGAAACGTGCTGTAGCCGCTAAAAGTATCGGCCAATAGCGTCAGCTGAGTCAGCCCTTCAGCCACAGGAACTGAAGCCTCAGCCTGCGGAAAATCACCCCCTGCATTCTCCTTGGCTACCTTGCCTTCAGCCACCTTGCCTTCAGCCGTCTCAGAGATTTCGGCAGAAGCCGCCAAATTCGGAATACCTTGAGAACCTTGAGTCAGTCCACGCACTATCGCTAGGGCAACGCCTGCCAAAGCCAAAAAGCCTAACAGCCTAGCAATACCGCCCGGAACCAGTGAGGGTCTAGGGAGGGTCTTCCGGCTCGATTTCGCAGAAACAATCGAGACGGGTCGAGTCAGCCCAGGCACCTGCCGCTCAATCCAAATCAGGTTAAAAATTTTGGCATAGATCGGGTTGGCGACCTTTAGCCGGCCACCTTCCAGCACAACCAAACCAGATCTCAAAAGGACTTCCTGCTCCGAACTATTATTGGCAGCAGCAGAGCCCCGCTGCAAAATCTGTAAATATAAAATCAACAGAGAATCTCTGACTTCGTAGCTCAAAACAGCATCCTCAATTTTGTTGAGATGGTCTGCTGCCGCGTTGTGATTCCAGCGCTCAATGATTTGACGCTGAACCACCGCATCCACAATAGTTGCATCCAAATCGTTATCGACCTGGCTCGTGCTCTCCAGCACACAGTCACACAAAATTCTAGTCAGTGTTGGCTGTCCGCCAGTCCACCGCTCAATGGCACTGAGTACTTTTGATACCGTTTGGCGATCGCGCACCCGCGAAGAAACTACATTTTCAAAATCGGCCAGCACAGCTGAACGGGGGAATTGACGAGAAGCTGAATAGTTATGAGAAGTCATGGGTTCGATAGATGTAGGCATGCATGTCCGTAGATACACTTACCGCCGAGTGCAGCGCAATCAGGACGCTATTTCCGCATAGACTTTCGTATGGCCAAATACGCCACAGCCAAACACGCCACAACAGAAGGTTCATTCAGTACGAGTATGCATGATGAAAACAAGAGCAGCGCCTCTTCACCGTTACTACATCTCGCCTTCACAAACTTCATGAGATCAGACAGATTTAGGCTTGAATTATCCAAAGTTGACTTCTATAAGTGGAGAATCAGCTAAGGTACTGTGCTCAAAAACACTATGCTCAAAAGTGGTTTTAAGCTGTGGGTGCATATCGTTTTCCGCCCGTTTAATGCCATCACGCTAGGGACCTGTCTCCATGAAATATCTCAATCGCTCGGTTTCTGTTTTAGGCGCCACGCTTGGACTCTTGAGCTTGAGCTATCTGCTGCCGCTACAAGCAGCGACAGCCAAAGACTACAGCAGCCTCAACGTGTTTGGCGACAGCCTCGTAGATGCTGGAAACATCTTCAACCTCACCGGATTTCCACCCTCTCCCCTCTACGATCAAAAACTCTCTAACGGGCCAGTATGGGTAGAAACGCTCGCCGCCGAGCTAGATCTCTCCCCCGAACTTTCCTCAGTCGTGCTCCCAGACATTCTCAGCGGCACTGGGCCCGTTCCCACCGCAGGCATTAACTATGCCCTAGCCGGCAGCCTCAGCTCAGATATAAACGCCGGTGGCCCCGAACTACCCGGCCTACAGCAGCAAATAGAAACCTTCGCAGCCCTGAGTCAAGTAGCCCCTCCAGATGCAGACGCACTGCATGTGTTGCTAGCTGGCGGCAACGACTACAATCAGGCCATCAGAAATCCCATCGCTGATTTAACGCTGCTGCCCGAACAAGTCACCGACAATCTCACCACTGCGGCCACCGCACTCATTGGAGCAGGCGCCAAAAATCTTCTCGTCGTCAATTTGCCTGCACTGGGAGACCAGCCCCTAGCCGACAACCTAGACCAGCTCAATCCCCAAAGCTCCACCCTACTCACCGGACTCTCTACCCAGCACAATCTGCTACTGAGCCAAAAAATATCTGCGCTAGAAGCCACAACAGAAGCCCACATCACACAGCTTGATCTCGCCGGATTTTTCACAGATGTCACGACAAACCCAGCTAAATTTGGTCTAACAGACGTAGAAAATTCTTGCTTGCTCAACCCACAGCCCGACTCTTCAGCCTCAGGCGTTTGTCAGCAGCCCGATGAGTTTCTCTTTTGGGATGACATACATCCAACAGCAGCCGTACACAGTGCGATCGCCCAGTTTGCCCTCACCACCCTCAACAAAAGCGCAGACGGTCCAAAAAGCGACAGAGACAGTCAAGATATCCCCGAGCCCTCGGCCATCATTGGCCTATTAGCCTTAGCAGGCGTCACGCTCTGGCAACAGCGCTCTGTCCCTAAAGCCGCTAAATAAGTCAGCCCTAAGATACGCGATTTCTTCAATATTGAATCAACTACGCCATTGCGCAAAGTCATGACATGAGGACTTTACGCAATGGCGTATTGAAAGCTAATCGCTCCCTGGAAACCACTAAAAATAGTAGAGGGAACTGGCTTTAATCTGTTGTTAACTTTGCCTTAACGCAAAGATGATGAACACTTAATTTACGGTTCTTAGGGCTGTGTTTCAATAGCGGCGTAGACTCTAAAAGCGTTTGTTGAAACGGCTAAGCAGCTCGTGGCTCCATCACCCAATAGAAATCAAGCTAGCAGCAGTGTAGAGACCTACGGCCAATGCGCCATTGTCGCAACAGGGGTCACTAAGCTGTTTCGCGGTAATGCGGCAGTAAATGCAGCCTCCTTTTCTGCACAAGCAGGAGAGATGGTCGCACTCGTAGGGGCTTCTGGCTCTGGAAAATCTACTCTCTTACGCTGTCTCAACGGGCTGCATCAAGTAGATGAAGGCAACATTGAGATTTTTGGTACGGCGCTGCAAACAGACGGCAAGCTGCATTCAAAAGTACGCCAGCTGCGCGGGCAAATCGGTTTTGTTTTCCAACAGTTTAATCTCGTTAACCGGCTGAGC
>JBCBDN010000214.1:0-6946 GCA_038529685.1 Cyanobacteria bacterium J06598_1 | reverse complement strand
CTCAGCTTCTGTACTCAACTCACGTAATAGTCGCGGGTGCCTCGGTCGTTGAGGGCTTCGCCTAGGCGGCTGAGGGCGTGGATGTAGGCGGCGGTGCGGAAAGATACGTCTTTGGTGGTGGCGATGCTGTAGATGGTTTCAGTTTCGGTGGTGATGCGCGATCGCAGTTCCTCCTCGACCTTATCCAGCTTCCAATACAGCCCGCTCCGATTTTGTACCCATTCAAAATGGCTCACCATAACGCCCCCCGCATTCACTAAAATATCTGGAAAAAGAGAAATCCCCTTTTTCTCCAAAATCTCATCAGCATCGGCGCTTACCGGCCCGTTCGCCACCTCAAAGAGGTAGCTTGCTTGAATGGAGTCTGCATTGTCGGCTGTAATTTGATTCTCTAAAGCCGCAGGAATGAGAATATCAACCTCTAGAGTTAGCAGCTCTTCATTGGTGAGCGTTTCGTGCTCTACAATGCTGCAAACGCTGTCATGACAGTACACGGCTTTCATGGTGTGGTTTGTTTGCTTGAACTGTTGTACATCCGGAATATTCAGCCCGTCTTTGTTGTAAATGCCGCCTCTAGAATCGCTGACGGCAACAACTCTATACCCGGCCTCAAACAGCAGCCGGGCGACGACACTGCCCGCATTGCCAAAGCCTTGCACGGCAACGGTAAGGTTCTCGGGCGTTTTCCCCAGTTTGTTCATTACGGTTTGAATGACGAAAAAGGCGCCAGTGCCTGTGGCCGTGTTCCGACCTAGGCTGCCGCCCATGCTGACAGGCTTGCCGGTAATGACCGCAGGCGATTTTCGCCCGGTGATGATGCTGTACTGATCCATCATCCAGCCCATGATCATGGCGTTGGTATACACGTCGGGTGCGGGTATGTCGAGATCGGGGCCGATGAAAGGGGCGATCGCATCAATATAGCCTCGGCTCAACCGCTCTAGCTCAAACTTGGACAGCTCCTTGGGATTGAGCGTAATGCCTCCTTTGGCACCCCCAAAAGGCAAATTGACCGCCGCGCATTTGAACGTCATCCAAAAAGCGAGTGACTGAACTTCGTCTAGCGAAACGCTAGGATGAAATCGAATGCCGCCTTTAGTTGGCCCACGAGTATCGTCGTAGCGCACCCGATAGCCTTCAAATACTCGCAGGGCGCCGCTGTCCATTCGTACCGGAATAGCGACCTTTAGGCTCGCTTTTGGAAACTTTAGCCGCTCGGTGGCATCTGCTGAAATGGGCGCGAACTGGGCCGCTTTTTCTAGGCGACGGCTGGCATCTGTGAGGAGTGTTTTAGGCATCGTTTTTTAGCGTAGTCTAAAGATTATATTTTCTCTCCACCCATGATGTTTTTCTTCTATAGATTTTAATATATGGATTTTAATCAAGTGCTACAGCTGTTTGTGGCTCACTATGCCAAGCGCTGGCCAGACGCCGCTGTAAGCGAACGAGAACGGGATGGATTTAAGCAGCTGGTGATTTCTTCACCGTCTCTGTTGCGAGACGGTTCGTTGCCAGATGAGTCGCTGCCAGATAGCCAGTCGCAGCAGGACTACGGTAACTGTCCTCAAATTTTGCACAGCGGCGAAGTGACAGATAATGTGATTGTGCTGATTCACGGGCTGACGGATTCTCCGGCGTATATGCGGGCGATCGCAGAAGACTTTGTTCGTATCGGGTTTAATGTGGTGCTGCCGCTGTTGCCAGCTCACGGGCTCAGACGGCCCGGACGCGCGTTTCATCACTTACAGCATACGGAGTGGATTGAAGCGATAGGCCAAGTGTGCGATATTGCCCAGCAGCTGGGCCGAAAACTCTCTATTGGTGGGCTATCGACAGGTGGGGCACTGGCGACTCATAAGGTGGTGAGCGATCCTGAGAGCATTACCGGCGCTCTGTTTTTGTACTCAGCAGCGTTGGATATTGGTACGGTGGAACAGCTGGTGCTGCAAACGGAAGCGGGCCGGATGATTGCTCGCTTGAGAGATCATCAGCTGTGGCTGGCGAAAACAGTGAAAGATCAGCTCCAAATGATTTTGGACGACCAAGCAGAAGGGCGCTCCAATGAGTTTTTTGGTATTGGTAAAAATCCCTACAAATATTCTGTGCTGTTCTATGAAGGGGCTTCGCAATTAGCCGAAGTCATTCAAGCGATCAATCAGCACTACGAGAGCCGCCATCTCAAATTCAATGACCTGCATCAGCCGACGTTTGTGGTGCACGCTAAAGATGATGATTCTGCTCGGTATAGAGGGGTGGAGCTGCTGGTAGAGAACCATCCGAACGATGCGATCGCCCTTTTAACCCTAGAAGGCGTACCCCATGCCAGCGTGGTGCTACGTGAACCCTTGGTAGACGATCCTGAGCATGAAGAGTATGCCCCTGCAAATGAGTTCTACGACCAGATGTCTGCAAAGATGCTGGCCTTTGCTCAGCGCTACCTCATCTGAATAATCTCTCACAGGGTATAGGAAAAGTAACCCGACCCAGTGATATAAGCTTTGTGAATGCAGTCGCTAAACGTAGTCGCTAGAAAAATCTATGGCCGACGAAAAGATCGCTGAGAAACAGAGACTGCAAGAGAATCGCGATCGCACTAAATATTGGACCCGGTGGGGCCCCTACGTCAGCGAGCGGCAGTGGGGAACGGTGCGTGAAGACTACAGCAAAGACGGGTCTGCCTGGGAATATTTTGACTATTCACAATCGAGTTCGAGGACCTATCGCTGGGGTGAAGATGGCATTGCTGGCATTTCTGATAATCACCAGCGGCTGTGCTTTTCGCTGGCCTTTTGGAATGAGAAAGATGACACGCTAAAAGAAAGAATGTTTGGCCTAGGCTCCAACCAGGGCAACCACGGCGAAGACGTCAAAGAGTATTACTTTTACTTGGACAATACGCCAACGCACGCGTACATGAAATACCTGTACAAGTATCCTCAGGCGGCTTTCCCCTATCAGCAGCTGATATCAGTAAACGAAAACAGGGGCTACGAAGACCCTGAATATGAGCTGTTGGATACCGGTGTTTTTGACGATGATCGTTACTTCGACATTTTTATTGAGTATGTCAAAGCCGATGCTGAAGATTTGCTCGTGAAAGTGACGGCGCATAACCGAGGCGATGAAGAACAGCCGCTTCATATCTTGCCGACGCTGTGGTTCCGTAATACGTGGTCTTGGCAAGAAGATGCACCGAAGCCAACGTTGAAAACGGCCAAAGCCACAGACGACTACAGCGTCGTTGAGGCGAGTCATGACGAGCTAGGAGACTTTTGGCTGTATTGCGAGGGCGCACCCCAGCGGCTATTTACTGAGAACGAAACCAACAAAAAGCTGTTGTTTGACACAGACAATAGCTCGCCCTACGTGAAAGATGGCATCAACGACTATGTGGTGAAAGGCGACAAGGATACCGTCAACCCGGATGAGACAGGCACAAAGTTTTCCGCTCAGTATCAGCTATCTATTCCGCCTGGAGAGAGCCGTAGTGTCATGCTTAGGCTGTGCCCAAAGGTAGATTTGGCAGAGCCTTTTGGTGAGGAGGCGATCGCACTTTTCCCCAAAAGAAAACAAGAGGCCGACGCGTTCTACCAGAGCTTTGCACCCGAGGCGATGACTGAGGACGAGCGCCGGGTGCAGCGGCAGGCATTTGCTGGCATGCTGTGGGGCAAGCAGTTTTATTACTACGTGGTGAGAGACTGGCTGAAGGGTGACCCTGCGCAGTCGCAGCCACCTAAGGAACGCAAATCAGTTAGAAATGCAGACTGGACCCATCTGTTTAACGACGACATTATTTCCATGCCAGATAAGTGGGAGTACCCCTGGTATGCCTCGTGGGACTGGGCGTTTCATTTAGTGCCGCTGGCGGTGATTGATCCTGACTTTGCCAAGCTACAGCTCTCTCGGATGACGAGAGAATGGTACATGCACCCCAATGGGCAGATTCCGGCCTACGAGTGGAACTTTAACGATGTAACGCCGCCGGTTCAGGCTTGGGGGGCGTGGCAAATTTATCAGATAGAGAAGAAGTACTGGGGACGAGAAGATAAAGACTTTTTGGAGCGGATTTTTCAAAAGCTGCTGCTGAACTTTACCTGGTGGGTGAATCGTAAGGACGCTGAGGGCAAGAATGTCTTTCAGGGCGGCTTTTTGGGCATGGACAATATTGGTGTCTTTGATAGATCTTCTGATGTGCCCACAGACGGCCTGCTAGAGCAGGCAGACGGCACTGCGTGGATGGCGATGTACTTTTGGGGATGATGACAATTGCGCTAGAGCTGGCGGTGGACCGCCCCCCGTACGAGGATACTGCGAGTAAGTTCTTTGAGCACTTTTTGTATATTGCCGATGCGCTCAACAGTGAGAATTTGTGGGATGAAGAAGATAATTTCTTTTACGATGCGATTCGGTTTGGGGAGGATGAGCGCTTATTGCTGAAGGTGAGATCGCTCGTCGGCCTGATTCCGCTGCTGGGCGTATCCGTCATTGGCCCTGATACGCTTGAAAAGCTCCCCAATTTCAAAAAGCGACTTCAGTGGTTCATTAATAACCGGGCTGACTTGAAAAAGAATGTTGCCTGCATGGAAACAGAAGGCGTGGGCGAAAGTAGGCTATTGGCTTTGTGCTATGCAACCAAACACGCTGACGGCAGTAAAAACAAACTCAGGCAGCTGTTGGAATACATGCTAGACGAAACAGAATTTTTAGGCCCTCACGGTATTCGCTCTGTCTCTAAATACCATCAGGCCAATCCCTTTACGCTGGCGTCAGACGGCGAGAAATACTCTGTAGACTATCAGCCCGCAGAGTCAACCTCCAGCATGTTTGGCGGCAATTCCAACTGGCGCGGTCCGGTATGGTTCCCGATCAACTATCTGTTGATAAAGGCTCTACAAGATTTTCACAGCTATCTGGGTGATGACTTCAAAATTGAGTTTCCAACCGGATCTGGCAACGAGAAAACGCTGCACGAAGTCGCCGTACTGCTCGCTCAGCGGATGATTGATACTTTCCTAAAAGATGACGATAGCCAGCGTCCTGTATTTGGCGCTATTGAGAAGTTTCAAACCGATCCTCACTGGCAAGACTATATTCTATTCTATGAATATTTCAACGGCGATGATGGTGCAGGCTTAGGGGCTTCTCACCAAACAGGCTGGACGGGCCTAGTGGCTCATATGCTTCAGATGTGTAGAGAGACATCTTGAGGCTGAATGCACGTTTAATCCTTTTCTCCAAGCTGTAGTGCGTATAGCTTGGCATAGACGCCTTCTTTTTTAATCAGCGCTTGATGAGTGCCGCTCTCAACGATTTGACCTTGCTGAATCACTAAGACCTGATCGGCTTGGGTGACGGTGCTGAGGCGATGGGCAATGACGAAACTAGTGCGGCCTTTGAGGAGAGCGGCGATCGCATCTTGAACCAACCCTTCCGTCTGCGTATCGATACTGCTAGTGGCCTCATCCAAAATCAAAATGCGCGGATCTACAAGTACGGCTCTGGCAATGCTAATCAGCTGCCGTTGCCCCTGGCTGAGCGAAGCGCCGCGCTCCCCGAGTTCGGTGGCATAGCCTTTGGGTAGGCGAGTAATAAAGTCATGCACATTGGCGACTTTTGCGGCGGCCTCGATATCTGTTTGTTTGGCGGCTGGGCGACCGAAGGCAATATTTTCGGCAACGGTGCCGCTAAAGAGAATGTTGTCTTGCAGTACAAATCCGATTTGTTGTCGTAAGCTTGCCTGGGTCACCTTGCGAACGTCGAAGCCGTCTATCTTTACGGCGCCATTCACCACGTCATAAAAGCGCAGAATTAAATTGATGACGGTACTTTTGCCAGCGCCGGTAGGGCCTACTAGCGCAATCATTTGTCCGGGCTGCGCGCAGATATTGATGCCATCCAGAATCTTTTGCCCTGGCACATAGCCAAATTCGACCTGCTCGAATTCGACCTGACCTTTGATCGGGGGTATTGCGATCGCATCGGGAGCATCCTGCAATAGTTCGGGTTCATCTAGCAGCGAGAAAATGCGTTCTAGGCCAGCGATCGCACTTTGCGCCTGGGTATAAAACTGGCTCAAAATCTGGATGGGCCGAAAGAACTGCTGCACATAGAGCAAAAAAGCGGTGACTGTGCCCACCGTCGCTGCACCGGTCACGGCCAAATATCCACCGTAGGCCAGCACGCCCGCTGTCGCTAACGTATTGAGGAAATCAATAGAGGGCAAAAACGCCGCTGTGACCACCACCGCATCGACGTTGGCATCTCGGTTAGCCTTGTTGAGCGCATCAAAGGCTTCAATGTTGTAATCTACCCGGTTGAATGCCTGCGCTTCTTTCACGCTGCTGACATCTTCTTCAATCAGCGCCGATAGCTCTCCAATGGTTTGACGCGTCACCCTAAATCTAGCCCTGGCCCAGCGAGAGAAAAAGCGAGTGGTGATAATCATTAGCGGGACGACTAAGTTGCTCAGCAGCCCCAGCTGAAAGTTAATCAGCAGCATGGCGATGATGATGCCAATGAGGCTAAAGGTGTTGCCCAAAATTTGCGGGATACTTTGCCCAAAGGCCTGATTGATCACGCTGACATCGTTGAGTAACCGGCTCATTAAATCACCGGCTTCGCTTTTGTCGAAGTAGCCCACTGACAGGCTTTGAATTTTGTTGAAAATGTCTTGTCTGAGCTGGGCGAGCACTTTTTGAACAAGGGTGCCCACTCGAAAAATTTGCACTCGAATAGCGATAGTGCCAATGAAATAGATAACGGCCAGTGCCGCAATCATCTGCATAAGGCCAGAAAGATTGCCGGGTGTGATGAGATTGTCGATAGACCAGCCGATGAGAAATGGCCCAATCGCCTGGGTGGCTGCGCCGATCATGACTGCGCCAATGGCGATTGGAAGATCTTTGTAATAGGGCCCAAGGTAGCCCAGAAAGCGCCCAACAGTAGA
>JBCBDN010000213.1:0-6950 GCA_038529685.1 Cyanobacteria bacterium J06598_1 | reverse complement strand
TGTAGCACAAGAGTCGGTTGCACCCGGTAGCTTGTTTGTCGCTTATCCACCTGTAGAGCACCAAACAGTTGCTGACCGCATCTTTTTTATTGGCACAGCAAGTCCAGACGCACCCGTGACTATTAACGGTCAACCCATTAAGAATCGCAGCGGAGATGGGCACTTTGCGCCGACGCTGCCGCTGGAGATGGGTGAGAATACGTTTACCCTGATGCAGGGTAGTGAAAGTTTGACACTCAGCATTACTCGCGTGTCGAGTGAGCCACCGGTGCCAGAAGGGGTGGGCTTTGCAGAAGGAACGCTGACACCTGATGTGGATATTGCTCGGATGCCGGGTGAGCTGGTTTGCTTGAGTGCGATCGCCTCTCCGAACGCTCAAGTCTCTGCCACCCTGGGCAGTCAAAACTTTGACCTTACCCCTCAAACCAGCGTTGACCTTCCCCCCAATTCCTCAGTCCTCACCTCACAAACTGACCCCGTCACCCTTAACGCGACTGAGTATGCAGGCTGCGTTCTTGCAGAAAAAGCAGGCACACTCGGCACACCTCGATTCACGCTACGAGCTGGTGGCGAAACTGTCACCGCTACCGCCCCCGGAGAGATTACGATTCTCTCTCGCACAAACTTTGAAGTCGCTCAAGTTACAGCACCTTCAGGTGTAGCCCGTACAGGCCCTAGCACTAGCTACTCACGGATTACGCCACTTCCGGCGGGTACTCGCGCCGCTGTCACTGGTAGGGAAGGCGAGTGGCTACGGCTAGACTACGGCGGCTGGATCAAAGCAGGTGAAACCGAAGTCACCAACAGCTCAGTTCCACCAACCAGCATCATTCGTGGCATCAGCGCCAGTCAAACTGAAGATTGGACAGAGATTGTTTTTCCGCTACAAACCCCAGTCCCGATCTCTATTGAACAAGAGCGCCAGTCGCTGTCGCTCACGCTACACAACACCACGCCGCAAACCGACACTATCTACTTCTCTACCGATCCGGTGGTTGAAAGAATGGATTTCAATTCTGTTCTTCCTGACAGCGCATCGTATACGTTTCACTTCAAAAAGCCTCAGCAGTGGGGCTACAAAGTTCGCTATGAAGGAACTAGCCTTATTCTCTCTTTGCGGCATGCTCCTCCAAGCAACAGCTTACGCGGCGCAACTATCTTGCTAGATCCAGGTCACGGCAGTAGCGAAGATCTCGGCGCCCGTGGGCCAACTGGCTACCCTGAAAAAGATGTCACTTTGATTGTTTCTAAACTGTTGCGTGATGAGCTTGAAGCTCGCGGTGCAGCTGTGGTGATGACCCGCGAAGGCGATGACGATCTGTACCCAGCAGATAGAGTCGAAGTGATCGACTCATCTGAGCCTACGATGGCACTTAGCATTCACTACAATGCGCTTCCTGATGCTGGAAACGCGCTAGATCGAGCAGGCATTGGCGCTTTTTGGTACTACCCTCAGGCCCACGACCTAGCAACCTTTTTGCACGACTACTTAGTGCGAGAGCTGAACCGTGAAGCCTATGGCGTGTACTGGAACAATCTGGCACTGACCAGACCAAGCGTTACCCCTTCTGTTCTATTGGAACTGGGCTTCATGATCAACCCAGAAGAGTTTGAGTGGATCACAGACGAAGCCTCTCAACAAGAACTCGCCAGAACCTTAGCAGAAGGCGTAGAAGCTTGGCTACAACGTCAATAAAATCTCTGTAAACCTGTTGCTATGACTGATTTTTCACTGCCGACTTTCAACAACAAGCTGCTTTGGCAGCAGGCGATGACTCACAGCTCATTCGCTAACGAACAGACTGAGATAGTAGAACACAATGAACGGCTCGAGTTTTTAGGTGATGCCATTCTTACTTTTTTGAGTGGCGATTATCTCTATGCTCGCTATCCGGACAAGCCGGAAGGCGAGCTAACCCCGATGCGAGCGGCGTTAGTAGATCAGCCACAGCTTTGTAAGTTTGCGCAGAGCTTGGCGTTGGGCCAACTGTTGAGAATGGGCAAGGGCGCAGAGAAAGAAGGCGGCCGCCGTAGTTCTCGGCTTTTGTGTAGCGCTTTTGAGGCGCTGGTAGGGGCGTACTTTTTAGATACGGGGCGAGACATGGGAGCCGTTAGGAAGTACATCATTCCGTTCTTTGACGCTGTTGTAGCTTCTATGGTGCAACAGGGTGCTAAAGACGATAAAACCAGACTACAAGAATGGGCTCACCAACAGGGTGCTACACCAGAATACGTAGAGCTAGACAGCTATGGGCCGGACCATGCCAGAGAGTTTGTAGTAGAGGTGCGCGTTGCAGGCACAACCTATGGACAGGGGCAAGGAAAAAGTAAGCAGAAGGCTCAAAAGGCAGCGGCTAAATCTGCACTTAGCAAACTCATGCGATAAAAATGTTGTTGTGTCACCAAAACAACTGGCACTATTCAAAGAACAACTACCGACATAAATTCGACAGAAGCAACAATCATCCCCAAGACCTACTTTCCCTACCTTGATAGGATTTAGGCCCTAAAAGAAAAATATATATTGATTAATTCCTCACTGAATAAATGTCTTTCTAAAGAGAGAAGAAAGTGTGAGGACTTTATTGTTATTGTTGTTGAGAAGTTAATCAGTTTCAATCGCAAGGAGTAAATCCCGTTGTAAAGCATGGCTTTTAATGTTGTCTGCTCTAGTTTTTGTTTGTTTTTGGTAGGTGATTAACGTCTTTTCAGCTTATTCATAAGCCGTGCATCGATATAAGCCGTGCATCAATACAATCCAAGCATATTAAACACAGAGGAATAAACATGACTCTTAATAACAATCCTTCTAAACCCAATCTATCAGGTGTTCATGGTCGCGAGGCCACACCAGAAGAACTCGCTCGCCGCGATGGCTATGTACAGGGCAGAACCGATGAGAACTACACGCAGGGAACGCTCAGAAGCCAAGAGCAGGCAGCTGCACAGGCTCAAGTCAATGGCAGTGCTGCCAGTGGTATGCTCACAGGTCTGTTGTTGGCTATATTGGCAGCGGGCGTTGGTGCTGGCATCTACTTTTTGACGGGTGATCGCACCAATGTTGCCCCCGTAGCCGTCCCCCAAATAGAGAAAGAAACCACTCGAGAAACGACCATCATCGAAAGAGAAGTTCCTAGCCCAGACGTTAGCCTGCCGGATGTTCAGGTTGATGTTCCTGAAGTTGATGTCCCCGACGTGATGATCAACGAAGAAGCACCTGCTGCCGAGCAAAAGGAGGCGGAACCAGCAGCAGTACCAGCAGCAGAGTCAGAGCAGCCTGCGACAGAAACAGAAGTTGAAGCCGCAGAGTAGACTGCGCCTACCTTCCAGCAGCTGAGGTCATAAATATTCCCTGAAAAATGAGTGCCTGCGCTGTAGCGCAGGCACTCATTTTTCGTTCTCAATTCATTGCACCCATTCAATCTCAGTCGCCTCGATCAGCTTTTGGCGAAACAAATCTGTTTCACTAAGTGCGACATGCGTTGACTCCAAACACAGCTGCCAGTAGCTATCGAGATTATCTTCAGGCAAGGGCGTGAAAGGGATATTGAGGATGCCTTTGTTTTGGTTGGCGGTGGGTAAATAAGGAGACTGACCTGTGAAAATAACAATGCCGTCATAGATGGCCAAGTGGGCACACAGCGAATCAATAGAAGGGACCTGATGAGAGGCAACAGACCGGAGCATCGTCGAAGACTGATGCGAGATAGACTCAATAAGATCAGCAGGCAACCACCGATAGTCAGAGTTGTGGGCTTCTTCACTTTCTATGTACAAAATAGCGTTCCATAGGCGTCCCTGAAGCATGATTTGCTGAGCAATGTGGCACACTTCTGACTCGCTGAAGTCCGCGTTTTCAAACAGCACATGAGGCTTTACTGTCAGCAGCGGTTGCTGCGTCGTCGCAGCGATCGCATTAGCGCTTTGCACTTTGGTCCCTGCGCCGGTGAAGTTAAGCGCGATCGCATCTGGCAGTTGCCCTTGCTGCAATCGCTCCAACAAATCCGGCAACAGAGGACTGTTCGTAATGTGATGGGTTTCTTGTGGCCAGCTCAGCTGACAGTAGGCTGACAGCTGTGGCGTCATCGGCTGACCCAGCAAGTGACGGCTAATCGTAGGATTGAGCGCGAGTCGAGCGGTGAGGTTGTCACAATCGCTATCGATGCGGTGCTCTTTTATCTGTAGGAGACCATGATGGCGCAGGGGGGCTGTAGGGTCAAAGCGATCGCGCTGCTTCTCTTTTTCTGCGGCGCTCTGACACAGCAAGTCCAATACCAAGCCTACAGTCGGTCGGTAGCTACCGTTAGATTGCAAGCTGGCATAGAGTCGTTCGTAGCGGCGATCGAGTTCGGGTGCGATCGCCATCAACACCACTTCAATATCAAAATCAGACAGCCCAAACGTTTGCTGCAAATTCGCCAGCGGAGATCCCGGAACAATCGCACTTGCAGGGGGGCGAGTCGGCACCACACTCCCCAACAAGAATTGTTCAAACGCTGTTCCAAGCAGGGTATTCCTGACTTCTAGCGTTTGGCTCAACCTTTTGTCTAGCAGCGCTAGCGGAGCTAACAAAGCTTCCAGCCTAGACTTAAGCGTCTCAGGTGACTGAGCACGAGTGCGCCTCAAAGCACTCATCTTCATAGACTGACTCGTGAATTGGGTCGTGGACCAGATAGCCATATAAATATCGACTTCCCAAGGCATCAGCCTTCTGGTGAGGGTTCTAGATGGCCTCACGACACCGCATAAATACCGGTATCAATAGCCCAGAACAGATTTAGACTATCGCCTTGTCCGTAGTGGTACCACAGTAATTCTTCTGATTAGAGCAGGTGCCTATAAACCGATAAACACTACGGACGCCACCAACATGCATACATCAAACGGTATCCACACTATTTGTTCAGCATGGTAGATCACAATCACATAGATAAGAGCCTATTTTAGAGATTAAATCTTTTGGAAGGTGCCAGATAGAACGTGTTGAGTCGTTGCTATCTGCTGAGCCAGGCGATCGCTTCTCGAATCCACTCTTCTGTATCGTCGCGCTTACTGAGCGTAGTACTACTGCCTACCGCCACCAGCGCCTTACTAATTTCACTGTTGCTGTAGCCCAGCGCCACCAGCATCATCTCCACATCTTCCTGCACCGCTGACACAGGAACTCCCGTTGGCGCCACAATTCCAGAGTGCTGACGCCAGTCGCTCAGCTTCGTCTTCAGCTCCAAAATAATGCGTTCAGCCGTCTTATTGCCCACACCCGGCGTCCGCGTCAGCATCCGGTTATTGCCATTCACTACCGACTGAATCAAATCATTGATTCCCAGCGTATCGAGCAGCGCCATGCCCATCTGCGGGCCAATACCACTCACCGAAATCAGCAGCCGGAACACATCTCGCTCTGCCTTACTTGCAAAGCCAAACAGCACCTGCAAATCTTCCCGACTCTGCAAATGGGTAAAAATCTGCACCGGATCACCCACCACTGGCAGCGCACTCAGCACCCGTGGGTTCACCTGCATGTCATAGCCCACACCACCGGCATCAACGGTGACAATCACTCGCCCGTTCGGCAACTTTTGGCTATCTGCCAAAATGCCTTTTATGTAACCGATCATGTACGCTGGCCAGGGTTTCTCTGTAGAGGTGGTCGCTCTTGCACAGGACGTAGGGGCGCGGCCTCCCGGCGACTCACCGGACGAGCAGCCCCCGTTGCCGGATTAATTTGTGACTGCGGCGTCGTATTTTCCACATCTAAAGACTGACCGCCCTGAATTTTCTGCCGACCGTTTCTTAAAACGTGCAGCATTTCCATGAACTGACGCTCCATGTTCTCCAGTACCTGATCAGCATAGGTATCGGCATCTTCTTGAATGGTTTTGGCTTCGTTTGTGGTGCGGGCGCGTGTTTCTTCCCATTCCTGACGGGCTTGCGTTTGTAGCTGCTCAATCTCAGCGAGCGTTTGCCCTCGCAAAGCAGCACATTCTTGCTCTGTCTGCGCTCTGATTTGAGCCGCTTGCGACTCTGCTTGACGAATAATCGCCATCTCATTCAAAATGGCAGCCGCCTGCTTCTCGGCAGAGGTAATAATTTCTTGAGCATATTGCTCGGCTTCAGCCAAAATTTCTTCGCGCTGCTGCACAATTTGTACAGACTCTTGCACAGCCGCCGGGAGGTTCACCCTCACTACATCTAGCTGGTCGAGTAGCTCATCTTCAGACACCATCGTCTTACCGGTGAGCGGAACCGTCGGACTTTCGAGCACGATTTCCTCAATCCGATCCAGCTCTTGCTGAATACTGAAGCGCTCGGAGGCTGGATTTTGATAATAGTCGCCGTTTGCAGGAGTGTTCACAAAAATAGTTCGGGGAAAGATTTTCAGCAGGCTTTATAGCGTCACAGATTAAATGTGACCTAAAAGACCTCCTTTATTATTGTTTAAAGGAGGCTTTTCCGTAACACTTCTCGACATCAAGTGCAATGTGATCAGGGACTAAATGGTTAATGGGGCCTCCAAATTTTGCAATTTCCTTCACTAGGCTACTACTCAAGAAGCCATATTCTGTAGAAGTGGCCAAGAAAACCGTTTCGATTTCATTAGACAAGGTTTTATTAGTATGCGCCATTTGGAGTTCTTTCTCAAAATCAGACAAGACCCTAAGGCCCCGTAGCAAAACCTTGGCTTGGTGCGCCTTAGCATAGGACACCGTTAGGCCATCAAAGCTATCTACAAACACGTTAGCCAATGACTGCGTCGCCTTTTCAATTTGAGCCATTCGCTGCTCTACGGTAAAGAGCGGATTTTTGCTGGGGTTACGAGAAACAACCACTACAACGCGATCATAGAGCTTGCTACTGCGCGTAATGATATCTAAATGTCCCAGTGTGATGGGGTCAAAGCTGCCAGGATAGATTGCAATCATGAGGGGCGCGGTAGGATGATGGGTGAG
>JBCBDN010000212.1:0-6952 GCA_038529685.1 Cyanobacteria bacterium J06598_1 | reverse complement strand
CAAGCCATCAGCACGAACTTCTTCATGAATACAATTACCGTTACCACCACAGCCGATAGAGGCAATGGGTCCCTGCGCAACGCAATTGAAAAGGCGAAGTCGGGAGACACTATCCGCTTTGCCAAGAACTTGTCAAAGAAGACTATCGGTCTCACCAGCGGTCAGCTCGTCATCAACAAAGATCTCACCATTGACGGCGCTGGTGCGGCAGGACTAACAATTAGCGGCAATCGCAAGAGCCGCGTCTTTTATGTAGATAAAAAGAGAAAAGCAACCTTTAGAAACCTCACCATTGCCAACGGAAAGACTTTAGGCGCAGGCGGCGGCATAGATGCCCGTCATGAGAGCGAGCTAACCCTGGTCAATGTGGCCGTTAAGAACAATGCGTCTGAACTTGGCGGCGGTGTCCGAGTAGGTCACCTGGCCAAAGGGACGTTTATCAACAGTCAGTTTGTGGGGAACAACGGCACGTTGAGTAAGAAGTTTGCTGGGTTCAGTAGTGGTGCGATCGCCCACAACGAATCTCGCGGCCAAATCATCATCAAAGGCAGCCGCTTCGAGAACAACAAAGGCTTCAACGGCGGCGCAATCTATAGCTTTAGCAGCGTCACCTTTGATGTAGAGAACTCAGTTTTCCTCAACAACACTGCCAAAAACAAAGCGGGCGGCGGGGCGATCATGACCGATGGCGTCAGCTCCAAAAACTACAACGCAAAATTACCAGGCGAAGGCAAAATTGCGATTCGCGGCAGTCGCTTTGAAGGTAACAGCGCCGATGGTGTAGGCGGCGCGCTGTACCTGTGGGGCTACGAAAAAGATAGAGCCATTATTGAAAACACCGTTATCCAAAAGAATACGGCCACCAATAACAACGGTGGTCGCGGTCAAGGTGGCGGGCTCTGGGTAAAAATGCAGCTAGACCTGCGCAACGTCACCCTCGCGGGCAACACCGCCACCAAGCAGGGCGGCGGACTGTGGCTAGAAACCCAGTCACCAGTCAACATTCTCAACAGCACCTTTTCTGGAAACGCAGCGCTAGGAGATGCAGGCGGTGCGATGTTCCTCAAAAACAAGGCGCTCCCAATCAACATCACCAATACTACACTTGCCTATAACAAAGCGGGTAGAGCCGCTGGTGCCCTTTGGTTTGATAAAAACCAAAAAGTTAACCTCAAAAACTCGATTGTTGCCTACAACACAGCCGGAACAGATCGCCGTCAAGATCAAGTGGCCTACCAGCCCATTGATCGCGGCGGCAATTTAGAATTTGCCCTCTCGCCTAAAGCGCAAAGAGTCACCAACAAAACCCTCGTTGCCAACCCTCGCCTCGCGCCGCTCAGATCGGTCAACGGCTCTTTAGTCCATACGCTTGGTGCCGGTAGCCCAGCCATCAATGCAGGCGTTAAGCAAGGCGCTCCTCTCACCGATCAGCGAGGCGTAAAACGCGACAGCAAAATAGACATCGGTGCCTTTGAGAAAGTCGGCGGCCAAACGGCACCAATTGCACCGAAACCAACGACTGCACCGATTGCACCGCCCCCATCCACTGGGCAACCCAAGCCACCGAATCAGCCCAAGCCTCCCATCGCTGCACCCACCGCTCCGAAGTTCAGCAAAAAGCCAGTCGCCTATTTCAACTTCAATCAAAATAGCGGTCGCACCGTAAAAGATACTTCGAATAACGGCAAACGCAACAACGGCAAGCTAGTTGGGAAAACCAACTGGACCAAAGGTGCGATTGATCTCAGCGGTCAGGGCAGCGGTATCAACATCAATAACACCAGCGATATCAACATTGGAACAGACGGACAAAAAACCGTTTCGCTGCGGTTTAAAGCAGACAGCCTTGCTAAGAGCAAACAGGTGCTGTACGAGCAAGGCGGTGGGCTTAGAGGTCTGAATATCTATCTAGATAAGAATCGGCTCTTCGTCGGCGGATGGAATCGTCCGACCAACGAAAGCAACTGGTCGGGCGACTGGGTCAGCACTAAAGTTGCGGCCGGGAAATGGAATCAGGTAGATTTGGTGCTCGATGGCGGCAAACAAGTGGCTAATAACTCACTGCGCGGCTATCTAAACGGAAAACAGTTTGGCAGTCGGAAGGGCTCTCAGCTATGGAGCCACTCTGGAGGTATTGGCATCGGCCATGTCAACGCCGATACTCGGTTCCACGATGGCATGACATCTAGTAGCGGTAAAGCGTTTGCCGGACTAATAGATGATGTAATGATCTTCGATAGCGCTCTCAGTGGCAATGATTTGAGCGGATTGGGCTAAAGGCACAGGTGAAGCTTACTTTTAGCTACATCACATCACCCCCGTACTGATAACTGTAGTTGTCGGTACGGGGGTGATGTGATGTATATAGGAAGGTGCAGATAGCAGCGTCAGCGTGGACAGCAACACCTACCGCGCTCACCATTGATGCCTCCAGCGCGCAGCGTAACGATACAACCGTGTTTTCGTCTGCCGTAAGCAGCATACTTTCTGACAGCTGTCCTAGTCCCAGACCTGATGAGTTTCAATATTGGGTGAAGATGACTTCATAAAAAGCTGCCAGTGAGCAGACAGTAATAGAGATCACCTAAAATCTCTGCTTAGCGTCACTTTTTGCCAGAAAGGTCACTTTTTGCTAGAAGGTTTAGATAATGCGCCCACCTTCGTAATACGGTCCCCTAACTAACAGCAATGAAGAAAAAAGTTCTCTTTATTATGGGCACGGCCCACTGTGGCTCCACCCTACTCACCTTGATATTGGGAGGACACCCTAGCTGCATGTCCATAGGGGAGCTGAGTACGCTACCCGACCTCTACCGCAGGGGAAAGCCTGTGTGCTCTGTGTGCCAGGGAAAATGCAGCTTTTGGGACGATCGCTTCACGGCTAAGGACTATCAGCTACTCTGTGGCGGACTATCTGAGCAGCGCCTGCACAAACACATTCCCCTAAGGCTCGAGAAAGCAGTCAGAGGCGTGCTTAAAAACGATCAGGTCTTTAACCCCTACTCGCTGATTGCTTCCAAGCTCGATGAAGCCGTGATTGTAGATTCCACCAAGACCGTCTACTGGTTAGAGAAAAAGCTCGCAGCCCGAGAGTTTCAGCAGGGCTTGGTTGAACCCTACCTGCTTCATCTGATTCGAGATGGCAGGGCGGTGATGGCCTCTTACTCCCGGCGGAAGGTGTATCACGGACTCAGCGCTGAAGAATTTGGTCAGCAGTTTGGCACCATGTGGCAAAAACGCGTTAACAATGAGTATCGATTTTTCGATAGCTTTGCCAATACACTTGGCAAGCGCTACCCAAGCCATCAGCAGCGGCTGCGGTACGAAACACTGGCCACAGAACCTGAAGAGACAACGCGATCGCTCTGCGACTGGCTAGGAATTCCATTTGAGCGCAACATGCTCGACTACCGCAACCACGAAAATCATGTAATCGCCGGGAATGACCGCACTCGCGCTTCTGTCGCCAAACACAAAAGCACAGTCCAGGCACAGACCCAAACACAGGCCCAAGCACAGGCCGTTGAAGCAGCAAACGCCAAACCCAAACCAATTCAAGAATTTGGCATCAAGCTCAACCAGCGGTGGAAAACCATTCTGTCACCTGAGCAAATTGCCGCCTTCTATCAGGCAACTGACGATATGAATAAGGCATACGAGTGGGAGAGCTAAGCCAACTTCCATACTTTATTTTCAGGAAATATTTCAAGAAAATTGGGTATGTTTGGCTGTATAACCCTTACAGCGGACATTTTTTGGGTTCTTTGACCGATGAGCAAGCGAAATGAGCTTCCTGTTCTGTTAGCCAGCCTTGCCCTAACAGGTGTATTTCTCGGTGGAGGTGCCTGGTGGATTGGCAAGATGGTGGCAGGTGGCGGCAGTCCAATTAGCCGCAATGTTGCAGCCGACGACATAACTCGGCTGTCTCTTTTGGGCGATACGTTCAGCGGCTACAGCACTTTCCGCAATGATGAGTTCCAATCGGCGCTCAATGATGCGGGCCTAGACATTGAATACGAAGACGAATTCGATCAAACGATTAGGGCTCAAGATTTGAGCAAGGGTAAAGTCGACCTGATCGTCACGACGCTAGATCAGTTTGTAAAACAGCAGCCCGATGGCAAGATTGTCGGTTTATTGGATCGCACAGTAGGCGCAGACGCAGTGGTGCTAAACAGCCAAAAATATCCAGGGCTGAATTCTTTGCTAGCGCTAGGCAAGCTGGTGGAGACAGAGAAAGCGGCGGGGCGATCGCTCTCCATTGCCTACGCTGCCGACACGCCCAGTGAATACCTCGCGCTGGTGCTCGATACCAAATTTGATACGTTTAACCTATCCGACTTTGAGCTGAAGCCGGTGGCAGAAGCGTCAGAAGCCTGGGCGCTGATGCAAAATCCAGGAGAGAACGTTGCGATCGCCGTCCTCTGGGAGCCCTACGTTACCCAGGCCCGCCAGCAAAGCTACGAAGTTGTACTCTCCAGCGAAGACGCCCCCAACGCCATCGTCGATGTAATCGTCGCCTCCGATCGCCTGATCGACTCGAACCCTGAAGCGATTTCTCAGCTATTAGAAAGCTACTATCGCCGCATTGACGCTAACGCCAGAGACGCCACCCAGCTACAGACCCAAGTCGCTGAAGACGGCGGCCTCTCAGTCAGTGACTCAGCAACCATCATCAACGGCATCGACTTTTTTACCGCCACCGAAACCCAAAGCTGGTTTACAGACGGCACCCTAGACCGGCGCATTGGCGCAACCGCCGCCGTGCTCACCCTATCAAACAAACTCAACGCCGTACCTGGTGATGTCAGCAGTCTCTACACAGACCAGTTTGTCAGCGCCGCCGCCGCCAACACCCAAACGCTCATCGACTTAGTCCGCGCCGATAATCCTGCCCTAGCCGACAAGCTAGAAGGCAACAGCAACACGGTCACCGCTGCCCTTGAAGTTTCTGACGCAGATATTCAGAATGCGCCAGACATTGGCAACTTGCAGGTACGCGGCCAAGTGAGCTTTGGCACAGGTTCTGCTGACCTCACCGCTGAAGGAAAAGAAACGCTAAACAATCTGGCCAAAGAGATTCAAGAATTTAACCAGCAAACCGTTGCGGTGCGGGTAATTGGCCATACCTCTCGTACCGGGAGCGCCGACCTCAACCAGTCGCTGAGTCAGCAACGGGCCAATGTGGTTGTGAACCACCTTAAAGGCATGGGCGTTGACTTGAATATCCTTGCCGAAGGAAAAGGATTTAGCGAGCCACTGCCCAACGTGGACCCAGTCAATCCCAGCAATCAAAGAACTGAAATCCGCTTGGTTAGGGTTAATTAACAACACATTTAATCATCAGGCCAACTAGGAGAGTCTTCTGCAGCCATCGGCGTAGACTCTTTGTGCGGCTGCTTTATTTTGTAAGGGGTGGACTTAGCACGCTTTTTCTTTTCTGGAGAATCAGGCACTAAAGACAGCTGACGAGTATTTGCAGGCGCGGCCTTCGGCTGTTGATGCCGTCTGCGAGATACGCCTTCTTCGCTGGTTTGCTCTGCAATCACTTCATACAGTAGCGCCACTTTGCCATCGCTACCTTTGCGCAGCACTCGGCCCAATCGCTGAATGTACTCGCGGGTGGAGCCGGTGCCAGAGAGCAAGATCGCCACCCTGGCATCGGGCACATCGACGCCTTCGTTCAAAACGTGGGAGACCACGATGGCACTGTAGTCACCTGAGCGGAACTTTTGCAGGATGGTGTGCCGTTCTTTTACCGGGGTTTGATGCGTGATGGCTGGGATTAAAAAGTCTTGCGAAATCTTGTAGACGGTGGCGTTGTCGTTGGTGAAGATGATGGTGCGCTCGGGGTGGTGCTGGGTGAGCAATTTTTCGAGCAGGGAGAGCTTACCGGCAGTGCCGAGGGCAATGTTTTTGGCTTCGCGGTGGGCGAGCATGGCGCGACGGCCGGCGGCTGATTTGGCGCTGGCCTGTACGAAGCGTTGCCAGCCTTCGGCGCTGCTGAGCCAGATGTTTGAGGACTTGAGGAAGGCGTTGCGCTGCTCTTGGAGGGTGGTGTAGCGATCGCGCTCTTCCTCACTCAATTTCACCTTCAGCTGCACCACCTGGTAGGGCGCTAACGCCGTCCCTGATAGCTCCGCAGAGGTGCGCCGATACAGCACAGGGCCCAGCAACGTATCGAGATCTTCATGCCGTCCATCAGTACGCTCAGGCGTTGCAGTCAGGCCCAAGCGATAGGGCGCGATGGAATATTCGGCAATGCTGCGATGGAAATCACTGGGGAGATGATGGCATTCGTCACAGATGAGCAAAGCGTATTGATGGCCCAGATCTTCAGCATAGATAGAGGCGCTGTCGTAGGTGGCAACGAGGATAGGAGTGCGATCGCGCGAGCCACCGCCCAGCAAACCCACTTCCACCCCCGGAAACGCCGCCTCCAGATCCGCATACCACTGATGCATCAAATCCAGCGTTGGCACTGTAATCAGCGTCCGCCGAGGCGTTGCGGCCATCACCATCTGCGCCAAATAGGTCTTTCCCGCTGCCGTGGGCAACACCACCACACCTCGCCGCTCACCCTGCTTCCAAGCATCTAGCGCCTCTTGCTGGTGGGCGTAAGGTGTCAGGGTCAAATTATCTTGTAGGTCAAGCGGCTCAAATGCCTGCACCTTATCTTCAAAGCTGACCCCGTCTGCCTTCAGCGCACCCACCAATAATCGATACTTATCCGCTGGGACTCGAAACCGCTCGATCCGGTCATCCCATACCGCATAGTCAATCCACGCCTTACCTCGTGGCGGCGGATGCAGTACCAACGTGCCTCTATCAAACTTCAGCGTTGGCACTCTCGCCATAGACAAGTCGCAGCTGTAAACAAGCTGCTTTCAAGTTCTATCTTCAGCATAGCGGCTGAGGCAAAAGCAACTCAAGCACATCTCCTCAAAAGGCA
>JBCBDN010000211.1:0-7063 GCA_038529685.1 Cyanobacteria bacterium J06598_1 | reverse complement strand
GCTCAGCCGCACGTGCGGCTGAGCGATTTAGCTTCAAAGGGTGCTGACGAGATGTCGCCTCAGGAGCTGCGCACAGAAGGAGATGTAGCGGCAAGAAGCCAGTCAAAACCCAGTACAGAACCTAGCTATCAGGTGACAATTGCATAGTCAGGCGACGTCAACTGAAAGGGCGAGCGACTAGCTAATTGTCACCTGATAAGTCACATCAATATATTTAGAAATATCCAGCAAAAAAGAGGGAAACCTATGTTGGCTTAGAAGCTGCTGTCAAAATGGCTGATTAAACTGACATTTACTGACAAACCGAAAGGAGCAGCCCTGAAATTCTCTCTATTTGTTTTTTATGTCAAACTTTCTTGCATCGTTCGATCTCTCTTCTTTAGATGGTAGCAACGGATTTACGCTTAAGGGCATTAGTGCTGGTGATAGATCAGGGCGATCGCTCAGTGATGCGGGTGACATTAACGGCGATGGCCTTGATGATATTATCGTTGCTGCGCACAAAGCCAACGATCTAGCAGGTGAGAGCTACGTCCTCTTTGGCAGCAGCAATGATTTCACAGCCAGTATAGAACTCTCTGACTTAGATGGGAGTAATGGATTTACCTTCCAGGGAAGCAGCAGTGGAGACAGCGCTGGATTTTCGGTAGAGCGCGCCGACGATATCAATGGCGATGGTATCGATGACTTAATTATTGGAGCGAGATACGCTGACCCCAACGGTAAAAGCGGTGCGGGCGAAACTTATGTTTTATTCGGCAGCAGTAGCGGATTCGCTAGCGTCATCAACCCCTCTAGCCTAGATGGAACAAATGGTTTTGTGCTTAATGGCAGCCGTTCTGGAGATGAGTCAGGTTTTTCTGTAAGTGGCATCGGAGATATTAACAACGATGGCTTCAACGATTTTATGACGGGCGCACGCCGAGCTGATCCAAACGGTGTAGATCGAGCAGGCTCTGTTCATGTAGTGTACGGAAATTCTAGCTTCGCCAGCAGCTTCGAGCTATCAGATCTAGATGGCACTAACGGCTTTACCCTCAACGGCATTAATAGAGACGATCGCGCAGGCCGCTCAGTTAGTCGTGCAGGCGACATGAATAATGACGGCATTAATGACTTTGTGATCAGCGCATACTACGCCGATCCAAATGGCATTGTTAACGCGGGCCAGCACTATGTAGTGTTCGGTAGCAGTGTAGGCTTTGCCAGTAGCCTCGATCTTTCTAGCCTAGACGGGACTAACGGCTTTACCCTCAACGGCTTTATCCCCGATAGTCGCTCCGGGTTTGAAGTCAGTGACGCAGGCGATATTAATGCTGATGGGATCGACGATATTATTATCTCCCGATGGCCCAGCGGGGGCGGTGCCGGTGAAAGCTACGTTGTGTATGGCAGCAGCCGTGGGTTCAACAGTCTCTTAGAACTCTCTGACTTAGACGGGACTAACGGCTTTATTCTCGAAGGCATTGACAGCGGCGATGGGTTTGGAGCAGCCGCTAGCGCAGCAGGCGATGTCAATAATGACGGGATTGATGACATTATTGTAGGTGCTCATAGTGCAAGCCCTAACGGTATCAGCGATGCCAGTGAAAGCTATGTAATCTATGGCAGCAGCGATGGATTTAACAGTCGCTTTGAGGTTTCTACCTTAGATGGAGACAACGGCTTTATTCTCAACGGCGTCAACGCAGGAGACTCTGCTGGGCTGGCGGTGAGTGGTGCAGGCGATATCAATGGCGATGGCATTGACGATGTAATTGTGGGCGCTTATTTGGCTGATCCAAACGGGCAAGCAAGCGCAGGTGAAAGCTACGTGGTATTTGGTCGCGCAGGAGAGGTTTCAGACATTGATGATGTAATTGACTTCTATTCTGGAGAGCACGTCATCAATACACTCTCGGGTGATGACATTGTTCGCTCAGCCAATGGCAATGACATCATAGCGGGCAACGTTGGAAACGACATTCTATACGGCAACGGTGGCGACGACCAGCTTAGGGGAGATAGCGGTAACGACAGACTGCACGGTGGCTCAGGGAATGACACGTTAGAAGGGGGCTCAGACAGTGACATTCTCGATGGCGGCACTGGCGAGGATGTTGTGAACGGGGGCAGCGGTGATGACACACTGCTGGGCTACGGCGATAGCGACACGCTCAATGGGGGAGAAGGGAACGATAGACTCTTCGGTCACGAGGGCAGTGACTTCCTCTATGGCAACGAGGGTGACGATAAACTTTATGGCGGCGCTGGCTTCGACTTTTTGGAAGGAGGTGCTGGCAATGACAAACTTTATGGTGGCGCGGACGCAGATTTTCTAACGGGTGGATCTGACAACGATAGCCTGTCAGGAAATGCTGGTGACGATACCCTCGTGGGCGGCAGTGGAGAAGATTTTCTCTATGGCGGAATTGGCGATGATTCGTTAGAGGGAGGAGAAGGAAACGACTTCATCTTTGGCCAAGACGGTAACGATACAGCCATTGGGGGCGCAGGTAGTGATGTCATCTACGGCGGGGCTGGCGATGATGTGCTGATAGGGGGCGGGCTCAGCAGCGAGGGCCTAGCAGGACAGTTTGATCGGTTGAAGGGCGGAGCCGGTAGCGATACGTACTTAATCGGCAATAGCTACGCGGTAGATGGCGATGGAGACTTTGCGATTATTCGCGGATTCAACAAAGCTGAAGATACTATTCAGCTCAGCAACAGCGCACATACAATCGCCAACGTTACGGTGGGCACTGCCATCTATGCAACAACCGGCGTCGGCATCTACAACAACAATAACGATTTATTAGCTGTTGTTGAAAGCCTTGTTGTAGGGAGTTTGGATCTCACGGCTGACTACTTTACAGTGACAACATAGCAGCGCTCATCTGTAGGAACAAGTCAGAAAGATGTTTATGCTTATTCCTACAGATGAGCGGCAAGGGTTGACCAATGTTGAGTGCTAAACGAGTTCGCTATGTTGTATTGGGGTTTGCAATTGCGATCGCACTCTACTACATCCTCACAATTGCCACCATCCCCTTCAAGCTCCGAGCCGCTCGCCTTCATACCCCGCACCCTGAGGCCGTCTTAGTTCTGGGCGGCAGTGCAGATAGAGAAGCAGCAGCGGCACATCTCGCATATCAGCAGCCAGATCTGTTGGTTTGGGTCTCAAAAGGAGAGAAATACTTAGACTCTGTCAGAATTTTCAGTACAGCAGGTATTCACTTCTCTCGTGTCCATCTGGACTATCAAGCAAGCGACACCGTAACAAACCTCACAACAACTGTTGCGCAGTTTCAACAGCAACAGATAAAACACATTTATTTACTCACCTCTGCGTTTCATATGCGTAGGGCCAAGGCGATCGCATTCTTAGTCCTCGGCAGCCGGGGCATTGCCTACACGCCTTTTATTATCCCGTCCGACCGGCCCGCAGAGTCAAACTTTAAAGTGGTGAGAGATGGTGTGCGATCGCTGCTCTGGCTCACAACAGGCCACACAGGCGAGCAGATTGGCGCTGCACTCAAGCCAGATCCAGAAGACGTCCACTGACTGAAATAACGTCTGTCGATTTTTCTGAGTTTACCGCAATAGAAGCCGTAACAATTTACAAGAGAAAACGCTTTCATACTGAAAAATGAGAGAAAACAGATAGAGAATCAACAAAAAACAGGTCTAAACGTTTTTTGTTGATTTTATTGTGGGCAAGCTGTGAATAGAAATGTCGAGAAATGTAAGAAAAGCGCGTGTAGCCAAAGCAGCATCCCTACATCAGGGCATATAGCCGCTTTACCGGTGTGGATGCCCCAATCATGACACCAAACGCGGTTCTTAGCAGTACATAACCAAAACCTACTCTCTACCCAAAAATCCGGTGTCTTAATATGACCAGTTCGCCTACGCTCAATCTGTTTGAATCCACTACACCCACTTACAGCAACGCGGTTCCCAACCCCTTCGCCGGGATAGACGTTGGCAGAGCCAGCTCATCTGATTTTGTCGATATAGATGGCGACGGCGATCTCGACGCCGTTTTTGGCAGTCAGGCCGGTACACTCAGATATTTCCAGAATACGGGCACACTCAGCAATCCTGTCTTCACAGAGCAAACGGGGGGTGCCAACCCTTTCAACGGCATTGATGTCGGCATCTACAGCGCGCCCATCTTTGCTGATGTAGATGCCGATGGTGACCTAGATGTGACCATCGGAGAGGCCGCAGGCAGTGCTAATCCCCCATTGAATTACTACGAAAATACAGGCAGCGCGAGCAGTCCTGCTTATACTGTTCGCACAGGGGCCACTAATCCTTTTGATGGTATTCGCGTGGGCAATCACGTTCGCCCTACGCTAGCCGATGTGGATGGCGATGGCGACCTGGACGCAGTCGTAGGCGAATTTGACCGCACGCTCAACTACTTCAGAAATGAAGGGACCGCTGGTGTACCCCAGTTCGTCGACCGCACCGGAACAGCACCTTTCAACGGATTGCCGATAGATAACTACAGCGACCCGACCTTGGCCGATGTAGATGGCGATGGCGACCTAGACATGATGATAGGCGACACCAGCGGCATCGAATACTTTGAAAACACAGGCACCGACACCGCACCGACCTACGTGGAGCGCACCGGTAGCAGCAACCCCTTCAACGGCATAGATGCAGGCAATGGCAACGACCCAACCTTCGCAGATATTGACACCGACGGTGATTTGGACCTGATCTTAGGTGAGCAGGACGGCATTTACAACTATTACGAAAACACCAACAGCATTGGCAACACCACCAGCGACGCAACGCCTACCCTCGCAGGTAAAACAGAACCCTATGCCAACGTCGAAGTTTACGACGGTGCCGCCTTTATCAACGACACGCTTGCTGATGGTTTAGGGAACTGGTCTTTCACACCGCTCTCTGATCTTTCTGAGGGTGTCCATAATTTAACGGCCATTGCCAGAGGCCAATCGGGCACGCCCAGCACGCCCTCATCCGTCTTTGCACTTACAGTTGACACCGGCATTGATAACGACACGTTCTACGGCACCCCCATCGACGATATTATCGCCAGCGGTGCAGGCCAAGACCGACTTTACGGCGGCGGCGGTAACGACAATCTTTCTGGCGGTGACGATGACGACACCATCCACGGTGGCATTGGCGACGATACGCTCAACGGCGATGCTGGCAACGACATCATTGACGGCGGCGCTGGCAAAGATACTGTTACTGGCGGCTTAGGAAACGACGTACTGCTGGGCTACGACGGTGACGACCGCCTAGACGGCAATGACGGTGACGATGGTCTCTTTGGACACAAAGGTATCGACCGGCTCATCGGCGGCGATGGCCAAGACCGACTTTACGGCGGTGACGACGATGACACGCTCCTCGGAGATGCTGGCGAAGACAAACTCTACGGCGGCAACGGCAACGACAAGCTCAACGGGGGCGACGACAATGACTTTCTCTACGGCGATAGCGGCAACGACGAACTGCGCAGCGATGCTGGTAACGATCTGTTGTTTGGCGGGGAAGGCACCGATGCCATTCACGGTGGCGAAGGAGACGATCGCCTCTACGGCGGCCTAGATGGTGATACGCTCAACGGCGATGCCGGCAACGACAAACTGTGGGGCGGAGAAGGCAACGATGTCTTAAGTGGTGACGCAGGCGACGATACGCTCAGCGGCAACAGCGGTATCGATCAGCTGTCCGGCGGCACCGGTAACGACCGACTCTACGGCGGCACGGATAACGACATCTTAGAAGGTGATGACGGTAACGATGTCATGTTTGGCGATGACGGCAACGATACGCTTGAAGGCGGCTTAGGAAACGATCGCCTCTACGGCGGTGCTGGTGATGATGTCTTAGGCGGCGGTCTGTTTGGGACTGCCGGAAGTGCGCCTCAAATCGACGTGCTCTATGGCGGTGCCGGTAGCGATACCTATGTCATTCAAGACATGTACTCAGCGTTGGGTGATCAAGACTATGCGGTGATCAAGGGCTTCAACAAGGCTGAAGACAGCATTATGTTAAGCGCAGAGAATCATACGCTAGCGTCTACAGGAGCCGCCCTGCCTAGCGGAACAGCTATTTACAACAGCAACAATGACTTAGTCGCCGTCATTGAAGGCCATGTTGTTGGCGGGCTAGATCTCAGCGCTGACTACTTTACAACAGCGTAAATTTAGCTCTGAGAAAACAGAACTACAGCAGAGGGCATAGAGTTCTATGCCTTCTAGCATTTATGAACTTTTGAGCGATTACCCAACTCATCCGCAATTTCTACCCTTCCCTAGACATCACCATGGCAGAATTTCCAGCGTCTTTCAATATCTTCGAATTAGATGGCAGTAACGGCTTTACTACTACAAAGAGTAGTCAAACATCATTTCTCTTTTCTGTGAGCGATGCAGGCGATATCAATGGCGATGGGCTGAGCGACATCATAATTGGCGCTTTTGATAAATACGCTAGAGACACTGTTGACGCAGGAGAGAGCTACGTCATCTACGGCAGTAGCACAGGCTTTAGTAGCGATATTTCGCTTTCTTCGCTAAATGGCAACAATGGATTTGTTCTACGTGGCATCAGCATCGGTGATGCGGCCGGATACTCTGTAAGTGAAGCGGGTGATATCAATGGAGATGGCCTTGATGATCTCGTTATTGGCGCACACGGCGCTCGGCCAAGCAGCAACCCCTATGGCGAGCCAGCAGGAGAAGGGTATGTTGTATTTGGCAATACCGCAGGATTTGGTAATCACTTCGAGCTGTCAGATCTCAATGGCAGCAATGGATTTGTACTCGACCATGGCAATGTAGACGGACGGCTAGGTTGGTCTACTAGCAACGCAGGCGATATTAACAACGACGGTATTGATGACATTATTGTAGGTGCTCCAGAAGCCGACGGTCGTAGAGGCCGAAGCTATGTCGTATTTGGGAATAGCGTAGGTTTTAGCAGCAAGCTCGAACTCTCTTCACTTAATGGCACCAATGGATTTGTGCTCACTGGCATCGATTATAGGGACAGAGTAGGGAGCTCAGTTAGTGGCGCAGGCGATATC
>JBCBDN010000210.1:0-7095 GCA_038529685.1 Cyanobacteria bacterium J06598_1 | reverse complement strand
CGGGTACCATCTTCGGCCACGTATTCTAAGTCGAAGCGCTCAGGTAAGTTGTAGTCTACCTGCACGGTGCCAAGCTGCCACTCTCTTTCGAGGGCGTCGCGTACGATGAAGTCTAGCTTAGGGCCATAAAAGGCGGCTTCACCAATCCCTTCAAAGTGGTCCATGCCCATTGTTTCTACGGCTTGTCGAATAGCGCTTTGAGATTTTTCCCAGGCGTCGTCTGAGCCAATGTATTTACTCTTGTTCTCAGGATCCCTAAAGCTGAGACGGGCTCTAAAAGACTGATCCATATTCAGCGCTCTTAAAGTTGTTTGAATGAGATCAACAACCTTAAGAAATTCTGTATTTAATTGATCAGGCGTCACAAAGAGATGAGCGTCATCCTGGGTGAAGCCCCGGACTCGGGTGAGGCCGCCGAGTTCGCCAGATTGTTCAAAGCGGTAGACGGTGCCAAATTCTGCGAGGCGAATGGGCAGCTCTTTGTAGGAGCGCAGCTGGCTCTTGTAAATCTGGATGTGGAAGGGGCAGTTCATGGCTTTGAGCACGAAGCCTTCGTCTTCACTTTCGCCCATCATAGGGAAGAGGTCTTCGGCGTACTTTTGCCAGTGGCCAGAGGTTTTAAACAGGTCTACTCGGCCGACGTGAGGCGTCACGACCGGCTGATAGCCTCGGGCGACCTGTTCTGCTTTCAAAAAGTCTTCTAGTGTGGAGCGCAAAATTGTCCCTTTAGGGGTCCACAGGGGTAATCCTGGGCCGACTTCGTCAGAAAACACAAACAATCCCAGCTCTTTGCCGAGCTTGCGGTGATCGCGGCGTTTTGCTTCTTCTTTTCTGCGTTTGTATTCTTTAAGCTCTTCAGGTGTTTCCCACGCAGTGCCGTAGATGCGCTGGAGCTGCGCTTTGGTTTCATCGCCGCGCCAGTAGGCACCGGCTACGCTCTCTAGCTCAAAGGCTTTGGGATGCAGCTCTTTAGTTGATTCGATATGGGGGCCAGCGCACAGATCCCACCACTGGTCGCCTAGGTGATAAAGGGTGATTGGCTCTTGTAGGCCTTCTAAAATTTCTAACTTATAAGGCTCGCCGAGTGCCTCAATCCTTTTTTTAGCTTCTTCGCGGCTGACTTCCTCTCGAATGACCGGCAGTCCTTTATTGATGATTTTGATCATCTCTTTTTTGATCGACTTCAGGTCTTTATCGCTGAATGGATCGGGGGCGTCAAAGTCGTAGTAAAAGCCGTAGTCAATGGAGGGGCCAATGGTGACTTGCGCTTTGGGGAAGAGGCGCTGCACGGCCATCGCCATAACGTGGGAAAAGGTGTGGCGGATGCGCTCTAGCTTTTTGGATTCGCTGGTGCGCAAAAGTTGGATGGGTTTTTGCTCGACGGCAACGCTGTTTGCCTCTTGAGCGCTATCTTTGAGGGTGTTGGATTCTGATGTAGCAGCCATAGGAATACGGTGGAATAAAGCGGCAGCCATACAAGGGCAGACCACAGGGAAAAGATAGGGAAAAGATTGAACGGTGAACAGTGGTAGCAAACAGTTCGTAGTCAGGATTGAATACGATAGTGCCTATGACTGACCCGCTAATGAGACGTAATGCTGATTGACGCGATTTAGTGTAGCGCAATGGCGTAAGCTGCGTGAATGATTTGCCGCCTGGCCGCTTTTGTCCAGCTGCTTCTGTTTAGCCGCCTCTGTCCAGCTGCTTCTGTCTAGCCGCCTCTCTAGCCGCCTCTCTGGCCGCATCTACATAACCGAAAGATGGCCAGCGGTGAAAACCGCCCAATACAATGACGGTTAAATAATGGCCGTATCAAATAACACCTGCTACTATTTACGAGGTACAGATGTTACAAGGTATAGATGAGCCAGGGCCGTAGGCGAGTCATTTCTCTCTACAGACAGACGATTTGCCCTGAGTATTTCTCTACCATTTTCTTACGAAAGGTTAACAGCTTGCGGCTGTGTCACGCTTATCAGATATACATTTAGTGGCGTCTGGCAGTTGTGGTTAAATTCTCCCGTGTAACTCGGAAGCAGTTTGAACAAATCTGTCATTCTATTAAGAAATGCCGAAGATAGGTCCAAAAGTAGACTTATTTATGTCAGGTGTATAGCTTGTTTCCACTATCATGTATGGGCGTAAAAGATGCCCGTTGCTGCATCAGCCTTTCAAAAAACAGTAATTTTCACTCGTTAAGGATCAATAGCGCTTTGAACTAATTCATTTCGCGGTCATTTCGCGATTTGCTTTACCCTCCAATGAGTCTTAAATGTTTCGCCAGCAAGCGAACGCAAAGAAGTGAGGCGATAGGGACTAGGTAAGGCTTTCGATAGAGGATTTTTGTTGAACATACAGTCGTTCAACTAATCGCTCGCACACAAAACAACAATCTTGAAAGTATTCACTCCATTCAATCTATGACAACTCAATCAACTGCTGCACCGTCACTAAAACCTTTGGTGGTTGTGCACCCGATGGCCGATTTTCAACGCAAGGTGCGATCGCTGGTAGAAACCAAGTCAATCCAGCCGACTGACAGCCTGTGGAAAATTGCCTTCATCTTTGGTGACAAGTGGGCTCACTGGAAGTCTGAGCTAGAGTCTTTTGACTTCACCATGCAAGACTCTATCGGTGACTTGCTAGCTGTGGACTGCTGGGAAGAGGACGATGAGGAAGCGGCCGTAGAGAACTAGGCTACTCCAGCAGGCTCACTTCCCTGTTATGTGGATGAGTTTGGTCAAATCATCAGGATCTACGCTGTATGCCGCACCAAAGCCCATGACGAAGCGGCCTGTGTGCGGCGTTAGCTGAAAGATGCGGAAGTCGGGAAGTTCAATCATGACTTCGACAATTTTGCCGAATTGAGCTGAGAATTTTTGGGCGATCGCCTGCCAGTGGTCGCTGTCTCTGGCGAGCAAAGCGGCGCTACAGTCGTAGCTGAGACGCTTTCTGGCAAACATTTGCTGGGTTTTGGCCTCGTCTTCAATGAATAGGGCACTGGCTTTGCCGGTGGCGGTGAGGTTTTGTGTGTGGGCAGATAGGCCGCTAACGAACACATAGATATTGCGCGCTTCGTCAATGACGCAGGGGGCGTAGCTGGCTTGAGGCTGGCCGCTGTCATTTGCGGTGCCCAAAATAACGCTGCCAAAGGGCTCGGTAAAGGTCCGGTAGATGTGAAGTAGTTTTTCTTGAGAGATGTCTGGCATGGGGCTACTGGGTGAATTGGCCTGGGTAAGCGTGCCGGGTAAACGGGCCGGTTAGGGAGGCTGGTTGAATGGCGGATGGACCAACCCGGAACACCCTCAAAAATAGCAGTTTCACAGAAGAACGGGATAGCGACTTTAGAGGGAGCGCAATAGCGCTTTCAGTCAATACTTCTATTGAGAGTTACCGAAGCTGTTGAAGGACTGGTACTGTGTAAGGGTGATGGCTTAATATTTCTACACAAACTTTGACTTTTGGGACTAATTAAGGACGCAGTTTCAGCCTGTGCGAGTTTGAGAAAGCGACTTGGGGTGCTTGCACGCTTAGTTTTGGGCCTAGCGCTATTTTTCATGTGATTCTCTTTTTTCATGACCGCTCGATCTTTTTCTGTCGCTTTAGCTAGAGAGTCTTTTGTCTCTGTTTCAATTGCTGCCTTTATTGTTTTGCTTTGGCTAGCTACCGCGTACGCTAGCCTGTTTGTGCTGCCAGATGCGAAAAGTCTTCCGCTGGTAACGGTGGGTGTGGTGATTGTGGGTCGTTCGTTTTTGCATACGGGGCTGTTTATTTTGGCTCACGATGCGATGCACGGCACTTTGACGCCGGCGTACCCTAGGCTAAATGACCTGCTCGGTCGAATTATTTTGCGGATTTATAGCTTTTTGTCATTTGAGCAGATGCAATCGGCGCATCATCAGCACCACAGAACGCCTGCTCAAGCGAGTGATCCAGACTTTTATCCGGGCAGCTTTTGGCCTTGGTATTTTAAGTTTATGCAGACCTACCTGCACGGTGGACAGGGCTGGGTGATCTTTTGGGGAATGTCGGCGCTGTTTTACCCGATGGTGCTAGGGCTAGATGTGCCTGTACTCAACGCGGTTCTGTTTTGGCTGCTGCCCCAGGGCTTGAGCTCTTGGCAGCTGTTTTACTTTGGTACCTATCGCCCTCACAAGCGACCATTGGGAGGACATACGAATGCGCATCGGGCCAACAGCTCACAGGCGTCTACGCTGGTTTCTTTTTTGAGCTGCTACCACTTCGATTATCATTGGGAGCATCATCAGTATCCACATTTGCCTTGGTATAAGCTGCCGTCGATGCATCGGTAGTTTTGTGTAGGGCTATTGCCTTTACTGCTTGTGTAGACGAGATTCTGTGAGTTTAGTCCTGCTTAAGCTTGGTTTTTTGTCTGTTTTTAGCTTGTTTCTTTATTGTCAGGAGTGTTTAATATGTCTCTGTTCTCCTTTTCAGGTACACCTCCAACTGATTTGGGGGTAAAAGACAGTCGGCTCAAAAGCTGCCCTGATACGCCGAACTGCGTGTGTTCTTATACGCCTGCGGACGATAAGGAGCATGCGATCGCACCTTTTGCCTACACGGGCTCGGCCAAGGATGCGATCGCCCAGCTCAAGCAAATTATTGAAGGCATGGAGCGCTCTACCATTAACACCGTGAGTGACGATTATCTCTATGCAGAGTTTTCGAGTAAGCTGATGGGCTTTGTCGACGATGTCGAGTTCTACGCGCCGCCAGGAGAGTCGGTGATTCATACCCGTACGGCTGCGCGCCTCGGTAAGTCTGACTTGGGTGTGAACCGTAAGCGAACAGAAGAAATTCGCCAGCAGTTTCAGGCGGCCCAATAGCGGCTAGCCGATTAACGTGGCAGGCTTAAAAACGTGTGTAGCGGTGGAAAAGGTTGCACACATATCTTATGGGGCTACTACCTAGCGCTGTAGGATAGGTGAAGAAAATCTGATTTCAGTCACTTCGCTAGAAAAATTCGATGGTCAATACTGTCGCTGCCGACGCTTCCGGTCCTGCCAACTGGCTTGCTTCTGGGCCTCCTTCTGGGCCCGCTTCTGGGCCTGCCCAGCAAGCCCTAAAAGAACGCTTACAAAAAAAACTTAGAGAAAAAGATAAGCCAGAATTTGTGCTGGCTGCGATTGATATCGGCACGAATTCTGTTCACATGGTGGTGACGACTATCGATGCCACGCTGCCTTCTTTCAGTATTATTGGGAAAGAGAAGGAGACTGTGCGCCTGGGCGACTTTTGTGAAGCGACGGGCACCCTCACCAAAGAGGCGATGGCTAGAGGGATTGCGTCATTGAAGCGCTGTATGACGATTGCGCAGAGTTTCCATGCTGACGATGTGATAGCTGTGGCGACTAGCGCGGTTCGTGAGGCAGGCAACGGGCAAGTTTTTGTCGATCGGGTCAAAGCTGAGCTGGGTCTTTCGATTGACTTGATTTCGGGCATTGAAGAGGCCCGGCGGATTTATCTGGGCGTGATTTCGGGCATGGAGCTGAAGGGTGAGCCCCATGCGATTATTGATATTGGTGGTGGTTCGACAGAAATTATTGCAGGACGCGGCGGGCTTCACGACTTCTTGAGCAGCAGTAAGGTGGGTGCGGTACGGCTGACGGCTCGGTTTGTGACGACTGACCCGATTGATAAGCGTGAGTTCAACTATTTGCAGGCTTATGTTCGCGGCGTGCTGGAGCCGACAGTAGATACGCTTAAAGGTAAGCTAAGCAGCCGATTGGCAGAGACGCCTCACGCGCAGACTCCGCTGAAGCTGGTGGGTACCTCAGGCACTATTGAGTGTTTGGCGACGTTGATAGCGGTGGAAAAAACCGGAGCAGAGCCTGACCCTATTAATGGTTACAGGCTTGACTATGATGCTCTGAAGATGCAGCTGAGCCGGTTGCGGAAGATGACCTATGAGGAAAGGCTGGCGCAACCGGGGATGTCTGACCGGCGGGCGGAGATTATTGTGGCGGGTGGGGTGATTTTGCAGACGGCGATGGAGCTGTTGGGCGTGCGATCGCTCAAAATATGTGAACGGGCTTTGCGAGAAGGTGTGGTCGTCGACTGGATGACGACTCACGGTTTGATTGAAGACCGGATGGTGTTTCAAGAGTCTATTCGCGATCGCTCAGTCAGAAAACTGGCGCGAAAGTACCGCGCTAATGGCGACGCGGTGGCGGCTTTTTCGACCAGCATTTTTGACCAAACCAAAGGGCTTTTACACGAGTTAGATCCGCTGGCGCGTGAGTATTTGTGGGCGGCTGCCATGCTGCACAACAGCGGTCACTATGTGAGCCACTCGGCCCATCACAAGCACTCGTACTATCTCATTCGCAATGGTGGCCTGTTAGGCTTCACCGAAACCGAGATAGAAATTATGGGCAATATTGCGCGCTACCACCGCAAGAGTTCGCCCAAACGTCGTCATGAAAACTACAACAATTTACCCGGTAAGTATGAGCGTAAGCTCGTGGACCAGCTCAGTGCGATTTTGCGGTTGGCGGTGGCTTTAGATCGGGCGCGATCGCATGCAATTGAGTCCGTTGATGTTGCATACGATCGCAAAGCTAAACAGTTGCTGCTGACCCTGACGCCGGTAGATGGTGAAAATACGTGTGAGTTAGAGCTTTGGAATATTGACGTTAAGAAAGCGTGGTTTGAAACTGTTTTTGGCGTGATGATTGAAGCGCGGGTGGCCGGTTAGGGAGTAGCGCAGGAATAACACCCCCAGCGATAGTTTAGACTAGAGATATGGGTGGTTGAGGGAGTCGGCAGTGTTAACAGACCAAGTCAAAGCGACATTCAAGGATGCTGCTCGCAAACTGACTGGAGGGAAAAAGCGGGCGTTCACGGCCCAAGTTGCGCTGGATTACTTTGAGGGTTCAGCGCGAAAAACAGAAAGAGCGCTGGGGTGGGATAGAGTTAGCATCCAACGAGGCTTAGATAGCCTGGAAACGGGCATTCCTTATGTGGACAACTATCAAGCACGCGGGAGTAAGAAGACAGAGGAGTTACAAACCACGCTTTCTTAACGTCAATATTCCAAAGCTCTAACTCACACGTATTTTCACCATCTACCGG
>JBCBDN010000209.1:0-7097 GCA_038529685.1 Cyanobacteria bacterium J06598_1 | reverse complement strand
CTATATCAGCCGCTGTATAGGGTGTTTGGGCACAATATCTCCTAGCGCTGGAATGACTATATGCACAAGCATTTCCATTTGCATTGGGTTACCGAATGTCTTTTTGTTTAATACAGCGGGCTCAGATATTGTGCCCAAACACCCTATACAGCGGCTGATATAGCAAGTGTCCTAATGCATTAGGACACTTGTGTAGAAGCATTGCCTGTTTGCTATAGGTTGTAGCCTTTCGTGAGTGTCTTAAGCAATGCTTCGAGAGCTATAGGCTCCAAAAGAGACCCAGAGGACATCTAGAAAACACATCTAGAAAACACCCAGAGAGACCTATTAAAGCCGCCCTTAGAAAAGGCAGAACTGCATCTCTACTGGCCCACGCTAATTTCGAGGGCTTTTTCTATATCTTCTTCTGCGCCTTGTTCATCTTCTAGTCCGGTACGGGCGATCGCTCTGGCACCATACACCGTAGGATCTTGAGGTCTTCCAGCAGCGTCGTTGAGTTCAATAATACGCGTAAAGTCTTCTTCGGCCAGCTGGAATTCAGCAGCGGCGAGATAGGCTTGACCTCGGCTGCTGTAGGCTTCGATGCCAGCAGGGTTCACATTTAGGCTGCGGGTGCAGTCTTCGACGGCGAGGGCCAGTTCGGACTGGTAGAGCAGAACATTGCACCGCTGGTTGAGTACGTAAGGGTTGTTAGGATTGATGCTGAGGGCCTGGGTGGCGACCTGTAGGGTTAGGGTGGGGTCTGGATCGACTAGAGCGGCGACATCAGCAAAGATTTTGAGGGCGGTGACGGAGTTGGGATCTAGTTCAATGGCTTTTGTAACAGAGGCGATCGCAGCTTCTAGCTCATTCTGATTCATCTGAATGAGCCCTTGCATAGCATAGGCTTCCGTAAAGTTTGGATTGATATCGAGTGCCTGTTCGATATTTTCTAGCGCGCCTTCACTATCGCCTAGCAGCATCTTGCTAATAGATTGGGTAACGTAGGCTTCAGGATTTTGTGGAGATCGGGCAGCTGCCTTTTCCCAAGCGTCTTCTGCCCTTTCTAAGTCCTGCAAGTCTGAGTAGATATTGCTGCGCTGCGTATGGACTGGAATTGAGCGATCGCCTTTGAGAAATCTGGCAGCAGCATCGACCGAAGTCAATGCGTCTTCCCACTCACCCTGCATCTGTTGGATATGTGAAATATTGAGGTGGGCTTCGCCTTTATTTTTGCCCACATCGAGAGCCGATTGAAACTGTTTTAGGGCTTCGTCATAGTCTCCTATTTCTCTGTGAGCAAGACCGAGCATAATCAGCGCATCACCATTTTGGGTGTCTTGTTCAATGGCTGCTTCTAGGGTGCCTATCGCGGCTTGATAGTCACTCAAATAAACTTGGATTTTTCCTTTTTGATAGAGGGCCTCAGAATTTTCTTCATTCTCTTCTAGCAGCTCATTTATTAGCTCTGCAGCGGGCTGAATATCGCCCGCATACGTGTAGGCCTCGACGAGGGCAAGGGTCGCCTTTTCATTGGCCCTTCCATTACCAGAACTGCTCTCAACTTTCTCTTTGAGCTGATCAATAGTGTCTTCGAGGACGGCCACTGAGCTAGCGTCAATAGAGCTACCACTCCCAGAGAGTGACTGAAGGGCACCCAAACCAACAAAGCCTAGGGCGATCGCGCCCGCACCAAACCCGGCCCACTTCAGCCAGGGCATCGCCAGTAAATTCTTTTTCCGCGCCGCAGGCTGAGGTGTAACAGGCGGTTTGAGATTGGCAACGGCTGTTGCACTCGCTGAGGCGGAAGGGCTCGAAGCCGCAGCCCGAGAAGCAGGGAGAGAGATTTCAGTGCCAGGAAGATCTGAAGACGTAGACGGCATCGGAGTGGCAGAAACGCTGAGCGGCTGAGGCGATGAAACGTGGACTGGTTTGGGTGGAGATGGAGAAGCCACTGCGGGAGAAGACACCAGCGGACTGGGGTTTGGGTCTAACTGGGTAGGCGCGATTTGGCCGAGAACAGCGAGCATTTCGCTGGTGTTAGGAAAGCGAATCGTGTGGGTGGGATGGATAGCACGGGTGAGGATGCCAGCAAGGCGATCGCTGACATCGGGCGCAAACTGCTGCCACAGCAGTCGACCATTGCTTCTATCAGAAGGAATTTTCAGCGGCGGTACGGCGCTCAGCAAGTAAATGGTCGTCATGCTAAGACTGTAGATATCGCTAGCGAGAACAGGCTTACCGACAGCCTGTTCGGGCGCGATAAATCCTGAGGTCCGTAGCGTAAGCGCCTGATCGCCTACTGCTTTTAGGAGCGCTTTTTCACCGACACCGACTAAACAAGGTGCCTGGTCAGTGGCGCGAATGATGATGTTTTTTGGCTTGAGGTTGAGGTGAATAATGCGCTGACGGTGCAGAGGCACAAGGGCTTTGAGAGCAGCCGTGAGAAAAGCAGTGGCCTGTGGCTCAGACCAAGGAGCAGAGACAAGTGCTGCGAGGGGAGTGCCCTCTATCCATTCGCGCACCCAGTAAAAGATACCTTGCGTCACAAAATAACCGTACAGGTCAGGAATTTGCGCGTGAGCTTTGCTAGCAACTTGTAGGGCCTCTGCTTCGGGGGCCAGCTTCACCTGGATTTTCTCAACCTCTGCAGAAGAATAGGGGGTTAAATTGAGCTGTTTGACGACACAGCGTTGGCGGGTGGGTGATTGGGTGTCTTCGGCCAAGAGGGTTTGGCCTGAGCGCGAGTCTCCGAGTGACTTAAGGGGATCGTAACGATGATTGAGTAAGTTAGTCATAATCGGAGGCAAGAGTCGTTGTTGTTGTTGGAAACGTGCGGGAGAAGAAATCTATAGCGTTTGTCATTTGGCTGAGGTACAGCACACCGGCTAGAACCTTTACGTAGCAACGGGCCAAATGACGCGCGTTGCCCGTAGGCTTTGCCTTCTCGCAGAGTATGCATCCGGGCACCGCTACATACACAGTAAGTAGGCTCTGTTGAGTTCTTTTGGCTTGCAGCAGTTCCTCCTTCATACACAGCAATAGACTTTAGTTTTCCGGCAGTATTCTTGATTTCCACAACATAAGCAAATTCTTTTGGAGGGCTGAGGGGGTAGATAAATGATTTACAGTGATTTTAAAGTGTCGAAGTCTTCTGATGCGTTTACGGGATCTCCGATTTTTTCGTAGGCTTTGGCACGGCTGAAGTAAATGGACTGGTTGGCGGCTGGTTGGCCTGCGTTTTCGTTGATTTCGATGGCTTGGGTGTAGTCGTCGATCGCACCTGCATAGTTTTGCTGGGCACTGCGAATGTCTCCTCGGCGGTCGTATATGGAGGCATTGTTATTAGTGAGGGAAAGGACCTGGGTGCAGTCTTGATGAGCAAGGTCTAAGGAATTGTTGTTTTGATGAGCGGTACAGCGTTTTTGTAGGAGATCGGTGTTGTTAGGGTCGAGATTGAGGGCTTTGGTATAGGCGGCGATCGCACCCGGCAGATCTACCCGTGATTGATTCACTAAAATGTCTCCTTTTAGGATCAAAGCTTCTAAATTGTCAGGCGCTATGGCAAGCGCTGAGTTTACATCGTCACGAGCTTGCTCCAAACGACCCTGGCCGTATAGCAAACTGGCACGATTCGTGAAGTCTAAAGCCGTTGTGGGCTCTTCTGGAATAGCTTCTGAAATAACCTCCGAGGTAGAGCTATTGTCAGTGGCGGTCAGTGTAGTGTCTTTACCCGTAGAGGTGGCTACATTGAAATCAAGCTTGGGGCTAACACCCAGGAGAAGGATGGCACCTAGGGTAAAGGCCGTCGCTGTGATGGCTACATTTTTGACAGGAAAGGCAGGCGTCGGTTTGGGTGCGATCGCCTGGGATGCTTCACCGCCCACGACAGTTGCAGCGTTGGCATTTGCTCGCGATCCCGGCGGCGCGGTCTCAGCTAGCGAACCGGGCGGGACCGCGAGCAACCCTGAAGATGGCCGAGCCAAGCTCGCCAGCGCCGCCGTCATATCTAGCGCTGAACGATAACGATTTTGAGGATAGGGGTGAATCGCGGTAGACAGAATTTTCTCAAAAGCTGGACTGAGCGTAGGCACATATTGCTGCCAAAGCAACCGTCCCGTTTGGCTGTGGGTCGAGATAGCGGCAGGCGATTTTCCAGTGAGCAAGCAAACGGCCGTCATCCCCAAACTGTAGAGATCGCTAGAAAACGTAGGACGTCCAACAGCTTGCTCCTGAGACATGTAACCTGCGGTGCCAATCACAATGGAGCTTTTGGGCAGACCCGCTGGGCCAATCACAGTACTCATGAGTTCTTTCACCGCGCCAAAGTCGATTAGGCAGGGAAGCTGGTCGGATTTTCGGATGATAATGTTGTCGGGTTTGATGTCGCGGTGGATGAGGTTTTTGCTGTGTACGTGGGCGATCGCACCTAGCAAATCACTCAGCAGCTGCCACACCTGTTCTTCCGTCCACACGGCATGTTCTGCCACCCGCAACGGCTCGCCATCAATCCACTCCTGCACTAGGTAAAACTGCCCTTTTGCCACAAAGTAGGCATACAGCGTCGGAATTTGATCATGGTCTTTACCCACTGCATCTAGCACGGCAGCTTCTCGGGTGAATCGCTCCTGTATAATTTGCGCAATCTCAGGACGGCTGCTCACTGGCTTGAGCAGCTTAATGACACAGCGCCGCTTGGAGGGCATTTGGGTATCTTCAGCCAAAAAAGTTTTGCCAAAGCCCCCTTCTGCCAACGATGCCAAAATCTTGTAGCGATAGTTCAGTAGCGTAGAAGCCGTCATGGTGCTGGGTTCTCCGTAGCATCTCGCTGCGCGTCTGCCTCATCTGTCGCCCCCTGGATGGCTTTAACTTCTTCCATCGTGGCGAGCACCGTTTTGTAGCTCTCTGTGCGGCCTTCCTTCGCATAAATATCGGCAGATTTTTGCATGTCTTCATACCCACCGGCTTTGTCATTCAAAGTCACTTTGATCAAGCCACGCTGGTACAGGTTAGTGGGATCGTCAGGCTTGAGTTCAAGAGCTTTATCGATATCAGAGAGTGCACCGTTGAGATCTTGAAGCTGTACGCGGGCACTGGCTCGGTTGGAATAAGCGACCGTCTGCCTGCGTGGATCGCCACCATTTTCGTCTCCAATTTCTATCGTGCGGCTAAAGTCTTGGATAGCCCCTTCATAATTCTCTTGAGCAAGGCGGATGTTTCCTCGTCCGACATAAAGCGCACCGCTGCGCGGATCGATTTGGAGTCCTCTGTCACAGTCTGTAAGCGCCAGGTCTAGCTGCTGAGTTGCATAGTAGGCCGAACAGCGGTTGTTGAGAATGGCAGATTCGTTGGGGTTCACCGCTAGGGCTTTACTATAGCTAGCGATCGCAGCCTCCCAGTCGGCTGGATTGTTGTAAGCATTTAGCTCACCTTGCAGCATCAGCCCAGTGGTTGAGTTGGGATTAATTTCCAATGCTTTGGCTACAGTCTCTAGCGCCTGCCCTTTCTCGCCCGATTCATAAAAGTCATAGGCTCGGTTCACAATAGAACGAACGTGCTTAGGGTTAACAATCAGGCCCTGGTTGTAGTCATCGATAGCACCCTTCTTGTTACCGAGTCGCGATTTAGCATAGCCTCGGCTCGAAAACTCATCGGCGGTGGTCGCCGTCATCTTTCTTGCGGTATTCCAGTCTGCCGCCGCACCGACTCTATCGCCCAGCTCAGACTTGCGGTTGCCTCGGTTCACAAAAGCCGAGATTGAAGTGTCGTCTTTTTCAATAGAAATATCTAAATTTTGCAGCGCTTCTTGAGGATTGCCGAGTGAGATATTGTTGTAGGCCCATTCTCGGTAGGCTTGAGCATTGTTGGGGTCTAGCTGTAGCGCCGTACGCAAGTCGGCTGTAGAAGTCTCGTACTCACCGACCTCAGAGTAAGCGATCGCCCGTTCTACAAAAGCCTGTGAGACCTGATCATCTACCTCAATCGCCTGGGAGAAAGTCTCAATCGCCTCCTGATACTCACCCACAGCGACCTGCACTTTCCCCTTAGCCAGCAGCGCCTCAACGTTTTCAGAATCTTGTTCTAAAACGGTATCAGCCTGAGCAATCGCCTGATCATACTCTCCAATTTCTCGATAAACTTCAGCCAAATCAACAGATGAAGCCGTGTCTTCAGGGTTCTCTTCTAGAGTGCGCTCTAGCTCTTTTCTAGAGTCTTGTAAGCTCTCAACTTCGGCAGCAGGCACCGGCCCATCAGAAGAAATTTTTGGCACCACGCCAAACAGTACACCAGCGGCTAGCAACAGCCCACCAGCGGCAACTCCAATCCGCTTCCAGGGAGGGGAGACTTTATGTGCAGTGGCTGAAGCGATCGCAGGGTCAACAAAGGTAGGCACTTGTGAGCCGGAAATAGGTGCCTGCTCAAATGTACTCATGGTCTGCTCCACCGTATTGGGCGGCAGTGCAGCAAGCATGTCAGTAGCGGTGGGATAGCGGTTCTGGGTGTAGGGATGAACCGCTCGGCTGAGGACCGTGGCGAGGCGATCTTTTACCTCAGGGGCAAACTGCTGCCATAGGACTTCGCCGGTGTGACTGTTAGTGGGGAGTTCAGCGGGCGATCGCTTCGTTAGTAAAAAAATCATCGTCATACCGAGGCTGTAGAGGTCGCTAGAAAACGTCGGCCTGCCCGCTGCCTGCTCTGGCGGCATAAAACCCGGCGTCCCAATCACTAGCGAGCTTTGCGCCCCACCCGACTGTCGCACCACGGTACTCATCAGCTCCTTTACTGCCCCAAAATCAATCAGGCAGGGCAGATTGTCTGACGATCGCACAATGATGTTGTCAGGCTTGATATCGCGATGAATAATATTTTGCTGGTGAACATGTGCCAGCGCCTTCAAAGCGTGCGTCATCAGCTCACGCACCCGCTCTTCTGGCCAATCCTCATTGACCAAATTCACCAGCGGCTCGCCTTCCATCCATTCCTGCACCAAATAAAACTGCCCACCCTCTTCAAAGTAGGCGTACAGATCAGGCACTTGGCTGTTGCCTTTACCCACTGCCTCTAGCACCGCTGCTTCTCTGGCAAAGCGCTGCTGCACAATCTCGAACACCTCTGGG
>JBCBDN010000208.1:0-7136 GCA_038529685.1 Cyanobacteria bacterium J06598_1 | reverse complement strand
ATAAATTTCAAGAACGGGTAAAATCGTTTCAACCCAAAACCTTTGAAGCCTTCGAGGTCTTGCTATGACAAGAACATACTCAAACTTCAATACGGATCTGTCAAAGGAGCAGCTAGCTCTGATAGCAGACAAAAGCACCTCACCAACCGACTATAAAACTGCGATGACTTTGCTCGGAGAGCATCTTGGCCAGGTTATTGCTGAAAAGGTCGAAAACTCTAGCGCTTCCCTATGTCTCGCTTGCACAGTTGAAGATGCAGACTATTTAGCAGCAGGCGTACTCAATCCGCTTGAGCAGCACTTTCAGGCAGTCAGCCTTGCGTGCTTTTGGAATGAAAGATTTTCTCCCTTTGACGTGAGCGGGCTAAAAGCTGCACCCATTATTCGAGAGTACAAAGAACCTACCGCTACAGCGGTTACTCACCTAGTTATTCTCAAATCTGTAATTTCAAGTGGCTGCGTTGTCAGAACCAACATCACCAATCTTATTCAAGTTATAAATCCAGAAAGCATACTTATTGCTGCGCCTGTTATTTATGCAGGTGCAGAAGAAAGACTAGCTGCTGATTTTTCAGCCTCGGTTCACGAGAGATTTCAGTTCATCTACCTTGCTGAAGACGATGAGCGTAGCCTAGAAGGAGAAGTCATTCCTGGTATTGGCGGCATGGTTTACGAGCGCCTTGGGTTCAGCGGCCAGGAAGAAAAAAATAAGTATGTTCCTAATCTCGTCAAAGCACGACGACGCCAACTTATCTCAGCACAATGACTTTACCGAGCAGGAAGTAGAAATAGGTCTGGTAGCATAACAAACCAGACGTAACGGATCCTACTGGATTCGAACCAGTGACCGACCGCTTAGAAGGCGGTTGCTCTATCCAACTGAGCTAAGGATCCAAGGGATTGGGCTGCATTAGTTTAGCGCAGATGGTGGATGGATAACAGGGGCTGTGCTAGAACGCGATCGCCCTCACCGTATATATAGTTAATTTGGTTGGTTTGGCTTTGGGCTTCTGAGCGTTTTGGGTACGCTAGCCCCATGTCTTCAAGCTCGTACACTCAGGCTATTAAGAGCGCCTACCGCTATGTTTCTGCTAACTCCTCAGGATGTTGATATCACAAACATTCAGCATCCTAAGCAGCCCAAAAAGATTCCGATTTTGTCTTATCAGGAGCGCAACTTTCGGCTGCTGAGCGTGTTTCCGGCTTCTCAAAGCAATGAAGCGCATGCAGAGTGGCGCGAGCTGACTGATAACCAGGGCAAGGCGTGTGTACTGCTAGAAGAACCCCATCGCTTTAGCCTGTGGCGACTGGTCAATATTGATCAGAGCCTGCTGGACCCTGTGGCGCCGGTGTCTCATTCCAAAGCCTGCGTGTTGATTATTCAATCGCTGTATGGCGATGTGGAGCAGCTGCTGGGCGCAAAGCAAGCGAAAAAATTTGGCGCGACGCTGGCGATGGATGCGCAGAAACAGGTTAATGACGCGGGTGGCTTTGGTGTGCTGCTGCGGATGAATCCTTTGGTAGAGGTGCCGCCTCGCTGGGAGGAAGATGACTTGAGCGCGCTGATGCTGGCGCTGCATCGGCTGGGGAGTCAGTTTTTTGGGCGATCTAAGTTTGTGGCGCGAACGTTGGGAGCGTTGAATGTGCTGCCGGGTAGCGATAGAGATGCTTTTATCAATTGGATAAAGATGTCGTTGTTGGCAGATATGTGGACGGCCTCTTAGTGTTGTCAGTCAGAGTGTTGTCAGTCAGAGCGCAGTTAGTCAGATCTGTTTTTGGGTTTTCATTGGGGTAAAGGGTGTGGCTAACAGTGGGATAACGGCGAGTGGTGTGACTGCGGCAATGGGGCTGCGGCAGGCTGAGCGGCAGGGGCTGATTGTGTGCTCTGGGTGGGCGCTGCTGTCGCTGGTAATCTTTGCGGTGGGGGCTTTTGTGGGGGATAGGGCCGATTGGTTTGTGATTGTGGTGAGCCTGCTGAAAACGGGCTCTTTTTTGATTGCGACGGCGCTGTGCTCGCGCAATGCGAGTAACCCCGATACGGTGAGCGGGCGAAGCGTGTGGCAGGCGATCGCCCTCGGTATGCTCTTCTATGCTTTTGGCGATATCACGGTCATTCTCTGGCGTAGCCTGTGGGGCATTACCTCTGCGGTATCCCTAGGTGATGTTTTCTATGGTGTGAGCTATTTATTTTTGGCAATTGGCCTTTTGCAGGCCGTGCTTCCCAGGCAGATCAACCTGAACTTGCCGCAGGCGCTGGGTATTTCGATTACGGGTCTGATTGGAATTTTGCTGGCGAGCTGGATTAACTTTTATTTGCCAGCTGTCGAGACTGGTGTAGTGGGTGGCGGTGCGATCACACTCATTCAGCCCGGACCTCAACCTGGACCTCGACTCGAATCTAAAAGCGCTGCGGCTGGCGCTGTGACCTCTACGTCGCAGGAAGTTCCCGTTATTATTCAAACGATTGAAACGCGCCTGGGGGGTATCGCTCGGCACCTGGGGCTGGTGTATGTGGTGGGCGACTGCGCGCTGGTAGTCATGGCTGTTGCCTTACTGGTGGCTTTTTGGGGGGGTAGCTATTCTGAAACCTGGAAGCTGGTGGCGTTAGCTGGCCTGTGCCTGTACGTGGCCGATATGTTTTTGATTTATCAGGTGAGCCAAAACACCTATCAGCAAGGTGCTATTTGGGAAATTTTTTGGGTGCTTTCGGCGCTCTTTTTTGGCCTGAGCGCTGGGGTAGAGCACGGTATTTCTACCCAAATGAAAACGCGATCGCGTCGCCACGAATGGTTGTAAATGAATGCATTTGACTGAATCGATCCTCTAAAAACCTGCCATACTGGTTAAGGACAATTGCGAAGGATACTGGCAGCATGGCCCCGAGAAAACTGTCTGATTCAGATAAAAGCGAACTTATCGAGCTGTATAAACAGCCTGGACAGACGACCTCGACCCTGGCTGAGCAGTATGGCGTAAGCAACAGCACAGTTAGCCGAATTCTAAAGAATTCTATTCCGGCTGAAGAGTACAGTGCACTGATTTCACAAAAGCGAATGGCCGGTTCCGATGCCAAGGTAGAGACGCCTAGCCGCACGCGTCGTAAAAAAGCGTCTGCTAAGAAGCAAGTGAAGGACGCGAGTGAGGAACCCGCAGTTCCAGAATTTGCGCCTGCTGCTAATCAACCCGGTGCCGACGGTACGCACCTCTCTGAAGAGGCTGACGACGATGAGACGTCTCAACAGGTGTCACGACCCAAGCTGAAAACAGCAGAACAGTCGGGCGATGAGAAAGCGTCTGCCCCTCGCCGTCGTCGCCGTCGTCGCAGCACCAAAGATGAAGAAACCGGCCAGTTGCCACTGCTTGATGCAGAAGACGCGCAGGTTGAACCTGCTGGCGATGCTGAGGATGAAGATGAAAATGCCAAGAAGTCTACTCCTCAGAAAAAATCACCTGCATCGCCTGCTAAGCCGGTACTCGCCAGCCAAGACACTGACGATGAGGAAGACGAAGACGAAGACGATTTGCTGGGTCTTGATGAAACTCTCGGAGACGACTTTGGCGATGATGACGACGATGTAGAGGACGACGACGAGGACGACGACGGTAGCGATGCCGATATGCCTCTGTTGCGTCAGTCTTCTGAGTCTTTGCTTTCGATTATGCCGCTGGATGAGGCTGTGCTGCCTAAGCCGTGTTACCTCGTTGTAGATATGCGCGCTGAGCTGATTACTCGGCCCCTGGTTGAGTTTTCTGAGCTGGGTAAAATTCCGACTTCGGAAGAAAGGGAAAAGACGCTGCCTGTTTTTGACAATCATCGGGTGGCAAGGCGATTTTCTCGCAATAAGCAGCGGGTGATTAAAGTGCCTGACGGTGGCCTGATTACGCGGACGAGCCCTTACCTGACGGCGAAAGGCATTACTCGCCTATTAGTAGATGGTCAGGTGTTTGACCTCGTGGGAATGCAGTAGGCCGAGGTGCAGGTTTACTCTCTATTTTGCCGACTGTTCAATTTTTAGGGTGTAACAGGAGAGACTAATAGCCGTGCTGCTGCATTTGTGTACTTGGCCTGAGGTGGAAGATTATCTGACGCGATCGCGCGGCATCATTTTCCCCATCGGCTCTACCGAACAGCACGGTCCTACGGGGCTAATTGGCACAGACGCTATCTGCGCAGAGGTCGTCGCTAAGGGGGTAGGAGAAGCCACGGGTGCCTTGGTTGGCCCTACTATTAATGTGGGCATGGCGCTGCACCATTTGGCCTTTCCTGGCAGCATTAGTCTACGGCCTAGCACGCTCATTGCCTTAATTCAAGATTATGTGAAACCATTGGCCCGTAATGGTTTTGAGCGGTTTTACTTTATTAATGGGCACGGCGGGAACAATGCTTCGATGAAGGCGGCTTTTTCGGAGACTTATGCTGCGATCGCTGATGCCAACCTCCCCAATGCGGCCAACATTCGCTGCAAGCTTGCTAACTGGTACCAGGGCCCAGGGGTCAAAGCTTTAGCCGATGAACTCTACGGCGAACAAGAAGGATCTCATGCCACCCCTAGCGAAGTTGCGCTTACTCAGTTTGTTTATCCTGATGCGATTAAAACCGCAGCTCTATTTCCTCAGGTTGCGCCCTCAGGCCGCTCTATCTACAATTCAACAGATTTCAGAGCCTTTTATCCCGATGGTCGGATGGGCTCTAACCCAGACCTTGCCACCCCTGCGCACGGCAAACAGTTTTATGAAATTTCCGTACGAGAGATTTCTGATGCGTATCTCTCCTTTCTAAAAGAAGACTAGCTGTGAGTACACTTTCTCTTTCTCCCGATTTTGTTATCCCGACTGGACTAGAAACAACAGAATTTCGCTTGAGGATGCTAACAATCAATGACGTTGTCAAAGACTACGAGGCCGTCATGACCAGCCGTGAGCATTTGCAGGGTGTCTTTGGCCCTGATAGCGGCTGGCCAGCGGCTGACCTAAGCTTAGAGCAAGACCTAATCGACTTGGGCTGGCACCAAAAAGAGTTTCAAAAGCGGTCGTCATTTGCCTACACCGTCATGAGTCTCGACGAATCGCGTTGCTTAGGCTGTGTTTATATTTATCCCGCTGAGCCTAGTGACTACGATGCGCAGGTGATTTTGTGGGCGCGCCAAAGCGAGATCGCTGGTGGGTTAGAAGACCGATTGCTAGCGACTGTAAAAGGCTGGATGGAAAACGTTTGGCCATTTGAGCGAGTCGGCTTTCCAGGAAAGGAGATTCCCTGGGCAATATGGTCAGAGATGGCCTAACACTTTGTTCTGAATAGCCCCCCACCCGGTAGGGTCCAGTAGCCTTCCCATCTAGGAATTTCCCTAGAGAGGCGGCAGAGCAAAATACGATTCTCGTGGTCTGTGACTAATCCGTAGGCAGAGACTCGGGTGTGTTGAGACTTGCTCATTCTTTGCAGCGTCCTTCTAGGTCGCAGGCGATTTGTTCGTTTCGCTGCGCGACGACTTCGGCTAGGCTAGGCCGACCGGTTACTGCTAGGCGCTTATCGGCCCACAGGTCGTACACTTTATTCACAATCGGGCCAATGACGGGCCACTTGGTGGCGGCATATATCCAGCCAATGCCAAGCGCGTCATAGGTTTGCTGAAAGACTTCGACGTTCTTGACGACGGTGCCATCGGCAAGCACTGCGTGAATGCGGCCCATTGCTGTTTCAAAATCTACGCCACCGTTTTCTTCGGCGCTGTAGTTCAGGTCTGCGATATCGGTGAACTTAACGATGCCGCGTCCAGCGTCCTTTTTTTGTAGAAAGTTTACTTCACGCAGGCACAGTGGGCAGTCGCCATCGTAGAGCAGGTTGACTTGCCAAGTGCGATCGCGAAGTGTTTCTGACGGAGGCTCACTGGTAAATTGAGCGTTGGGGTTGGCTTCTGAGAGCGTCATACAAAAGAGAAAAGCAACCTCCACATTCTAAATGAGTTTCTTCAATCGTGATTCCTTGACGACTGATATTGCTGTACGTTTTCGTGAATGTCCCAGACGAAGACGAAGGGTTCCCCGACTTCTCGCCAGTTGGCTCTGCTGTCTGCGGTGACTAAGGTAGTGCCGTCTCGGCTGAAGGCAACTGAATGTACCCTTGTACCCGGGATGAGAGCTTCGTACTTGAGCTGGCGGCTTCTGATGTCCCAGCAGCAGATGCGGTTGTCGCTGGCAACGCTGATGAGCATCTGGTCACTTCTGTTGAAAGAGAGTCCTACGATGACAGGCTGGGGGCCATATTTATTTTGGATGCTCTCTTTTGTGCCATGACCTAGGATGTGCCATATGGGAAGGTTTGTTCCTGCTCGCCATAGCTTGATAGTGCCATCGAGGAAACCGGTTGCGAAGTGCTTGCCATCGTAGTCGATAGCGATCGCGGTGATGAAAGAACTTTTTTGGTAGGGATGGCGTTCGCCTACCGAGTAAGCGAAGTCAATGCGGCGGTAGCCGTAGGGTGGCCCATGCCAGCTGCTGGTCATCAGCGTACTGACATAGCTGGACACTAGCAGCTTTCCATTGTGGTTGACTGCGCTCAGATCAGCGAGATGAGTAGGACTAGATTCAGTTGGCCATCTTTTGCTAACCCAGCCCATATGTGGCATATCACGCACTTCTGGCTTATCCATCTTCCAGCCATGGCAGTAGGCACTATCGCTGCCTATAAGGTGTTTGCTGTCAGGACTGAAGGCAATGTGCTTCAGGTCATGGTATTTTTCGGTGCCGAACCGGTACTCACCGCCGCCGAAGCAGTAGCCTAAGAACTCTCCTGTCTCTACGTCCCACACATCTACCGCCGACTGCTCTTTGCCGACAGCTACTTTCTTCCCATCAGGACTCACGGCTAGGCAGGTGTTGTGAAGCGGCCATGCATCTGGTAAAGGGAGGCCATCTTCTGGACTCCAGTATTCTTGCAATAGCTCGTTCGTCTTAAGGTCATATTTGCCGACCATTGCACCTGTCATTGTGAAGAGAAAGCGACTGTTGTAGCTAATAGCAACAGCCTGTGCTTCGATCATCATTTTGGCTGAAGCAATGAACTTATGGCGTAATTTGATAGGGTCGACTTTAGTACTCATCGTTAGTATGTGTTATCCCCAAGTTGGGACTGTTCTATC
>JBCBDN010000207.1:0-7142 GCA_038529685.1 Cyanobacteria bacterium J06598_1 | reverse complement strand
GAGCGCGCTTACAGTCGAGTCTTTTAATCGAGTCGTGCACGGACATCCGTATCACTGCCCGAGAATCTATAGTTTTTCTATTATATGTTTCAAAGCGTTACATTCTGAGATGAACTTCTAAAACGATTCTCATGTTGATCGGGTGAGCCTTGATCTATGCAGGTGGAGCAAGGCGTTCTGGCGGTCGCTGTTTAACGAGTATTGTGCCGAATGTATCTATCGAAAAAACGCATCTGAAGATATTCTCTTTGCTCATAGAATTTTTGCTGCGATCGCCTGAGTTTGGGATGGCAAAGCGCTATCATGAGAGCCTCTAAAAACGATGACTTGCGCCTAATTTTGCAACGCTGATTTTTATTTTTGCCCTCTTAATAACGCGCTGAAGCCGGAAAAACACGTCTTAAAAGAAGCGCCATCAAGACAAAAAAGAAACTAAAAATTTTTAGTTTGACCACTCGAGGTAAGTGATGACACAATCGAACGTTGATTTTTTACAGCAGAGCGACCCAGCACTCGCCGCCATTATTGGTAAAGAGCTCAACCGCCAGCAAACACATCTGGAGCTGATCGCCAGCGAGAATTTCACGTCTCCAGCCGTAATGGCCGCTCAGGGCTCTGTGCTAACCAATAAATATGCGGAAGGTTTGCCCACCAAGCGTTACTACGGTGGTTGTGAGTTTGTAGATCAAGCCGAACAGCTGGCGATTGATCGGGTAAAGGAATTATTTGGTGCGGCGCATGCCAATGTACAGCCTCACTCGGGCGCGCAGGCAAATTTTGCAGTGTTTTTGGCGCTGCTAAAACCAGGCGACACCATTTTGGGAATGGATTTGTCTCACGGCGGACACCTGACCCACGGTTCTTCTGTCAACTTTTCGGGCAAGTGGTTCAATGTGGTGCAGTACGGCGTTAGCCGTGAAACGGAGCAGCTGGACTACGAAGAAATTCGGCAGGTTGCCCTAGAGCACAAGCCTAAGATGATCATCTGTGGTTATTCGGCCTATCCTCGGACGATTCATTTTGATAAGTTTCGGGCGATCGCAGATGAAGTCGGTGCCTACCTAATGGCCGATATTGCTCATATTGCGGGTCTCGTCGCGACCGGTCTACATCCCAACCCGCTACCTCACTGTGATGTGGTTACTACCACTACCCACAAGACACTTCGTGGGCCCAGGGGTGGATTGATCATGACTCGCGATGCGGACCTGGGTAAAAAGTTCGACAAAGCGGTATTCCCTGGTAGCCAAGGGGGGCCTCTGGAGCATGTGGTGGCAGCGAAGGCAGTGGCCTTTGGTGAAGCGCTAAAGCCTGAGTTCAAAACTTACTGCGAGCAGGTGATCAAGAACGCTAAGGCGCTGGCAGCTCAGCTACAGGAGCGCGGCATCAAAGTGGTTTCTGATGGTACTGACAACCATTTGGTCCTGATGGATTTGCGCTCTATTAACATGACGGGCAAAATCGCGGATGCACTGGTGAGTGAAGTGAACATCACTGCGAATAAAAATACTGTGCCGTTTGACCCTGAGTCTCCGTTCGTGACCAGTGGGTTGCGTTTGGGAACGCCCGCGATGACGACACGCGGGATGGGCGAAGTTGAGTTTGTAGAGATCGCCAACATCATTGCAGACTGTTTGCTCAACCCCAGTGATAGCGAGGTGGAAACTGACTGTAAGCAGCGAGTGAGTGTGTTGTGTGAGCGCTTCCCACTGTATCCACACTTGCAGCAGGTTCCTGAACCTGCTCTGGTATAGCAACGATTCAGTGGGATAACCGGTCCGGTGGGGTCGTCAGCTGAGTGCAACCAGTGCTTTGGGTGTCAATTTTGTAGGCGATCGCCTACAAAATTGATGGCTATTCATTCAGGTCTTGGAGTGTGTCATTCCAAGACCTGTTTTGCTGTTTACCTCAGGGGCTATTTCTGTTATTTAGTGTGGGACTTCTTGTCATGTTTTTCTCCCTGAATCGGGAAGTCTAATAACAGCTTTATTTGATGTTTTCTCTGTACGCCGGAAACCCCCAGTACGTGAGGACCTGTTGATAATTTTCCTGCTTTAGGGTAGTTAGTAAAGAGGTATACTGTCGCCCAGTGGGGTCAAAAGCCCGCTATTTAGGCGCTAAAAGCCCCTTTTAACCCCGCATTATTATGCAAAGGGAATCCACAGTATTTATCGTCTTCCCTGAAGACCTGCTGCACAGCAGCCGGATTTTGTCCGCGAAGCGCGTAGCCATTTCATATAAACTCCTTTTGACTTTGCCCACCTTATAGCTACCCCCTGCCCTGATGCCGTTCCCGTCCTATCATCTGCTTGCATTTGTTGTTTCAGCTGCGGTTGTTCTGGTTCTAACCCCGATTGTTCGTAAAGCGGGATTGGCCAGCGGTCGAGTTGATTTGCCAGGAGGACGCAAGGTGCACAGTCAGCCGATGGTGAGGTTGGGCGGTGTTTCTATCTTTTTTGGCGTACTGATTGCGCTGTTGTTGGTATGGGCTTCGGGCGGATTCCTTGGCAGCGATGGCGAGCCATTAAGAGGTGTTTCTGAGCACTCTATTTGGGGGGTCACCTTAGGCGGGTTAGCTTTTTTCCTGATTGGATTGATTGACGACTTATTTGGGTTATCTCCGATTAGCCGTTTGATCATGCAGGCGAGTGTTGCTTCTTTTGCTTGGTGGGCAGGGGTCGATATTCGGTTTTTGACCATTCCTTTTATTGGTCTAACTCAGCTACAGGGTTGGCTCAGTCTGATTGTGACTATTTTTTGGCTGGTGGGTATGGCCAACGCCATTAATTGGATTGATGGTTTAGACGGGTTAGCGGCTGGGGTCTCGGGCATTGCCGCTGTCGTGATGATGATTGTGAGTTTCTCGATGGGGCAGCCAGCAGCGGCGCTGATTGCAGCAGCTTTAGCCGGCGGCTCACTGGCGTTTTTGAAGTACAACTTCAACCCGGCTCAAATCTTTATGGGGGACGGTGGTGCTTACTTTATTGGCTTTACGCTGGCAGGGGTAGGTGTTATCGGCTTGGTTAAAGGGGTGACAACAGTGGCTGTTCTGCTACCTTCTTTAACGTTGGCTGTACCTATCTTGGATATGTCGGCAGTGATTTTGCTGCGCCTGCGCCAGGGCCTGTCTCCATTTGTGGCGGATAAGCGTCACCTGCACCACCGCCTGCTCAACGCCGGATTCTCTCACCGCTTTACGGTTATTTTTATCTATGTGCTGGCGCTCTGGGTCGGCAGCTTGGCAATGGCTGTTTCTGGTTTGCGGCTAGGAGTTCCCTTTGTTTGCGCTTCGACCGCGCTGCTGAGCTATACAGGTTGGCGAGCAGTCCGTTATGCAAAGTAGTCGCTGTTGGCGAGGTCTATTCAGTAGGGATAAAGATAGGCTTTTAGCAAATTGTTAGCCTGATAGAGATAGAAGATTTCTGAGTTCTCGCCGCCCCTTTGGGTGGCGATTTCTGTTAGCAGTGTGATGGACTCGAAGTAGGGTTGCATCTCGGCTAAGAAGGCTTCCTGATTAATGTCGGCGGTGCTCATCAGCAGTGCGTTGTTTCCGACCCAGTTTTCATGATTGAACCAAAATGCATGGCCTCGCGGGTCGATAGTGAAGCTTGTAACGGGTAGCTGCTGCGCTTTGGGAACGGCTGTAGGCATGGCCATTGCCAAGTAGCCGCTGAGCCAATACTCTCGCGTGAGGACAATATCACTAGCGGCAATCGCCCGCCTAAACTCAACGGATTCACCTAGCAACCGGCGCAGCTGCACCGTATCGAACAGCTGCGTAGACGGGTCATCTTGGGCTGCAATCACCCCACCAAATATCGCATAGTCACTTGGTTTTTGTAGGGTGCCGAGGGTAAGGTGCGTGAGCGCGAACATCAGCGCGGTGCCCAGTATCCAGCCTGTAGTTTTGAGCCAGCGATTGATTGTTTTCTGCCGCCAGCTGGCAGCGGTGTGGGCGAGCACAATAGTCAGACTCCACAGTCCAGGCGCGGGCCAAGCCGGGAAGGTGTGGGTTGCACCGCCGATGAGCGTGAATGCGATCGCGACTGGCAATCCACTCCAAAGCAAAAAGTTGATTTTCTCAGCACTTAAAGCTTCTGCTTCTGTCCACTTTTCATGATTCCTAGAAGATCGAGACGTTGCTTTTTTAAAGACTGCCTTGAGGCTTACCCACCATAGCGGCAGCGCAATACTGGGAAAGAGATAACCCACTTGGGCGCCGATGACGCCGAGCAGTGCGCCGATGGAGTAGCTGCTTGGTTCTGGGTCATATTCTGCGAAGCGATCTCCCAGCTGAAAGCGAAACGAAATCCACTCGTGCTGAGCGTTCCAATAAAAGATAGGAAATACCGTAATCGCAAAGGCCAACACCCCAATCCATAGCCATTTTGAAGTCAGTGCCGAGCGATACCTACGGTGGGTTAAGCAAAAGCCCACGAACCCTGGCCCGAGAACAAATCCGTGGTATTTCCCCAAACAGGCTAGCCCAATTGCGAAAGAGATCCAGACGAGACGAGGGCTCGGCTGATAAGACTCGGGCGTCAGTGGGAAAAACTCTCGACTGCCCAGATAAAGGGCCCACCCCCAGCAAAACATCAGAGCGTTGTCAGGCGCCGCTAGGATACCAAAGCTAAGAAAGAAGAGCGGCGTGAGTGAGGCGATCACCGCACTCAAAAATCCGACTCTAGGTCCAAAAAGCTGACGACCCGTCGCATACAGAAACCACAAGCAGCCTGTAAATGATCCTAAGGCGCCTAATCGCAGCGTGAAAGGCGTCACATTGCCGGTTAGCCAAACGCCAATACCTGCTGTAAAAGCCACCGCTGGAGGATGGTCAAAATAGCTCCAATCCAGATGCTGTGTGTAGAGAAAGTAGTAGGCTTCATCGAACCCGGCGGGCAAAAAATAAGCAATAACGCTGCGAAAAATTAGCCCTCCTATTAACACCCACCAGAGCCATTTTTCATAGCCGTGACGTTCCTTAAGCGGATCCGGCCTGTCGATTGAGTTATTCAAGATTTGCGTTCATTCCTTGGAGCTGTTTCCTTGGGCTTGAAGCCGCTCTTGAAGCTGTAGTGTGGTCTGCGCCTCATTATTTAGGCTTTGGGGCTTACAATCAACCTAACTTATGCTGGCTGCATTTTTGACAGCTGCATCTTACTAGCTAAGTAGTGGCCTACCTCCTGAGGCGTCCTTTCCCATGAACAAAAGTGCTGAGATTATTTGTGTTGGTACAGAGCTGCTGCTAGGCGATATTGTGAATGGCAATGCTCAGTACTTGGCTCAGCAGCTGGCGCATTTGGGAATTGCGCACCACTATCAAACCGTCGTAGGCGACAACCCTATGCGCATCAAGCGGGCCGTTGCGATCGCCTGTGAAAGGGCCAGACTGATCATCTTTACGGGCGGACTAGGCCCCACGCCCGACGATTTGACCCTAGCGACCCTGGCAGAGTTTTTTGATGCCGACCTATCCGAACGCCCCGAAATTGTAGCTGACCTCAAAGAAAAATTTGCCCGCCGAGGTCGCCCGCTGAACGACGTTAGCCGCAGGCAGGCGCTGCTGCCAGACGGTGCTGATATTTTGCCCAACCCAGTTGGTACGGCGCCCGGTGTGATTTGGGAGCCCAGACAAGGGTTGATTGTGATGACCTTTCCCGGTGTGCCTTGGGAAATGAAGGCGATGTGGACTGAGAGTGCTGCGCCTTATCTGCGCGATCACGGCTGGTCGCAAGGGGTCATCCACTCACAGATGCTGAAGTTTTGGGGGATGGGCGAAACCACCCTAGCGCAGAAAGTTTCTCCGTTTTTATCTGCTGAGAATCCGACTGTGGCTACCTATGCTTTGGGCGGTGAAGTGAAGTTGAGAATTTCGGCCAGAGCAGAATCAGTTGAGGCAGCGAACGCTTTGATTTTGCCTGTGGCTGAAGAGATTAAGCAGCGCACAGGAACAGCTTACTACGGCCAAGATTCGGATACGATGGCCGATGTGGTCGGTCGTTTGTTGAGGGCGCGATCGCACACGCTTAGCGTTGCTGAATCTTGTACGGGCGGCGGTTTGGGCCAGCTGCTGACAGCGACACCTGGTAGCTCCGCTTACTTTTGGGGCGGGATAATTTCTTACGACAACCGGGTAAAGCAGGGCCTGTTGGGCGTCAGTGACTCGGCTCTTGCCCAGTGTGGAGCCGTGAGCCCGGAAGTCGCTGCAGCGATGGCTGAAGGGGTGCGCGATCGCATCGGAACTGACTGGGGAATTAGCATCACGGGTATCGCGGGCCCAGGCGGAGGCAGTGTAGAAAAGCCTGTTGGCTTGGTTTATGTTGGCCTGTCGTCTGCACAGGGGACAACTACCGAAAAGTTTGAGTTTGGCACCTCACTGATCAGGCAACGTATTCGTCAACGAAGTGCTCTCAGCGCGCTCAATGGGTTACGAATAGCGCTGCTAGGGAAAAATATATAAACGCCCTGACAAACGAACACTTATCTGACAGCTCCCTCTAACAAGCTTATTTTATTGGTATTAGCTCCAAGCAGCTACAGTTTTGAAGCTGATAAAAGGCGGTGTGGCAATCTATATATCAATAGATTCCCTATGGTCTCAGTGAATTTACAGTCTAAAGAAATAAAGGAAATTATGTAAATTCCCACAGTGGTCTTCTTGATCATTACTCACGATTCGTTATCATAGATACAACGCGGTAAAGCTTCTGCAAGCAGCAAGAGAAGTTACTGCAAATACCCGGTCTGTCTGTGACTTGAGTCACATGCAATGGACCTTGTAAGAATATGAGAGGGAGCAATCTAGCTCATGGACTATATCGATCAGGTACTCGATAAGCTCAGAGAATGGGTAGACAAGGTAATTGATGCCTTGTTAGGGCCCGAAGTTCAGCAAGAGCCCGAGCTGATTCCTATCCCAGTGGATGATCGTCAAATGCGCGGTCGCCAGTAAATACGCACCCTTGTGACAGTTCCTGACTACTGACTGGTATTCTTACCCAGTAGGTTTAGGTAAGCAATTTGGTCAGTATTCTTGTCCTGAATGGACCCAACCTCAATATGTTGGGAAAAAGGGAGCCTGAGGTGTATGGTTCTCAGACGCTAGAAAGCATCAGCAACTTGCTTCAGATGCTTGCTGATAC
>JBCBDN010000206.1:0-7167 GCA_038529685.1 Cyanobacteria bacterium J06598_1 | reverse complement strand
TGCTGGCTCCGATTCCTTTTAAGGTTCCATTGGGCGTTCCATCGGGAGTGCCAACATCCATTGATGGCAGCGCCAGTGGCTCTGTCATTTCCATCAAGTTACTTTGGCCATATATCAAGTAGGGTACCCGATGGGTCTGGTGGCGCTGCCACTGCGCTTTTTCTAGATGTACCTTTAGCTGCAGCTCTTTCATGGAGGTGGGTGGGTGAATCTGAGATTGAATCTCTGCCCACGTCAGGAAGAAAATATCGCCTTGCGCATCGAGCTCTCCGGCACTTACCCAACGGCTCTCTAACTCTACAAAGCAGACTCGCAGCGCGGCCATCAGTCGGTCGTACACTTCAGCAACTTGCCCCTTAAGGTTCAAACGGGCCTGCACCTGCTGGACCCTCCAGCTGGCTTTACGCTTTTTGGGCTCAGATAAATCGGGCTCAGTTGAGTCGTTACGGGTAGGGGGCGTCAGCAAAAATTGAGTTAGCAACTCGCGGACAGGTTGAGGGGACTCGCGCCAGGTAGGCACAGCAATATCGGTAGCCACTTCGCTGAGATAGCCATATTGACCCAAGAATTGGTCGAGTCGATCGAATACGAGATGGCCTTCAGGGTGTTCTGCGATCGCCGCAAACAAAGAAGCACTACTATTCACTGATTCCCCAGCTTGCTCTACCGGAGAAACCGGCACTTTTGAATCGAGGTCTAAAGGGCGTGATGGTAAGGCATCGCCCAGGGAGGCGCGAAGCTGCACCGCCATCTGCTTCAAATCTCCCAGCGCTCTCACTTCAGGATTTTGACTGGCATCTAGGGCCGCGACATCCACCTTGAGCACCGCCTGTCGCAGCGCTAGGCTCAACGGGGCCAAAATATTGAAATAGGTTGCTCGCTCTAGCAGCTGTAAAATGCGATCTATCCGTTCAGCAATCTCCGCATTCGATAGCTGAGCGGCTGGCACAGCTTCCCACTGCCCCATCTCAGGCAGAAACTCGGCTCGGTTTGCCAGGGCAAATTGAGCCGGCAGCCCATTTTCCTGCTGCCACAGCCGCAGCAAACCTGGGACATTTCGCAGCGTCGTCAGCAGCGGTGGCCGATTGAACTTCGCCCCCCGAGTCAAAAATTCTAAGCTCTCTGGCGGCAGTCCCATGCGGAGAAAGATATCGCCTAGCAGCGTCGCGTTGAAATAGGCACGGGCATAGTGCAATGTCGCCGTCTGCGAAAAATCGAGCCCCTTCGCCCGGTCTTTGAGTACGGTAGTAAAAATATCGCCCCACACCCCGCACGTCAGCGGTCGGTTGATGGACCATGTCAACGGACGAATCACCCCCGGAATCACTTCAGCAGCAATTTTCCGAGTCCAAATCGGCATCAGCGTCGTCACTGGGCGGCTCTGCAATACCCACAGCTGCTCACCGTCAAAGGTCCATTCAATATCTTGAGGAATGCCATGAAACCGCTGCTCGATATGGCGCGCTAAGTAAGCCACCCGCTGAATCAAATCTTTTGGGGCTTGACCAATCCCCTTCACACTCAGCACTGTCTCAGGAGACATCTCCCAACTACCCTCAAGATCAATCTCACCAATGCTGACCTGATAGCGCTCTGGCGTAATCTGCCCCGACACCACTCGGCTCGCATCTCCTGGCAGCGCTTCTACAATGACGGTATCGCCCATATGGGTGACCGGGTCTCGGCTAAAGGCCACCCCAGAGAACTCGCCAAAAATATGCGGCTGTACCAGCACATTCATTTGACCATCTGGGATGCCATGATCTTCCCGATATCGCACCGCAGAAGGCGCGTTGTAAGCATTCAGACAAACGGTAATAGCGCGGTCTAGCGCATCTGGGCTTGTGATTTCGGTAACAGAAACGTATTGCCCTGCGGCCGATGCCGTTAGCGTATCTTCGCCCACCGCTGAGGATCTAGCGACTACCGTGTTGCCATTGGCCATAGCCTTCTTTTTTGCGCTGGGCCTGAGCGTTCCGCGAGCACGAGGCTTAAGCGTCGCGTGGGGGAAAACGGTCGAGATTAAGGCAGTAGGATCATCGCCAGCAGGCAGCACGTAGCCCGGTGGCACCGGATATCCCCAGGCGTGCAGTTGGGAAAGCGTAGCGGCTTTGGTGCCAACTTTATCTTCTAAGAGGAGCGTACTGAGAGAGTGAAGGGCGCGATCGCCTTGAAAAAACCGAAACATACGACGAGACTGACCGTTACTACTGTTAGCTGCAAGCTCCAAATCGTCTGGAATTTTGTGATAAATCCAAGCCACCACCCCTGACAAGCAGGCCACTATCAGCACGCGCATACCATCGGTTGGGTAGCGCAGCGCGGTCAGTACGGGCATCAGCACCAGCACAAAAAGCTTGCCCTGCGATCGCATCCGCAGCAGCGTAAAGCCAATCAGACTAATCAAAAATGTCAGACCGCCGACCACCGGGTCATATACACAAAAGCCCCAGGCAATATTCGTGGTTCCAGCCCCCTGACTTCCCCAGTAACGCCCCATCACCAAAAAAATTAAAGAGAGCACCGGCCAAATTGGGTCAGCACCAAAAAAGTGCCGCGCTAGCAAGACCGCCGATATACCCTTAAAAGCCTCAGCAGCGACAGAAAGCAACCCGACAAACGTACCAGCGTGGTAAAAAGCCGCAGAAACACTCACATTCCCCGTACCCAGCTGCTTGAGCTGCTTACCGGTCAAAAGCCGGACTATCCAGCCAGTGAGGGGGAGAGCACCTAATAGAGGAACAAGCGTAAAAATGAGGAAGGCACCGAGGACTTGGGCCATTGAGGAAGCTACATGCGAGAGGAAACTAGCTCGATCTTATGGCTGGAAGGGAAGAACTGTCAGATAGCTTCTGAATCTATTAACAAGACTCACCGCGTCAGCCATCAAAACTGCAAAATTAGAAACAGCTGTAGAGCACTAGGGCGTACCAATCTCTACAGCTGTTTTTAGTGGAGCAAAAATGAGTCGAATAAAGTGAGAACGCCCTACCGCTAAGCGCCCAGTGATACAGCGCTATCTGACAGTTGAGTTTACGCTGGCTCTAGCAAACGAGCGACTCGATCATCGTGACCTTTGCCCATGATTCCTGTCTCCTTGTTATTCCTAAAGTGTTAGCTATTCAGCTATTCATTAGCTATTCAGCTATTCAATAGAGTCCAAAGCAATAATCGTCATTGTAATAATACAAACCCGCCGCAAGTCTTCTACCTTGAGGATAGAAAACGATAGGGTCTTGTGGCCCTTTGCGCCCAAAGGATAGGTCTCCATGTTCCAGAAAATGTCTTTAAGAAAGCCTGATATGGCGACACCTGTCCAAAAAGAAAGACGGCGCAAAGCCTTACGCCCTTACGGATGTTTGGCAATGGGGTTGATGTTTCTCGCGGGGATGTCTTTACCGGCAGTTGCTCAGATGCCGTCACAAGGCCACAAGCTATCGACGCACAGGGTGTCTTTTGAGATAGAAACTCAAAACCAGTTCAACGAATCGACACAGTTAGAAGCCGCGATCGCAGCCGATATCAACCAGCTCATTGCCACAGAAATTCAGTCTTGGAGCCCCGCTCAAAAAGCAGCCTTCCAAACCCTAAAAGGAATGGAACTCAAAGACAGTGAACTAGAGAGCCTCGCAGCGCTCTCACCCAGCGAAATGCAAACTAAAATGCGGACGAGCAAAAAAATCGCCAAGCTCAGCGCCACCGGCATCTCCAGCGAAGAGGCCCTCAAGCTCGCGCCCACGCTTCTCTTGAGCCGATACCTGCTCAACATTGGTAGAGCAGCCGTTTGGGGAGGCGTCGTCTCAGCTATTCGCGCTGCCGACTTCGACTATCGCGCGCTATCGACCGCACTCACCTCAGGCAACACCCGCCAGTTCATGTCTTTACTCGGTCAGGGCATGAGCGGACAAAATAACTTTCTGTCTCTAATGGGGTCGGCGGCTAACTTTGCCTGCGGATCTGCCACTTTGGACTTTACGCCTCGGCTGTGCGATCGCTTCTCCACCGGCATTCAAAAAATCTTCACCCGAGTCAATCGCTCCAGCACCCAAGCTCAGCGTCCCAGACCCACAACCACCCAGTCTCGTAGACCGCGAGTACGGTTTCCTCGGCCCAGCACTCAGTCTGCAAAATAAGCGACACAACAGCACGCTAAGCTATAAGCACTGTAGCGTCAGCGGTTTAGCAGCCGCCTCCCAGCATGAAGCCCTCTCAAAAACAAACCAGTAATCTGCTGTGGAAGCGCCTTCAGCGCAACTTGCTTTGGCTGACGCTGCTGGTGTTCGTTTGGCTAGTTTGCAGCGCCGAGGCCACCGCAGACTCTTTGACTGACCGGCAGCAAGCCTTTCCAAACTGGCAGGGAAAACCCTCGGTTCAAGCCTCGGAAGGTGACCTCGTTTATCCAGAGTGGATGGTCGGGAGATGGCGTATGAGTTCTACCTTAATCGACATGGTTGCACCGCTCGCCCCCGAGATTGTCACACCAGGATTTGAAGGAAACCGACAGTTTTTACACAAGGCCATCCCGGCCGAAATTCGCTTTGTACGTCAGCGGGTAGCGCGGGCTCGCTTTCTCAACCAGCCGCTGCCAAACTTGCCCCTGCCCGACTGGTTAGAAGATGATGACGTTGAAACGGAGGTTGTTTCTGACCGGGCCTTCAACGGGTTGAGCCTTGCCAGGGCATATTTAGGCGATGAGTGGGTGAAAGCCGTCAAGGTTGATCCCAACGATCCCAACCGTCAAATTACGTTCTTAAAAGATAATCAGCAGCTGGTTTCAACCGTGACCGGACGCCGAGTAGAAACGCCAAACGCCGGTTCTTTTGCCACGACAGAAGTGTTTCAACAGTTTTTTCGCAACCCGAAAGACGCTAACGACACGCCTTCGGTCTATTTGAACGAAGTGGAAAACACGACCGTCTACCGCAAGCGCTCAGACCCTAACTTTCCAATTGGGGCAGACCAAATTACGGCGATTTATCTCTCTCCACGAGACCCTGACTACTTCAAAGCAAAGGGTCAGCCTGTGGCGCTCTATCGTTACCAGCTATCGTTCACACCTTTAGCTGTGGAAAAAGAAGCGAGCTAATATGCCTTACCGGCGGCGTGGCCTATAGTCATCATTGCGAGGGTAGTCATTACGAGGATCGTAGCCACCGTTTGGGTCACCTCTGTAGTAACGATCGTCGTATCTGGGTTGGGCGTCGTAGGGCGATCGCACATCTGGCCTGTAGGCAGGCGGTCTATCGCCCAAAATTGTATTTTCCACATGCATCTTCAGCTGCTGGGCCATCCGCCTCAAGCCCTGGCGCTCATCTTGCCGAATAAACGGCAAAAACACCTTCGATAAAATCCCCGAGAAAACCTCACGGTGAACGTAGTGCGTTCGCCCCGGCATATTTTCTCTGAGCTCAAACACGTGCTCACTCCGCAGCCCCGGAATGGTGGATACCCAGCGCATCATATAGGGTGGGCGCATCATGGTAATTACAGGCTGAAACTCAGTTTCTTCATCCCCCTCCAGTCGCTGCATCGCCAGAAAAATCTCATTGCCCCGCGCTAGCCGTAAGCCAGGGTCGCAGTCGTACAAAAACGTATTCCAAAACCGCCACTGATCCTTGCGAATCAGCGTATCCCAAACCACGCCCTGGGGCGCATTGATGTCAATTTCAGTGTAGAGAGAAGGCATGGAAAACGCTGAAGAATGAACGAGGAACAAGATCCTTAGCTAGCAGGATAAACGATGAATGGGGAAGAGCAGCATTACCTTTATGCTTTTCCAAGCTTACCCGCGATAACTCGCGACAAGCGGGTAAAACGAGATACGCTTTTACTCATCATTCATCCTTCTTATTTCATCCTTTAACCCATGGTCAGCCTGACACCGAACCCTAGCTACAGCGTGACACTCCGGATTAAGCTCCCTAATCAGGTGAGCCAGCTGGCGGCGGTGATAGAGGCGATCGCACGCGCTGAAGGCAACCTCGGCAATATTGATGTTGTAGAAAAAAGCCGCGAATACATCATTCGCGATATTTCAGTAGATGCCTCCAGTACAGAGGCCGCTGAGAATATTGAAAAAGCAGTGCGATCGCTAGCGCACATAGAAGTTCTCCGCGTCGATGACCGCACCTTCGCCCTGCACCGAGGCGGTAAGCTCCGCGTAGAAGCCAAAATTCCTTTGCGCGAGCAAGACGACTTGGCAATGGCCTACACCCCCGGCGTGGGTAGAGTGTGCGTCGAAATCGCCAAAAATCCTGAAGCCGTTTATGACTACACCATCAAAGGCAACACCGTTGCGATTGTGAGCGATGGCAGCGCGGTATTGGGGTTAGGCAACTTAGGCGCTGAAGGGTCCATGCCCGTGATGGAAGGCAAGGCAATGCTGTTCAAAGAATTCGCCGGACTCGACGCTTTCCCCATCTGCCTCGCCACCCAAGACACAGAAGCAATCATTGAAACAGTCAAGCGAATTGCACCGGTATTCGGCGCCGTCAATCTAGAAGATATCAGTGCACCCCGCTGCTTTGAGATTGAGAAGCGGCTGCAAGAGGCTTTAGACATTCCGATTTTTCACGACGACCAGCATGGAACAGCGATCGTGAGTCTGGCGGCGCTGATGAATTCACTCAAGGTAGTGGGGAAAAAAATTGAAGAGATTCGATTGGTGATTAACGGCGCAGGCGCAGCAGGGCTGTCAATGGGCCGACTGTTTAAGCAGGCAGGTTTGCAGCAGCTGGTGGTATGTGACTCTAGAGGGATTATTAGTAGCGATCGCACCAACCTCACCCCTGCCAAGCAGGCATTCGCAGTGGAGCAGTCTGGCACTCTAGCCGACGCCATGAAAGGCGCTGATGTATTTATGGGTGTAAGCGCCCCAGGCGTCGTCAGCGTAGAGATGGTGAAGTCAATGGCAAGTAAGCCCATTGTGTTTGCGATGGCGAACCCCGTCCCTGAGATTCAGCCCGAACTCGTGAAAGATATCGTCGCAGTCATGGCCACTGGGCGCAGTGACTACCCAAACCAAATTAATAACGTGCTGGCGTTTCCTGGCGTAATTCGCGGTGCGGTGGATTGTCGGGCGCAGGCGATTACGACTGAAATGTTCTTGGCTGCTGGGGGTGCGATCGCAGCCCTCATCCCCGATCCCGACCTCACCCCAAACAACAT
>JBCBDN010000205.1:0-7181 GCA_038529685.1 Cyanobacteria bacterium J06598_1 | reverse complement strand
ATAGCAAACGACATGTTTTGAGCCAAGCTTTCTAGGTAGGGCTCCATATCTAGCTCTTTGATTACATCAGCTGCCATCTGGTAGCGATTGTGCACAGAGATATCCAGCATTTTTGTGAGGACTTGAGCAAAGTGGCCACTCACGACGACGCGCTCCTGCCAGCGGAGTTCTCCAGACTGTGGGTCGTAGGGGAGGTCTTTGGGAGATTTACCAGTGAGCAGATATACGCAGGTGACGCCAATCGCGTAGAGATCGCTGGCATATACCGGGCGCATGGCCATTTGTTCTGGCGGTGCATAGCCAGGAGTGCCAATGGCGTAGGCTGTCAGCGCAGTTTGATCCGATGGATCGATGGTGGGTGGATTGACTTTGTCTTTTACCGCGCCAAAGTCGATCATGACGAGCTGCTGGTCTTGTTCCCGGCGAATTAGGTTGGCCGGTTTGATGTCGCGATGAATAATTTGATTGCTGTGGATGTACTGCACCACGGGCAAAATTTCGGTGAGGAATTGCTTGACGCTTTCTTCTGTGAAAGGACCGTTCTTTTTAACCTCTTTTTGGAGGGTGGAACCGCTGACGTATTCTTGGACCAGGTAAAATTCGTTGGCGCGCTCAAAGTAGTCGAGCAGGCGCGGGAGCTGAGGATGGTTGCCGATTTTGCCGAGAATATTGGCTTCTCGCTGAAACAGGTCGCGAGCCATTCCTAGCAGGTGAGGGTCGCTAGTGGTGGGGCGGAGCTGCTTGATGACGCAGGGGGGAAGCCCTGGTAATGATTGATCGCGAGCTAAGAATGTGGCGCCAAAACCGCCTCGACCCAATGCGCCTAATACTCGATAGCGATCGCGGACCCAAAGCTGACTGCCACAGCTCTTGCAGAACCGGGCAGACGTCGCGTTTTTGGGCCGAGAGCAGCCAGTAGCGATGCAGTAGGTCATGGGTGAATGTATTGAGTGCGTAGCAAAAGCCTTGTAACCGAGTATTCCCGTCTGGGCTTCGACTACGCTCAGCTACCGAGGCTGGTTGAGCGAGCGGGTAGGGGGTGTAGGCATAGGCTCAGCGACAAGTACATAGGAAGAGAGAAGCGTAGTAGGATAAGGCGGTGCCAGCTGCGAGATTTTGTCAGGTCTTCGGGTGGTTTGTTTTACTTTTAGAAAGCGCCTAAGCGTCGATTTTTCCCATGCGTGTTTCTGTTAACTGGCTCAAAGAGCTTGTCGATTTCGATTTTTCGCCTGAAGCGTTGGCTGATGCGCTGACGATGGCGGGTTTTGAGGTGGAAGATATTGAAGACAGGCAGAGCTGGGCAGATGGCGTGGTCGTGGGCCGAGTGCTACAGAAATCGCCTCACCCCGATGCTGAGAAATTGAGCGTGTGTACCGTTGATATTGGCGCGGCGGAAAAGTCTACGATTGTGTGCGGCGCGGCGAATGTAGGCGCAGATATGTGTGTGCCGGTGGCGACGGTGGGGAGCTACTTGCCCAAGGTAGATCTCAAGATTAAGCCGCGCGAACTGAGGGGTGTGCCCTCAGCAGGCATGATTTGTTCTTTGGAAGAGCTGGGCCTGGCGCGGGACGCAGAGGGTATTCATATCTTTGATGAGGCGAGCTTTGAGCGGGGTGAGATACAGCCCGGTCAAGATGTGAGGCCGCTGCTAGGGCTGAATGACTTTGTGCTGGACGTGACTTCGACCGCAAACCGAGCGGACGCATTGAGCATGGTGGGGATTGCGAGAGAGATTTCTGCGATTACAGGGAATCTGCTGAAGTTGCCCGCAACAGAAAAGCTAGACGGCTATGAAAAAGATCTGCAAGGTGTGTCGATTGAGCTGAGCGATCCAAAGGCGTGTCCTATTTATATGGGCAGCCTTTTGGAAGGGATTAAGATCGGTCCTTCTCCGGCTTGGATTCAACAGCGACTGATTGCCTCGGGTACGCGGGCTATTAATAACGTGGTGGACGTGACGAACTACGTTTTGTTGGAGTGGGGACAGCCGCTTCACGCGTTTGATTTGGATCGCTTGGAGGCTGCGGCAGGTTCTACGCCAACGACCGTGAGTGTTCGCTACGGAAAAGAGGATGAAACGCTGGTGACGTTAGACGACAAGTCGCGTCAGATTGCTGACTTAACGCTGCTGATTACGGCAAATGATAAGCCGGTCGCGCTGGCAGGCGTGATGGGTGGAGCGGCGACAGAAGTTATAGACACAACGCAGCGGGTGTTTTTGGAGGCAGCTTATTTTGAATCGGCGGCGATTCGGAAGTCGGCTAGGTCGCAGGGGCTGCGGACGGAGGCGTCGGCTCGCTATGAGCGCGGTGTGAATCCGGCTGAGCTGAAGCTGGCATGCGATCGCGCCCTTCAACTCCTGATAGAAACCGCCGGTGCTACTTTGGTTGGTCACAGCGAAGATAGAACCGAAATCGGTAACATCACGCCGACTAGAGAAGTCTCTTTGCGCCTGAGTCGAATTAATCAGATTTTGGGCCGAGTGGTCGATGGAGAGCGTACTAAAACGCTCGATAAAGCCATTGTCGAAACGCTGTTAAATAAGCTGGGCTGCAAAGCGACTGCCGAAGGTGAAGATAGCTGGACAGTGGAAGTGCCTCCCTATCGCTATCGCGACCTAGAGCGCGAGATTGATTTGATTGAAGAAGTGGCCCGTCTGTATGGGTACGACTACTTCGATAAGACCCTGCCGAGTCAAACTTCGCAAGGGTACCTTTCTCAGGGAGCAGCCTTATCAAGAAAGCTGCGAGCGGCTTTTAGAGGCGCTGGCCTAACAGAATCTATTCATTACTCGCTGACGAGCCCAAACTCGGAGCGACAGGTCGTGCTGGCAAATCCGCTATTTACCGAGTACTCTGCGCTGCGGATTGACTTGATTGATGGCTTGATTGATGCCTTTGAGCTAAACGTGAATCAGGGGAACGGTCCGCTCAATGCGTTTGAAATTGGCACGGTCTTTAATAAGCCTGATGATAATCCTGACAGTGACCCCATCGAATCAGTGAAGGTTTCGGGGATTGTTGGTGGCGATGCGCGGCGCGGACGCTGGGTGACGAGCAATAAGGAAACGCCGATGACTTGGTACGAGGCTAAGGGCGTTTTGCAATGCGTGTTCGATACGCTGGGGCTTGATGTAGACTATCGAACTGACAATCTTTCTGATGGGGCCGAGAAGCGTCTGCATCCTGGACGAACGGCGGGTTTGTTTGTCCGGGGGCGGACACGGTTAGGCACGTTTGGTCAGCTGCATCCAGAGCTGCGACGCGATCGCGATTTGCCCGATGAAGTATATGTATTTGAGTTAGACCTATCCGTGCTGGAGATGTGCCTAACCGGTAAGAGTGGCAAAGCTGTCAAATTTGCAGCTTATTCGACGTATCCAGCGTCTGATCGTGACTTAGCGTTCTTTGCGCCAGTGGAAGTCTCCGTAGCTGATTTGTCGCGCTCTATCAGTAAGTCTGGTGGCAAACTGCTAGATTCGGTAGTGCTTTTCGATGAGTACAAGGGTAAGAATGTGCCAGAAGGACAGCGGTCTTTAGCGTTTCGGCTGGTGTATCGATCGGGCGATCGCACCTTAACTGACAAAGACATTGACCCCGTCCATCAGAAGGTTCGCGCCTCGCTAGAGAAAGCTTATAAAGTCAGTTTGCGCAGCTAGAACGGAACATCTGGCCCTGGGTCAGAAGATTTGGGCGATGAAGCACCGGGTGATGAAGACCCTGGATCTTCACCCTCCAAGCTGACGATCTGTCCGTTGAAGAAGTTAGCAAATCGCTTGATCTTTTCTTGATCTTGATCGAATCCGATGTTGTCTGCTGGAGCATCTAGCCGAGAGGGCGGGGCGCCTTGGTTTTGAGGTGGGCTCTGGTTTTGGCTGAGTGTTCCATAAGTAGGTGGTGGCGTTTGGGTCTTGAAACTTTGGTTATGACCCTTAGCGCTGCTTGAGGGCGTTTCGTTTGATGGTGCGCTGTTATTTTGAGAGCTGTTCGGAGTGCCGTTGCCGGAGAATCCGTTTTCGGTATGTTTCTTGGCGACAGATGGCGGGTTATGGGGCGATTTGTCAGAGGGGAGCTGTGCTGATGGGCCAGATTGAGCAGCTTTAGTAACGGGCGGTGCAGGTGGTGCGGGTGCAGGTTCAGCAACTTCTACAACGGGTGATTCTTCAGCGGTGACGACCTCCAGTGAAACGCGAATAGGACGCTGAAAGACGCCTTGGAAAGCCGCCTCTAGATTGGGAACGCGGGACTGAGCTAGCTTTTGGAGCGAAGCCGACCGAAAGCCGACTTTGGCACCGACGCCATCAAACCCAAGTAGAACGCCCTGCTGCGCCATCAAAATTTGTGTGCCACGAGGCACCAGAACGGCAAGTACTTGATTCCACAGGTCGGTTAGGCTGCCGAAGGAAACATCATGGACGGGTGCGGGCGCTGCTGCTGTGGTGGATTCGCTAGCAGTTGTTTCAGTCGGTGGCGCAGATCCTGTCTCAGATGGACTAGTCGCTGGGCTAGCACTGGGTGCGTCAGGGCTAGGTGCGCTAGAACTAGGTGCTGGCGGTGTGCTTTGAGTGCTTTGGTCAGTGACTGGTTGGGGGAAAGGGGTCGTCGGTTCTGGTGCTGAGGGAGGGGGTGAAATAGCACTGGCGGCAGTCGGGGGAGCAATCGGGACGGGTGTAGTGGGTGTCGCTGTTGATGGTGTGGTTGATGGTGTGGTTGATGGTGCGGTTGATGGTGCGGTAGTTGCAGCCTTTTGTGTGATGGGTAGTGCTGCGACAGGAGATGGCACAGGCGGACGAGAAACGTTGGCTGAATGGCCGGATGGGGTGCTGGCTACGCTGGCGATCGCACCTAGCGCACTGGGAAGCAGTCCGGTGAGCGTAATTTCTAACCACAGGCGCGGCTGCGTTGTGTTTTTGATCTGAACTTCTGCGGTTTGTAGCTTTTGCTGACTGGCTAGCAGCTGCGGTGCGGAAATGTGCTGAGCGAATTCGGTCATTTCTGCCCAGGTGGGGGGCGTAATGGCGACCAGATCTGCGCGGCTAGGTGCTTGCTTGGCAATTAGCAGATCGCGGTAAAACCCAACGAGACTCTGGAGCACAATTAGCGGCTCTCGGCCTTTGTCCATGAGGTGGCGAACGCGATCTAACAGGGCAGTGCCGTCGTCAGCTGCGATCGCTCTAACCAAACTCAGCAAATCTTTTTCGGGAACAGCGCCGACCAAGTCCCAAACTGACTCAACGGTAATTTCGTCTGCTTGCAGGCTGAGCTGATCGAGCAGGCTTTCGGCGTCGCGGAGTCCGCCTTGGGAAATTTGGGCGACGAGCTGGGTGGCGCTGGGTGTGATCGCAATCGCTTCTTCGCCGGCAATGTAGCCTAGGTGTTCAACCATTGATGGCAGCGGAATCCGCCGGAAATCGAACCGCTGACAGCGAGAAATAATGGTAGGCAATACCCTTTGCGGATCGGTTGTGGCAAGCACAAATACCACGCGATCGGGAGGTTCCTCTAACGTCTTCAATAAGGCATTGAATGCTGCAGTACTTAACATATGACATTCGTCAATGACGTATACCTTGTACCGACATTGGACGGGGGCGAACTGCGATCGCTCAATCAATTCTCGGATGTTATCGACGCCGGTATTGCTGGCTGCGTCAATTTCGACAATGTCGAGTGAGCTGCCTCGGGTGACAGCGGTGCATACGTCGCATTCGCCACAGGGCGCTGCGGTGGGGGCTTTTACCTTCAGGCAGTTGAGCGACTTGGCCAAAATACGGGCGCTGGACGTTTTGCCGGTACCTCTGGGGCCGCAAAATAGGTAGGCGGGTGCGATCCGGTTTTGCTCTAGGGCATGGGTGAGGGTGGCGGCGATCGCCCCTTGGCCCACCAGCTGAGAAAACGTTTGCGGTCGGTATTTATGGTGGAGAGGTTCGTACAAGCTTTGCTGACCCGTGGGTAATCACCGCTTATAAGATATCGTTTCCACCAAACGATTGAGTATGTATTTTGGTGTCTTTGATAGGCGTACTCAAAGGATTACGCCAGGTGTTTGGCGGCTAGGCCCAGCAGCGTGCGCGCTCATGAATGATGTAGGTCGCAGCCTCGCTAGATACGGTAGGGGTAAGCGTTTTTTTCTGACGGCGCTGTTTTGCGGCGAGTACGGCGGGTGTCATCGCTGCCGGTTTGGCTGCCGCTTTGTCTTCTGCGCCATCTACCCAGTAACCGTTCAAGTACGCTTCGACTAAGTGAGCAAACATGCTGCGCAAATGAGTAGGCAGCTCTGTGGTGAGCTCTGCTTGACTCGCGTAGTTGTCGACGAGCCGGCCCATAGATTGCATCAACAGATGATTTTCACGGGGGCTGGTCGGGTGAACGGCCTTGAGAGACTGCCAGCGCGCTTCGAAAGCTTTGATTCCAGTGAGCATAATCATAAGAGTTACAGGATGATGTAGAGAGAAGTTGATGGTGTTTAGAGCAGGCGCCTAGAGGCGTTAGCGAGTAGAGTCGCCTGCTCTATATAGATGTATTCTTTAACGGACACGTAAGTCAGGACAAACGCAGGTCCGTAAAGCTACTGAAGTTCAGTCATATCAAGGGAAAGTACTGAAAGAAAGACCGCATTTCCCACGGTGCCCGATGGTGTAGTGGCGCCAATTCGTAAGGCACTTTTAGCACTTCCACCGTTACAAGCTACTTCTACCCAGCCGTGACTACCGACAAGCGCGGCCAGCGACCCTACAGGCACATCGTTATAGGTTTTTACCCCGGTAAATTGACGAAGCCCTTCGGCGGTTTTTATGATGACCTGCCAAGACGCTGATGGGACGGCCTGCCCTGGAATGTTGCTGATGAGATTACCGAAACCGTCGATATATTGCAGGCTGCCGGCACAGACCGTGATCGATTGGTGGCCCTGCTGAACCGCTCGCTGTGAGTAGGGTGTAAGGTCTGGCCTAACTAGGGTGGCGGGGTGAATGCGATCGCCCACCTGGCCTATTGGCACACCGCGCGCTAGGTGAGCTGCTACCGGCGCAAAGATATCTCTGCCGTGAAAAGTGGCACTGGGACGCGTCACTCGCCAATAGCGAGATCTTGTTAATGACACAGCGGCAATCACGGGTTCGCGCTCAAGGACACCGCCGAATAAACCGTTGTCTGGACCGACGAAAAATCCGCTGGGCGTTT
>JBCBDN010000204.1:0-7182 GCA_038529685.1 Cyanobacteria bacterium J06598_1 | reverse complement strand
GGAACATGAGTGAGGAACCTCTAAAAATTGATTACACAGGCAATCGCGTGTTATATGAGGTAACCTTAGCCTTAGCTTTTGAGAGGATCAAACCGGCTCTTGACACACATCTATGCGGAAAGCGAATAGATACTTTTTATGAACATATTTCATTTAGAGGTATTGAATACGGTAGTTGAGCACGGCAGTTTTTCCGATGCGGCCCTACAGCTAGACATTTCACAGTCGGCGGTGAGTCGGGCGATCGCATCTTTAGAGTCAGAGTTAGATGTGTTGTTGCTGGTGCGCGGTCGCTTTGGTGCGAGACCGACGGCGGTAGGCGAGCGGGTGATAGCCCATGCGCAGCAGATGTTAGAGCTGAGAGAGCAAATTGACTATGAGGTTAATTTGGAGAAGGGTCTATATAACGGACGGCTGCGGATTGCTTCTTTTCGCAGTGCGGCTACCCATCTGTTACCGGCTAATATTGCTCGCTTTCGCAATCGCTTTCCTCGGGTGGAAGTGGTGCTAATGGAGCTAGACCCGGCTGGTGTAGAACAGTCTTTGCGAGAAGGTCAAACCGACATTGGCTTAATTCCGCTGCCCCGTTCGGAAGAGTTTAAGGCGTTAGAAATTGCTCAAGATGAATATGTTGTTCTCTTACCTAAGAGTGACCCGCCACCCCCGAAAGATCTGACTTGGGAGGGATTGTCAACTTACTCTTTTATTCTGTTTAACTATGCTGAGTGCACCAGCGCGGTGCGCAATCATTGGGCCCAGTGGGGGCAGTCTCTTTCGGTGGGGTATGTGATTAAAGAAGATTCGACGATTGTGAGTATGGTGGCGCAGGGGTTGGGGGCGGCGGTGTTACCGAGGCTCGCGGCGCTGCCGATTCCGGAAGATGTGTATGTGCGATCGCTTCCTGTTCGCCTTAGCCGAAGCATTGGCGCTGCTACTCTGGCTAATCAACCGCCTGCACCCGCTGCCAAAATGTTTTTAGACATTCTCCAGCAGCCCACTTGAGGGCAGCTCAAAATGACGTTGTCCTATGCCAGTTCTGTTTCTTGATAAAGCAACGCAAACTCAGATTGCTTGAGAGGTTGTCTCAGGTGGCGAAGGCTTAGGTGTTTCATCCTCTGTGCCTGTGGTTAATACACTGGTCAAAATCTTTGTTCTGAGACCAAAGCGTTTGACTTTCTTATAGTTGGAACCGCTGCTTTTGTTGCCTTCTGAGACAGACGCGGATCTTTTTTCCAAAACAGAGTTGCACCTTCTTGCTGAAATCAATGCTTAGTATGGCCAGCACGAAACTTACCTTAATATAGAGACGCTCACTTCTGTCTGTGCTCAAAAAACATAGACGGTAAATATTTTTTGATTGATCATGTCCCTTGGCCTCAAAATAGCGCTCGCCCTCGCCCATTTCTCGATCTATATTGTTGTGGCATTGAGCATTTGGATATTTTCGTATCGTAGTGAGTTTTATCGCCATACGGTAAAGTTGCGGTCGCTCCCAAGTGTCTACTGTGGCTATGTTTGCTTTGCGATCGCGACCTCTTACGAAGTTGCAGAGCACATGAATGATGACTGGTTCTACATCAGCCAAATCTCCGGGCTCAATAATCTGTTTTACAGCTTTTTAGTGTTTGGCTTGGGGTTGGTTGCGCTGGGCTTAAAGAAAAATACGCTGTTGGACTTTTTGCTAATTGCCTGTATGGTGGCAACGCCAATACTTTACGGTGTCAACGACAGTAAAACGGCTATTCAGCTTCCACAGCTGCTCACCGCTGCTATTTTTGTCTACAAGTGGTATGTCGTGATGAAAGATTGGCGAGTCTTTTTGTATCTGTTGTTTTCTAATGTTGTGGGTTTGGGTTTTGGTATTGCGCTAATTGCAACCGGTAATCAGGTATTCCATTTGTTCATCGGTCCGGCGGGGGGAGCGGCGCTACTGATTTTGGGCTACGTTGCATGGACTCAACCACAGCGCTATTCTCAACGCTCCGAAAGAGAAAAGCTGCCGTAAACGCTACGACAGCTTCCTTTTTGAGAGTACTGATTTTGTGGATGTTTAGTCCGTTTAGGGCTTGGCTCAATTAGCCACCGGCTACCGCAGGGACAATGCTGACTTCATCGCCATCTTTGAGTACAGTGGCGCTGTTATCCAAAAAGCGGATGTCTTCGCTGTTCACATAAAAGTTCACGAAGCGGCGAAGCTCACCTTTGTCGTCGCAGAGGCGCTTTTTGATGCCAGGGAATTTAGCTTCTAGTGTGTCCATGAGTTCTGAAATGCTGCCGCCGTCGCATTCAACAGCTGCTTCATCGTTGGTGAACTTTTGGAGAGGGGTGGGGATTAAAACCTTAACGGCCATATTTTTTGTTGTAAATAACGTGAATTGAGTTTAAGTAGTACGGGTTCCCCTTACCAAGGGGAACCGCAAGGGAGGGGTTCCGACGAATACGCTACACACCGGAAACCACAAGAGAGATTTCTGTCGAGTGCGCCACATGCCGAGACCCCTCCGTTGGTTCACCTTCGCAAGGGGAACCGGAAAGTTGGCTTAGACCTGAGTTTGCTGCCACTCTAGGCGGTTGAGCGTGTTGGCTCGCTCCCAGGCACGCTCAAAGCTGTCGAGCTTGGGCTCGATGGTGAGGGGCTCGCCAATATGGCTTTGTACAGATTCGGTGGTCTTCAGTCCGTTGCCGGTGATGAAGGCAACGGTCCTTTCATCGGGGTTGATTTTGCCTGCTTCAACCAGCTTTTTCAGCACAGCAATCGTCGTGCCGCCTGCGGTTTCGGTGAAGATGCCTTCGGTTTCTGCTAGGAGCTTCATGCCTTCAACGATTTCTGCGTCGGTGACATCTTCGATGTTGCCGTTGGTTTTGCGAGCGACTTCGAGGGCGTACATGCCGTCAGCCGGGTTGCCAATGGCGATGGACTTGGCGATGGTGTTGGGCTTTACGGGGGTGATGAAGTCGCGGCCTTCTTTGAATGCCTGTGAGATGGGTGAGCAGCCTTCTGCCTGGGCGCCGCTGAAGCGAACGTCTTTGGCGTCTACTAGGCCGGTTTTAACGAATTCGTTGAAGCCTTTGTAGATTTTGGTGAAGAGGGAGCCGGAGGCGAGGGGGGCGACGATGTGGTCGGGGAGCTGCCAGCCGAGCTGTTCTGCGACTTCAAAGCCGAGGGTTTTGGATCCTTCGGAGTAGTAGGGGCGCAGGTTAATGTTCACGAAGCCCCAGCCGTGGGTGTTGGCGACTTCGGAGCACAGGCGGTTGACTTGGTCGTAGTTGCCTTTAACCGCCATTAGGGTGGGGTTGTAGATGAGGGTGCCGAGGATTTTACCGGCTTCTAGGTCGGCGGGGATGAAGACGCAGCATTCGAGTCCGGCGTGAGCGGCGATCGCAGCCGTAGAATTCGCCAAGTTACCGGTACTCGCACAAGACACCGTGCCAAAGCCCAATTCTTTTGCTCTGGTGAGCGCTACCGAAACCACCCGGTCTTTGAAGCTTAGGGTGGGCATGTTGACCGCGTCGTTTTTGATGTAAAGCTCTTTAAGACCTAATTGACGCGCCAGACGGTTCGCTTTTAACAGAGGCGTCATGCCAGTGCCGACATCAATAGGGGTGTCGGTTTCAACGGGCAAAAAGGCTTTGTAGCGCCAGATGGAGTGCGGGCCTGCTTCGATGGTTTCTCGCGAAACTTGGTTCTTAATCGCTTCGTAGTCGTAGGCAATCTCTAGGGGGCCAAAGCACACATCTTCGCAAACGTGCTTGGCACCTAATCCATACTGCTCTCCGCATTCCTTACACTGGAGCGCCGTAAAGGTCTGCTTGGAGGTGCGGAGTCTTTCGATAGCTTGCGTCATAGGTTTGTGCATCAGTGAAGTGTGCTGATAGTAACACGACGAATATTCGTCGCCAACCAATCCCGACTGTTTTAGTCGGGATTGGTTGGCCTTGCTTTTTCTATAGCTTCAAAAGACTGTGTTTAGTGGCTTTTGGCGTTGGCGATCGCTTCTAATCTTTTCCAATCTTCAGATTTTATGATCCACTTACGGATATTCACCTTTCGCCCCGTGACCACCGTCATTTCATCTTCTGTATCTTTTATGTGTAGCTGCGAGCCTTCTACTTGCAGGTTGCTAAAAGCCTTGAAGGGATAGCGTTTTACCGTTGAGCCGATCAGGTTGTAAATGGTGAGGCGGTTGGGTGCGATCGCAAAGTAAGGCCGGGTCAAAAAGAGATAGCCAACCACTGTAGAGGCAATGCCCGTGATAATGCCTGAATTGAATGTGCCGGTTATCAGGATTGCCCGTAAAACTATCATCAAATTGAGTCCGCCTAATATCAGCAGCCCGATGCCGAACCAGGGCTTGTAGTACCCTCTGAAATGATTCGCTTCTGTAGGCAGTAGGCTGGGTGGTTCAGCGTTCATTTTGTGGATGAGTTGTGAGGTCTTCTGTAGCGTGAAAGGTCGGTTTCTTAGCTCTGAGTGACTGGAAATCGATACTTTATTTGGCTGCCGGTTTCTGTTGTGGGCTCTGTGATGATGAGCTCTCCGTTTATCAGTGGTAGAGCAGTATGAACGGTTGCGAGGATAAGGCCGGTGGAGAGTTGGATTGGCGCGTTGTGAGGTCTTTTTTGTGAGTGGGTTTTTGTTGGCGATCGCTCACTCTTTTCAGCACTGGCTTCGGTATCAGCTGCTTGAGAAATAGCTGCTAACTCTGCTTGGAGGTTTTCAGCTGTGTGATAAGGAGACGAAGGTTCTGTGCCATCGCAGGCAATCACGATGTCTATATATTGATCAGTCTGTTCGATGGTGAGCGTTAAAAACTTCGTGAGCGGAATAGCATCTTGAATCAGGCTCGTTAAGAGATTTTTTAGCCACTTAGCATCGGTGAAAATTTCCAGCTCTTCGGTGGGGGCGCTGACCCTGTAGCGGATGTTTTGGTTGGCGGCCTGGAGCGTGGTGAGCATGTCTACTTCTGGGAGCAAAAAGCTGAGGTCTACAGTTTCGAGCTTGGCAGGCTCTCGTCCGATGTCTAATTTGGAGACGGCAGTGATTTGGTCAAAAAGAGCCAGCATTTTGAGGGCGGCGTCTTTGGATTGGCCAATGAATTCTTTCTCTTCTTCGGGGCCTTCGCATAGGTCTTCGAGAATGAGCTGGTGCAGGCTGACGATGGTGTTAATAGGCGATCGCAGCTCATGAGACGTGCGAGCCAAGAAGCCGCTTTTGAACCGTTCGAGAGCGAGTAGGCGCTGGTAGGCGAGCTGAAGCTTTGCTGGATTGTCTGGTGTGGGCGGGTTGAGCGTCATAGCAAAGCTGGGCCAAGTCTTGGGGCAAGTCGAGTCTACGGTAGCTCGAAATGCTTTGGCTAAAGATGAACTTTACCCTGCCGTAATATTTGCCATCCGGTGGCTGTCCATTTGGCGACGGTGGACGGCTGTCCGCTGCTGTTGGTGTAGTCCTCGCTAGGCAGCGTTAGTGCCGTGGGGAAGGTGCGGGCGATGTCTGCGGCTGTGGTCAAAGGGGGCTGGCCAGATAGATTTGCACTGGTGGTGGCGAGTGGGCCGGTTTGGGCGAGCAGCTGTAGCGCGACGGGATGATTGGGGACGCGGATGCCGAGGGTGCCTGTGTTGAGCGGGTTGAGATTTTTGGGTGTGCGATCGCTGATGGGCAGCACAAGGGTTAGCTGACCGGGCCAGTGCTGTTGCGTTTGTGATTCCCAGATTTCTAGCTCTTTGGTAGATCCTTTTATGTAGGGTCTCAAATCCTGGAAGGACGCTCCCATGAGGATGAGCGGTTTCTCAGGAGGACGCTGTTTGGCTGTGAAAATAAGATCCGCTTGTAAGGGCTTAGTCGCCAAAGCCGGAACGGTATCGGTTGGAAAGCTTATAAGGGTGGGCGAAGTCGCCAAGGTATTGACCATTTCGCGTAGTGAAACTTGGGGCATAAGATGTCTTTTTATTTAGTAAAGCAATTTTGAGCGTGTGGCCTTAGTAAACCAGCAGATTAGGCCAGTGAGCTGGGCCAGTGAGTTGGGCCAGTAAGTTAGGCCAGTGAAGTAAATTACTGATCAGTGAGTCCTGACTCAGTGAGTCCTGAGTAAGTGAGTTCTGAGTCAGTGAGTCCTGAGACTGTTGTAATTTTGTAGCCTTTTGCCTGAAGCACCGGGAGGATGACTTTTAGTGTTTTGACGGTGCGTTGGCCGCGTTCTTCGCCATCGTGTAAGACGATAATATCGCCGGGTTGTATGGTGCGCAGGATGAAGGCACTGGCGAACCGAGCGGAATGAATATGCGTGTCGTAAGGAAACGTAGAGCCAAGCACTAACTGGTAGCCGTGGCGCTGTGCGGTTTCGACCATTTTGGCGTTGTAAAACCCCATGCCGGGTCTGAGCCAGTGGAGTTTTGCTTGTGGATGGCTTGATTGAATGAAAGGCAGCAGTGCCTGCTCTGCGGTGAGGAGGTTGGTTTCAAAGTCTTCGGGGCTGAGTTTGATGCTGGGTGAGTCGGTGGTGAGGTGATTTCCGAGTTCGTGACCAGCGGTGACGGTGCGCTGAACGATGGCTTCGCGGGTGTGAACGTTGCCGCTGATGTTGAAGAAGGTCGCTTTGGCATTATGGGCTTCGAGAACCGCGAGGATGTTAGCGGTTTCGGGCGAGGGCCCATCGTCTATGGTGAGTGCGACTACTTTCTGGGGAGCGGATTCTTCCTCTACTTCAACTGAATAAATTGCGCCAGGAAAAAAGTAAGTTGCTAGGTGAAATATCCAGCGAGGCTGAGTGAGCAGTCCGCCTATGAATAGCAGCGCGCTGACGACACCGATGATGCCTAGAAGAGTGCGCTTGCGCTTTTGTTTTTGGGTCGGCACGGCGATTGTGTTGTGAGCGACTTTTTACAGGTGAACCTGCTGCTTGTCTACAGCGGTAATGTGTCAAAATACTGAGGGAAATTTGAGATATAAGGAACTGCACTCTATGGCGTCTTCCTCTAGCGTAACGGTTCAGGCGGTTCAGGCGATTGGCCTAACGGTGTCTGATGCGGGCAAAGCGACCGATTTTTTCACCGGTGCTTTTGATTACGAAGTGGTCTCAGATACCGTGTTGAGTGGGGATGAAGCGAGCTATTTGTACGGTGTGCCGGATGCGCAGGTGCGGGTGGTGTCTTTGCAGCTGGGGCAAGAGACGATTCGCCTGATGC
>JBCBDN010000203.1:0-7233 GCA_038529685.1 Cyanobacteria bacterium J06598_1 | reverse complement strand
GCGGGCGATTGGCAATGGTAGAGCCCACTGAAATATCCAGCTGGCTGCTATAGCGAGAGAGCAACAGATTAAAGCCCGTGAGCAAAACCATAAACAAGGTGCCCCCAACGCGTTGACTCAGCTGATCAAGCTGTTCGGTAAGGTCATGGGGAAGCCGGTGGTATAGGCGCGCCCCGTTGACCGTTTGCACCGCTGGTCGAGGTCGATCGGTCGGCAGCTCCAACAGCGCGGGTGCGCCTTCAAGCTGTTTTTGCCAGTAGTCCAACTGTTGTTGGAGCACCTCACCTTGCAGCCACTCTCTTTGCCAAACGGTAAAGTCAGCGTACTGAATAGGAAGGAGGGGTAAGCTAGCGGCACGACCGGCACAGAAGTCTTCGTACAGGGTCACCAGCTCTCGCAGCAACAAATTGATAGACCAGCCATCTGACGAGATATGGTGGGTGCAGAATAACAGGACATGATCCTGCGCTGAGAGGGTAACAAGCTGGCAGCGCAGTAGCGCATCACGTGTTAAATCGAAGGGCTGTTGGACTGTCTTCTCAATGAGCTTTTCAAGCGCTTTGGCCTGAGCCGTTGAGTCTAAATCGGAGAAATCTGTACTTGAGAGCATCCAAGTCCCACTGGGCTCAATCCGCTGTACAGGCCTGCCGTCCTGATAATCAAAGGTGGTGCGCAGGGCCTCGTGACGCTCAACGATGGTGGCCAATGCCCGCTCTAGCGCCGTGGGATTGAGTCGGCCTTGGAGTCGTATGCCGCCCGGGAGTGTGTAGGCTGTGCTTTCGGGTTCTAGGGCCTGAAGGAACCAGAGTCGCTGCTGGGCGTATGAGAGCGGAATGGAGTTGCGATCGCGTTCAATCACAGGAATGGGGCGTGTGCCCAGCAGCGTTTCTGGCTTGGAACTTTTCGCATCCAGTGCACTCACTACAACAGCACTAGGCGCTGCATCCTCTGGCGCTGCCGAAGCCGGCTGATGGTTGGTGTGCCCTTCTATATGCTGTGCCAAATTGGCCAGTGTCGGGGTTTCAAACAGCACCGTTAGCGGGATATCCACTTGGAACTCGGTTTGAACCTTCAGCATCAGCTGAGTGGCCAAAAGAGAATGCCCCCCAATTGTAAAGAAGTCATCTTCAACGCCGACTTTTTCTAGCGAAAGCAGCGTTTGAACAATCTCAACCAATTTGCATTCAATCGGTGTTTGAGGCGCGACATACCGCTCACCCTGACGCAGATCGCTTTGGTCAGGCATTGGGAGATTGCGGCGATCTACCTTTCCGCTAGGCGTCAGTGGAAACGTGTCCAGTACCATAAAGACCGTAGGGACCATATAGTCGGGTAGCTGATCTTTTACATGCTGGCGTAGTGCAGCCGGTGCGGTGTCCGCTGGGGCGACCACGTAAGCGACCAATCGTCGGTCACCTTGCTCGCTCGTCTGGGTAACAACAATCACGTCTTTGACCTGGGGCAACACTGCTAGCACCGATTCAACTTCGCCTAGCTCAATCCGAAATCCTCGAATTTTGACCTGGTTATCGATGCGATCGAGGTACGCTAGCTCGCCGTTTTCCTGGTAGCGGACCCGATCGCCACTCTTATACAGCCTCGCGCCTGGCTGTTGACTAAACGGATGGGGGATGAAGGCTTTTGCCGTAAGCTCCGGGCGGTTGAAGTAGCCTTGGGCTAACCCTGCACCGCCAATGTAAAGCTCTCCAGGGACACCGATCGGCACAGGTTGCAGGGCGCTATCTAAAACGTAGACTTCAACATTTGGAAGGGGTTTACCAATCAGGACGTTAGTCGAAACGGCAATCTCACGATCACCATCAGGAAGGCTGTTAGGAATGCGGTAGGCGGTGGTTACGACGGTAGCTTCTGTTGGGCCATAGGTGTTGAGCAAGGTGATACGAGTTGCGGCTGAGTCAGGCTCTGTTCCCATATGCTGTTGCCATAGCCGCACGCTTTCAGAAGAGACTTTTTCACCCCCGATGATGACCAGTCGGAGCTGGTCGGGTAGGGTCTGTTTTGGAGCCGGGTTTTGAGTGTTCGTGAGTTCTCCGACGAGCTGCTGCCAGTAAGCGGTGGGTAAATCTAAAATGCTGAGCTGTAGCTCGTTGCAGCTGCGCAAAAACTCACCCAGGCTGGCAACCATGTTATTAGGGCGCAGGACTAAGGTCGCACCCACACAAAGGGTGGGGAAGATTTCTTCTGCTGCCGCGTCAAAACTGATGGAGGCAAATTGTAGGGTGCGATCGCTAGGGATAAACCCATAGTGTGAAATCGCGCCCTGAACAAAGTTGCTCAGCGCAGAATGGCCCACGGCTACGCCCTTAGGTTGACCCGTGGAGCCTGAGGTGTAAATCAGGTAAGCCAGCTGAGAGTTATCAATAGCCCCCTCAGTCGAAATCGGTCTAACTGGGCACGTTGTTGGCTGGGCTGTTATCTTTTCGCGATCACGGTCATAGCAAATCAGCTGATAGTCAGCATCGCCTGCGGCGGCGAACTTCTCGCTGAGGGTACTCTCTAATGAAATCAGCGCCTGTAGCTGCGCGTCCGTCACAATGTAGTCTAGCCGCGCCTGAGGATAGTTTGGATCAAGGGGCACGTAGGCCGCACCCACTTTCAAAATTCCGAGGATAGAGACAATCAGAGCAAAAGAGCGCGGCAAGCAAAGACCTACTCGCTGCCCTGGGGTGACCCCCAATTCTGTTAGGTAGTGGGCGAGTTGGTTAGCCTGCTGATCTAGCGCCGCATAGGTAAGGGTTTGCTGGTTCCACTCAAGTGCGATCGCCCCTGGCGTTTTCTTCGCCTGCGCCGCAATTTGTTCGTATATCGGTTGTTGCAGGTGATCTGGGGCTAAAGCGCCTTGGGTGAATTGGTTCGCGTTATGCCAGCTGTGGTTTCCCCATTGACTGAGCCATTGTTGTTCCTGTGCGGGTATCAAAGACAGCGCTGAAATAGGGCACTGAGGCGTTTCGACAAGGCTTTCCAACAGCTGCTGAAAATGGGTTGCCATGCGTTCAATACTCGAGGCTTTAAACAAATCGGTGCTGTATTCCCACTCTGCTCTGATCTGACCGTCTGTTTGGCTCAGCCACAGGGTCAGATCAAACTTTGAGACCTTGACATTGACTTTCATTGGCGTCATCTGTAGACCAGGAAAATCAACGGTTTCTTCAGCCACATTTTGAAACACAAACATGGTCTGAAACAATGGCGTATGGCTAGTGTTTCGAGGGAGTTGAAGTGCCCTGACAATTTCTTCAAAGGGCACATCGGGATGGTCGTAGGCCATCAGCGTCTGCTCTTTCACATGGGTCAGCAGCGTTTGGAAAGAAGACTGCGGGGAGAGCCTTAACCGGAGGGCGAGGGTGTTTAAAAAGAACCCAATGAGTGGTGTGAGTTCTGGGTAGGGACGGTTCACCAACGGTGAGCCAATCACGATGTCGCGTTGGCCACTATAGCGAGAGAGCAATAGGCCGTAAGCCGAGAGCAAGGTCATAAACAACGTCACCCCAGACGATTGGCTCAGCTGGGTAAGCTGGGTCACTAGGGCGGGGGGGATCACCTGATGAACGGTGTCGCCCTGGTAGGTTTTGACCTTGGGCCGAGGATAATCAGTGGGTAGCTCCAGGCAGCTAGGAAGATCTGCCAGCTGGGTTTTCCAGTAGCTGAGCTGACGCTCGCCTGCGGGGCCTTGAAGCCAGCTGCGATGCCACTGCGCAAAGTCAGCATATTGAACCCTAAGGGGCAAGCGTGCTTCGCCAGACGGCTGATGACCGTTGTTATTGACCGCTTTGTGCCCGATGCGATCGCCATAGCCTTGGCGCAGCTCTTCGACAAACACGCGCCCCATTGACCAAGCATCGGAAATAATATGGTGAATCGTAAACACCAGGACAGTCGTTAGCTCGTCAATACGGATGAGCGTGACGCGAAAGAGGGGAAGACGGGTGAGATCGAAGGGGCGTTCGACCTCTGTTTGGATAAGCTTGGCCGCAGTCGCCATGGGTATTTTGTCCGCTCGCAAATCAACGGTTTTGATCCCCCAGTCTATGGCAGCATGAACCTGTTGAATGGGCTGATCGTTTTGCGTTGTAAAACTCGTCCGCAGACTCTCATGACGATCCACAATGGCTTGAATGCTCTGTTCAAAGGCCGTGCGATCTAACACCCCCTCTATTTTTAGGACAACGGGAATGTTGTAAGTGGCACTAGGGCCTTCTAACTGAGCCAAAAACCACAGCCGCTCTTGGGGATGGGAAAGCTGTAGGGGCCGATTTCGCGCAGCGAATGTAACAGTCAAAGGTTTCTCTTCTGACTGTTTTTGAGGCTGTTTTTGGGCCTGTTCTTGAGGCTGCTTTTGGGCCTGCACTTTATTTTTCCCTTGAGAAAATCCATGCCCCCCAACAGCGTCATCGGGGGATAACGATGGCGCTGGTTGCTGAAGACTCTCCGGTAGAATAGAACTCCGTTCATTCCCAGTCACACGGTTTAAGGTGTCCATCTGCGCGGTCATCACCTGACTCAGGGTCTCTAGCTGTTGCTTTAGCAACGCAACCGTTGCGGTAAGTTCCGGAGGGTGAGGTCTTTCATCTATCGCCCAGGCAGTCATAGAAATCTGTTGTGCAGACAGTTGTTGTGCAGACAGCTGTTGTGCAGACAGTTGAGCAGAAAGCTGGGCAATTTCTGACGCTAACGGCTGGTCCATGGTCACTTCGGGTGTCGCCATGGCACGCTCACCAGGCATTTCCCAGGTCGCAGCTAATGTTGTATCCAAATGCTCAGCGATCGCAGCTAAATGAGAGAACCTAAAGAGTTCAGTCATTGAAAAGCTAATGCCGTAGGTAGCCTCCAGTGCGTGTACCATCTCCAACAGACTGATAGAATCTGCCCCCATTTCGACCAGCGAATCGTGAACGTCAATATCTGAGGGGTCTAACCGCAACATTTGAGCCAGCTGACCTTGCAAATGGAGAAGGATACATTCTTTCCGCGTTTGTTTGCGTTGACTGACCGAGGGGCCGAGCTGAACAGTCGCAGGCGGCTCTATGGGCGTGACCAATTGCGTTTGCAAGTGTTGTGGGGCGCTACCGTTACGGTGACCATTGCCATTATGGTGACTATTGTCGTTACGGTGGCCGTGGCCATTACGGTGGTCATAAGGCCCACGCCCATTGGCAGTATTTACGGCCTGTAATGTCGGTGCGGCTCCAGATATAGGCGCTGTGTTCGATAAGTATGGGTAGTGGGGTAGATTAGCATTTTTGACCCAGTAGGACTGTCGCTTAAACGGATAGGTGGGCAGACACAAGCGTTCTCCGGGCAGTTTCGCTTCAAACGCATTCCAGTTAACCGCTACGCCATAGGTATACAGCGCTGCCAGACTCTTCGATAAATTGCACCAGTCGCCTTGTTGTTTTACCAAGGAAGGTAGCCAGTGGGGGGCAGGATCAAGATTACAGCGCTGACCTTGCCGAGAGAGGACGGGATGGGGACCAATTTCAATGACGACGCGGCACTTCTGGTTGATAACACTGTTGAGCCCATCCATAAACCGAACAGCGCCCAGCGTATGCTGCTGCCAATAGTCAGTCGTGAGGATGTGGCCTTTGCCAAACACCTCACCCGTTAGGCTAGAGGCCAACGGTAAGCGTAATGGTTGGATCGTGACTTGCTTAAGCGCTTCGCCCAGTGAGTCTACCATCGGCGCAATCAAAGGTGAGTGAAAAGCCTGTGAAACGGCCAGCGATCGCACCTCAATTTGCTGTTGAGTGAACAGATTAGCCATCTGCTCAACCGCTTGATTTTCCCCTGAGATAACCACGGATTGCGGCGAATTTACGGCAGAAATTACAACGCTAGAGCCCGCCGCTGCTAGGGCCGCTTTAACCGCTAACTCAGGGGCAAAAACAGCCACCATCTGTCCTGTCTGAGGCAGCGCATCCATCAGCCGGGCACGTGTAGCGATTAGGGGCAAGGCGTCTTCTAAGGTGAAGGCACCGGCCACACAGGCCGCAACGTACTCCCCCAAACTATGCCCCATCACCACGCTGGGACGAATGCCCCAAGATAGCCACTGCTGGGCCAGGGCATATTCCAACGAGAAGAGACATGGCTGGGTATAGCTTGTTTGGTCAATTAAAGGGAGCTTTTCCTCGGCATGCGCTTCTACTGAACGATAGATGACATCAATAATTGAACAGTCAAGGTGGGGCCGTAGAATACGATCACATCGCTCCAGACAGGCTCGAAATTTTGGAGAACTCTCGTACAGTTCTCGACCCATGTTGATATATTGAGAACCTTGTCCGGAGAACAAAAAAGCAACCTTAGGAGCCAGTCCCCCTGTGATGACCTGATGCTTCACCGTGGACATCTGTTGCCCTTGGACGAAGTGACTAAGCTGTTGTTTCAAGTGTGCCGTTGACTCTGTCGCAATCGCCAATCTGTGTTTGTAATGCGCTCGACCAGTATTTGCCGTAAAACAAACATCTGCCAGTGCGACCGCTGAGTCAGGGTCTGATGCGTTAGTGGCCAAAAAAGTCTCATAGCGTTTAGCTAATTCAATCAGCGCATCAGCGCGCTTAGCAGAGAGTAAAAAAGGCCTCACGCTGGGCGTGCTATGCTCAGCTATAACCCTGTCAGGTGTTTTTTTGCGTGGCGCTTCTGCCACAACTAGGTGACAGTTCGTACCACCAAAACTGTATCCATTAATCCCGGCAACTCTTTCTTTTTCCTGAATCGACCAGGGCTGGATTGTTGTGGGAATTCCTAGGGGCGTATTGTCTAATGAAATGTATTGGTTGCTCTGATTAAAGTGAAGGTTCGGTGGAATCGCTTCATGCTGCAAAGAGAGCACCACTTTGATCAAAGAGGCTATACCAGCCGCCGCTTCTAAGTGGCCGATGTTGGTTTTCACGGAACCAATCCAGCAGCGCTGATCGTCGGCGCGATCATTAAGAAGCGTAGACCTAATCGCCTTAAATTCGATCGGATCGCCTAGAGAAGTTCCCGTTCCATGGGCTTCGATGTAATCCACATCAGCAGGCTGATGACCAGCATTGGCGATGGCCTCTTTGATCAACGCCTGCTGAGAGAGACTATTAGGGGCCGCGATGCCATTGGTGCGTCCATCATGGTTAATGGCTGAGCCTTTTATCACCGCTACAACGCGATCGCCGTCTCGCTCAGCATCACTCAGGCGCTTTAAGACCACGACCCCACAACCTTCTCCCC
>JBCBDN010000202.1:0-7244 GCA_038529685.1 Cyanobacteria bacterium J06598_1 | reverse complement strand
CAGAGTGCTTGAAATCGTGAAAGCACTCTGGTCATTTCTTGCTGGCGATAGCGCAACAGACTTGCCATAAGCTCTGGATAACCCAAAAAGTTGGCTTTTACGCCGTTCCAGTCGAGCGATCGCTCTAAAATCTGTCTGTGCGATAACTGTGCAGGCAATTGGCCTCGGCTAGCAAGCTGTAATTCTTCCGGCGTTAGCCTGACGCCAAACTTGTCTGCAAAAGTCGCATCTAGCTGCTGTAACGCTTCTTCCGGTAGCGGCGGTGTCGTTATCGCCTCTGGTGTTGCTCCGGAAGGAACTGTCTCTGATGTAGCGGTTTCTGGTACAGGGGACTCTGACTGTTGGCCACCCGCTAGAGCTTCCTCTGGTACGGCGGTACCTTGCTGTCGGTTGGGCGTAGTGGTTCCATCTGGTTGTTTAATAGCGGGCGAAGTTTCTGCGACTGGATTCTTTGGAGTTTGTCTGGTGGGTGGTCTTTCTGTTTGTGGAACAGGTGCTGTCTCTGAAGTGGGCAATTCACTATCGGGTGCAGACGTATTGGCTGAGGACTGCCGAACCCTTAGTGCAGACTCCGGTAGGTCCACACGCTGCATCTCAGCGATCGCTTCTCTAGCCAGCAAAATATTGGCTTCAGAAAGACCTTGCTCGTTTTGCAAATAGATATACAGGGTCTCTGCCCGACTTGTCGCAGCGGCATCGCCTACTCTCTCCAGTCGCAAAATTTCACCGATCAGGCCCAAATCTTCTGAACGTATCAGCGCGATCGCATCTACGTTTGCCGACCTCACAGCCTGTCGCACTAGCACTTCAGCGTCTCTGACACCAACCCCAAAATCAATCCCCGCCATGAGCAAATTGGCCCAAGCAAAAACATAATTTCTGCTCGCAGCCTCTGGGTTTTCAAGCAGCTCAGAGCCGCCTGGAACACTCGCACCCGCCGCGTTGTTTAAGTCATCTGCGGTCTCAAACTCGTACAGTGCGTTGCCCACACCTACCAGCGTCCCCAACCCACCAAGCACCAACGCCAGCCCGCCTGATGCACACAGCGCCCCAATCGTTAGGCCAACCTCTAGTGCAAATGACGATAGCTGAATTCGAGCCCGCCGTTTCTTCTCCGATGCAATAAAGGCTTCTCCATGAGGGCGGCCTGCTTCTTCCAAGGCATTTATCGCTGTTGAGATCAGTGACTGACTCAACTCATCCAAGGGCAGGTCATTGGTATTAAGCGCATGCTCTACCTGCTCGATGTCCTTCAAAATCTTATTGAGCCCTATCTGAATCCGCCTTCTTACCTGCGTGTCGCTGCGGTTATCAGTAACGTCTCTTGGCTTCAGTACGCCGACGGCAGGCTGCGCTCTACGCAGGGCAACGCGCTCTTCTGCTAACCGACGAATTTCAGCTTCGTCCTCGCCTGTCGCTAACCGGGCCGTGGCCTCCTCTGGCGATATGATGTCCAGCCCGTGCTCTTCAGCAACGGTTAGCTCATCATTAAAGTCAGCAATGCCTTGAATGCTCTCTTCTACTGCCGCCTGTGAGCGTATTCCTTCTAATCCTTGCAACGCGCTTTCTCGTTGCTGTTGCTGCTCGGCTAGGCTGGCTTCTTCTCGAACGTGCGATCGCACTGCATCGATATCGCTATCCCTGTGGGCATAGTGTTCCTTATATCGAAGAATCGCCTCCCGATTGTCTGCAAGTTGCTCAAGCGCCGCTGTCGTTAGCAGCGCTTTAAAAATATCAACATGTTCTTCCGGTGTTCGACTGCGAAGAACGACTTCGTTTTGCCTCGCATAACTATCTTGATCGCGAGTATTTTGACCGTGAGTCTCTAGGCGACTATCGGTAATAGGCGCATTTTGAGCCGTTGCGTAGTCTTCTTCTGATGGTTGCTCGTTTTCTGAATCGATAGAGTCATAATCCTGCTCTGGTGCTCCCGACGGCTCCTCTACCTCGGGCGCTATGATTTCTGGCTGTACCTCATAAATCTGGTCATCAATAACCGCTTCAGGCTCTACATACTCCGGGATTTGGTCGCTGTATGGGGTCTCCTCAATGACTTCAGGGGTCTGATACTCATCAGCGATCGCACTGTGCTCATAGCTTGCTGCCTGGGCTTCTAGCCCCGCAATGTATTGGCCCAAATCGCTGTAGGCAACCGTAATCTGATAGCCAGGGGTTGCCTCAATGGCTATCACGTTCCCTGGCTGAATCTGAGTGTCGTTTGTGAGCGTTGGATCTGAGACGAAAACACTAAACGTATACTCATTCGAGAACTCAAATAGGCTACCGGCATACGCGCTTGCTACAACCTGCCCGTCATACTGTCCGCCTACCCGTACCAAAGAAACTTGAGATGGATCGCCTGCGTGCGCAACCACCCTAAACAAAACGGTGCTAACGGAGGAGTAGCCTCGGCTTTGAAGATATAGCTCATACCCTTCGTAGAGCCGATTGTCAGGCCCCAGAAAAGTGCCGTAATTGATGTTGTTATTAGCTTGTGTGTTCTGTTTGTTTTCAGCTTGATTATGCTGATCCGAATCAAGCTGTTGACGATTTCCAGAATCGCTTTCTTTATCTACACCAGATGTGTAGATATGGGTCTGATAGTGTTGCCTAGTCTGTACAGGAGGCTTGGACCTCTCTGGCCTTTGGGAGGACGGGCGCTGAATCCGCTCATACATGATGCTGATTTGCCAATGACTGATTTAGCGTCCACGTAAAGCTTTTGCATTAGAAATGTTTAATATTTCTAAATCACAGTAAAGGGCTTTTTCCGTAGCAGTAGACTCTAAACGTGAGTAGTAAGTTGGCAGATGCAGCAATACTCAAACATTGGCACAGCCGTTCGATCTTTTCAAGATGCCAATCGTTTTTCCAAGACACCGACAGCGATCGCAAATAAAGAACAAAAATGCCACAGATAAACTTCGGGTGGAGTGACTTAAACGGCCAAGGTCAGACCTATCAGCTGCTGTTGTCAGCACCCGACATTGAGAAAAAAACGAACATTGGCCGAGATCAGCAGCAGTGCGAAATTTGGCTGGCTCACAATACAGTTTCCAGAGTGCATGCTGAGGTCAGCTTCAAATCTCAGTGGCAACGGTTCTACATCCGAAACTTGGCGACTAACAACCCTATTAGAGTAGATGGCGGCCTGCTGAGTGAAGGGGAAGTCGCCTTGTATCCGGGGAGTCTGCTTCAGCTCGGACAAATAATGCTTCAGGTAAGCAGCATCGTGTTGGATGAACCAGCAGCTCATAGTCACGAACAACCTTTGATTCAAAACACGCCCCCGTTTTCTTCTGCACCAACTCGCTTGTCTCAGGCCCTGCCTCCTGCTGGCCCGTCGGGGCAAGGGACTACTCAGCCCCCTTCTGCTATTCAGCCCCCTGCTGCTCAACCTCCCGTCATTCAGCAGAATGCTCAGCCGCAGAGCACTAGTCCCAAGCTCACCTGCCCCAAGTGTCAAACGTTACAGGCACTGAGCCTACGGAACTCTAACTGTCCGGTTTGTGGACATTTCTTAGCAGATGCCTCCACTCGGTACATGTTGTAAGCGACAATCTAACGCGTAGTTAACCTGACTGAATCGCCACCGAGTTGTCCTCACTAGTTATGCCGACTAACCCTCAGACCATTCAACTAAGCTGGATCGATCCAAGTACGCAAGAACAAAGGCAGCCAGTGTTGACCTTACCGGTCACGTTTGGTCGGCTCTTAGACCAAATGCCAGCTTCAATAGAGGGCGATCGCGTCTCACGCATGGTGCTGCTGCATCCCAGAGTGTCTCGTTACCATGTGCTAATTGAATGGATGAACAATCAGCTGGTGTTGACGGATCAAAATACGTCCAACGGCACCCATGTCAACGATGTTCGGCAGCAGCAGTGTGTATTGCGTAAGGGCGATCGCATCCAAATTGGGGATGTCATTATCCAGGTGCAGCTAGTCCCTCTCGCCCCGTCTTCTACATCGCCCACACAATATAAGTCTAAAACGATTTATCCAGAGGCAAAGCCTTCAGGCCCAGTGCCGTCGGCGCCGACGCGCTACCAGCTTGATCCGATTTTGCCAGGACCGGGAGCGTCTAACCCAGAAACCTCTGGAGAAGTTAAAGCACAAGCAGGCACCACATCTCCTCGCAGCAGCTTTCCACCGGCCTCTTTTCTCGATTTGCAAGTTGTTTCTGTGCGATCTCTAGAGCAAAGCGGCTATTTCACTCGGGGGAAAGACGAAGTTCCCTACGCCGCACTAGGCGCTGGCTTGGGCAGCTACATCTGGGTAGATTATCTAAGAATTTGTGGCGTAAAGCCCTACCAAATTGTTGCGCTGGGTACTCAAGAAAAGCCCTATGCCAAATACAAACAGCTGTGTTTGAATTCGCAAATTCCTCTGCACGAGCGACTGCGCTCAAATTCTGATTCTTGTCCAGATAATATTTGGGGATGGCCCAGCTATGCGATTCGTGAAGCTTGGCGCGCACTTCAAAAGGGCGACTTCCCCCAGGCGATCGGTCTTTTATGGCAGGTGTTTGCCGAGCCCACGTTTGCTGAAACCTATACCCCCCGCGCTGACAATGTATTTAACTCGATTGATCGAGAAGCTCAGCGCATCGGCTGGCCGGATATTTATCGTTATGGCAGCATTCGCAGCGTTCGTAAAACCGATGATGGCCGCTATGCTGTGGCCTATTCAAAAGGCAGCGGACAATATGGATACCTCGTTGCTAAATACGTTCATCTAGCAACCGGCTATCCAGGCATTCGCTTTCTAAAACACCTGCAAGAGTATCGGGATAGTCATCAAGACATTAAGTCTGTCGTTAACGCCTACGAGCAGCACAATCACGTTTACGAGCAGCTGCAAAGTCAGGGTGGCCGGGTTGTTGTCCAGGGGCGAGGCATTGTAGCTTCTCGAATTTTGCAGCGACTAGATGAGGTGCGCCGGACCTCTCGGCAAAATATTGAGCTGGTTCATTTGATGCGATCGCCCAAACAGTCCAACGAAGGCAACCGCTATGGTCGGGCCCAGCGCCAAGTCAAGAACCACTGGGAATTTCAGCCCTTCAACTGGCCCAAAGCCTGCTGGGGCGGAGACTTAAGAGACTTCCTAGAAAAAGCCAGCCCAGACGAGCGGAAAAACCTCATGAAGTCTTGGGGTGGCACGACTACTGCCGACAGAAAGGACTGGCAAGAGCTTGTCACCAGAGGACTAGAGCAAAAGTGGTACCGTGTGCTATTTGGCAGCGTCCAGTCCGTTATCAGCAAAGACGGTCAGCTGCAAGTGACCTATGGCGATACCCAACTGTCTGCCTCTACGACTCAGACAGCGAACTTCATTGTGGATGCCACCGGATTATCTGCTGCCGTCACCGAGAACCCCTTGCTCAAAGACTTGATCGAATGCTATCAACTACCGTTGTTGGATAAGAAAAGCCTCAAAGTATCCAACGAGTTTGAACTTACGTCACTCTCCTCTTCCAACATCCACAATTCACAAGTATCCTGTGGTCGAATGTATGCAGCAGGCGTTACTACCCTTGGAGGGCCCTATGCTGCTGTAGACAGCTTTTTAGGATTGCAATACGCTTGCCTTCGTTCGGTAGAGCATCTAACCGCGTCTGGGGCAGAGGGCCTAAAGCCCTTGAGCCTGGTACGCTCATTTTCTCAATGGCTGCGCTGGGTGATGAATCAAACCCCGTGACAATCTGCTGACCGAGCGTGCTAATGACTGAGATGACTTTGCTGAAGATCTGATACTAAGCTGATGGACCTGAGCCCATGACCCCAACATTACTAGGCCGCTGGCAAACTCGCTTTTTGCTATTTATGACGGTGGGTGTGCTATTAACGTGTCCTTTCACAATCGCTGTAGAGGGTGCCTTCTTCTCTGTTTTGTTCTGTATTTTGCTCTGGGGCTTTCTTTGGGACTGTCTGTACACGTTCACTCAAAAGTTTCGATGGGATAGAGATTGGCCTGCCGCTTATCAAGTTGCTGCTGGAATTTGGGAGGGGATTTTCGTGCTAGCGCTGATCAATAGTTTTGGTTTGTTTGGTGCAGAGTTCGGTGATTTCTCAGTGTTTTGGTTTGTCGTTCACTATTCAACCGTTTGGCTGGGTATATTTTTAGCTTCTCAGGTGCTGATGAGATTGCTATTTCCTCGATGGCGATTTCGTGGTGGTCGCTGGTTTTGAAAATGCTAGAGATAAAGTAATGCTGTTGAATAGCTACTTGATAGAAAAATGATTACTCTCCAGCAGCTAGATCATCTGGTGCTTACTGTTGCTGATATCGACTTGACCTGTCAATTTTATGCAACGGTGCTGGGCGTCTGCGTTGTGCGCTTTCAAACGACTAGTGGTGAAGAAAGAGTTGCTCTACGCATTGGTAATAGTTCGCAGAAGATTAACCTACATCTGGCTGCACAGCCGTTTCAGCCTGCTGCGCGATCGCCCCAACCCGGCTCGGCAGATCTTTGTTTCATTACGCCTACACCTCTAGACGCTGTCGTAGCTCATCTCACTACCCTCAACATCTCAATTATCGATGGCCCGGTGCAGCGTACGGGCACGCTTGGACCTATCCTATCGATATATGTCCGTGATCCAGACGGTAATCTTATCGAGGTAGCCAATCAAATGAATGCAGATTCACAGTGAGCCGTTCACCGTACATAAGCGAGTACCCCTCACTATCAGCAGAGGCACCACAGCAGGCTCAACCAATCTATGGCTACGTATTGAGGCTGAGGGCGTTGAAGGCTGGGGAGAAGCCTCACCTTTTTCTATTGGTACTCAAAAACAGACTACTGAAGACATTGCTGAAGCGCTTGAAGCGTTGTCTTCGGTACTTTCTGCATATCACCCACTTCAGCAGCAGCAAATTGAACATAAGCTAGCTGAGCTGAAAGTCTGCTCTGCGGCTCGTGCTGCTGTAGATATGGCGCTGCATGATTGGCTCGGCAAGCATACTGGGCTGCCTCTTTGGCAACTGTGGGGATTGGACCTATCAAACATTGGCCCTACTGCTGTCACCATTGGTATTAGCTCTCCAGAGGATGCGATCGCTCGCCTGCAAAAATGGTGCAATCAACAGCAGGTTGCCTCAGTAAAGGTGAAGCTAGGCAGTCCAGCCGGGATTGCTGCGGACCAGGCCATGTTTGAAGCGATCATCAGCAAAGTCCCCAAGGGCGCAAAGGTCAGCATTGATGCCAACGGTGGCTGGAATTTAGAAGATGCGGTGACGAT
>JBCBDN010000201.1:0-7255 GCA_038529685.1 Cyanobacteria bacterium J06598_1 | reverse complement strand
ACAGGGCCTTGCGTTAGCAGGGGGTGAAAGAGAGAGGTCGCTGTCATCATTAGCCGTTCTCTCTTTCACTGCCGTTCTCTCTTGATGAGTGGTTTTCGATAAAATTTTATTGTTTGTTAGCTCAGCGCTGGTGCACATAATGCGAATGGTAATAGCCGCTGTATAACCTGTGGGCTCTGCGACTATCATCGCTCTGATGACAGAGTATGATCCAAGTCATGAAATATCAGCAACCCTTGCCAACAGCTGCCCGCCCTTGAACACTAGGCCATACTGAGCACCTTGAGCAAAGGTTAGATCGCTACGCTCCAACCCATCAGAAAGTCCCAGCGTTGTTTTACCCAGCTCATAGCCAAAAATAGTATCGGTGCCATCGCCCGATCGCAGTACGACCGTATCCATACCACCGCCTAAGAACAATCTATCTTGGCCCTTACCACCGTCGAACAGTTGATTGCCATCAGCTGTTCCAATCAGCGTATCTGAACCTTTACCACCAAACATCTGGTCGTTACCACCGCCGCCGAGCAGCCTGTCGTGACCACTACCGCCATCCAAAATATCAGCTTCAGCACCGCCCAGCAGCTGATCGCGACCGCCGTCGCCTTGCAGTTCATCGCCACCGCCGTTGCCGACTAACCGGTCGTTACCGTTACCACCGCTGATCAAATCAGACGACTCACTACCGATCAGATTGTCTTTTCCACCTTTGCCAAAAATCTCACTGCCGCCCGCATCCGCTCGCAGAACTTCCTTGCGACCGGTTCCTTCAATTACGGTACGCTCCCCAGTAGGCGGCTCGGTAGGTGGCTCGGTAGGTGGTTCAGTAGGCGCATCATTGCCAGGAATATCCAAAGGAATCAAAACGCGGTCAATCCCTTGAATAACGCCGTTAGTAGCCTCAATATCTGCCAGTGAAGCAATCAGCTGAGGATCCGCAATATCGGGTTCATTGTCACCTAGGATATTGCCGCTAGGGTTGAACACAGCGCCATCGAGCAAGGTTGTAATAGTATCTGTGCTTTCAATATCTTCTGAAGTCTTCGCGCCCGCAGATACGTGATACTTCAGCACATCTTGCAAGACCGGAATTGGGTCACCGCCGCCCAACTCTGTAAGCGCCCCTACGATCGCATCAAAAGCACCCGTTTCATCACTACCCTCAAAACCTAAGTCGTTCGCCAGCTGAATAAACGCCGCATCAGTGGGTGCAAACACAGTTAGGTCCGCAGCTGGATCGCTTACGGCATCTACCAAACCAGCTGCATCAAGCGCAGTGAGGAGAATGTCGAAGTCTTGATTATTCTCGTCAAAAGTACCGCCGCTCTGGCTAACAATTTCAGCAATTGTTTGGGTGGGCTCGCCAGCTGGTGGCTCGTCGGTTGGCGGTTCAATGGTTGGCGGCTCGTTGCCAGGGATATCCAAAGGAATCAAAACACGGTCAATGCCTTGCACAATGCCGTTACTTGCTTTGATATCTGTCAACGCAGAAGAGAACTTAGGATCGGCAATGTCGGGTTCATTGTCCATCAGTATGCCACCGTTAGCGGTAAAGGTTGCACCGTCTAAAAGGGTCGTTACAGTCCCTGCGTTATTAATCTCTTCAGCAGTCTTTGCCCCCGCAGATACGTGATACTTCAACACATCTTGCAAGACCGGAATTGGGTCACCCCCGCCCAGCTCTGTAAGCGCCGCTACAATCGCATCAAAAGCACCCGTTTCGTCACTGCCTTCAAAACCCAAATCGTTCGCTAGCTGAATAAACGCCGCATCGGTTGGTGCAAAAACAGTCAGATCCGCAGCTGGATCGCTCACTGCATCCACTAAGCCGGCTGCCTTTAGTGCAGTCAGAAGAATGTCAAAATCTTGAGTGTTCTCATCAAAATCGCCACCACTCTGGCTCACAATTTCGGCAATAGTTGTTGTGGGGTCTGTTGAATTATTCACGGCTAGATAATCTCCTAAGTTTGCTCCTAAGTTTGTTAGAACTGCCAAGCTCAAGCACATAAAGGTACGCTTGAGTTTGACAGTTGTTATTTGTTAATACGGGGCAATTACCAATCTGGATTGATTTAATTTATTTAAATCCAGTCGGTACAAGGGCTACGTATAGTGATAGAAAGCGACTATTTAATAGGTAGCCGCCATATAGGACTACGCCAACTGTGATGTCTGAGATTTATGGATTTAGTGCCCTCGGTGCCCGTTGCCATCAACGAGCAGTCGACCGATTTAGAGCTGTTTTCTGCCATTGAAAAACAGCAAATGAAGGCATTGAGTGTTCTTTATGATCGCTACGGTAAGCTGGTGTACACCATATCCCTGCGAGTACTGAACAATGCAGAAGAAGCTGAAGACACCACTCAGGAAACTTTTTTGAAGCTGTGGCAGCACAGCGAAATATATCAGCCCAATCGCGGGCCATTGAGTAGTTTTTTGGTGATGCTGACGCGATCGCGCGCAATCGATCGACTCAGATCTCGCAAATCTCACCATCAGCGTCTTCATCAGTGGCACGTGACTTGTTTCCCTGAGTCCACCCACAACAGTCCCCTAGAAAGCGCTACCCTAAGTGAACGAGCCCAGCTAGTCCAAATCGCTCTAAAACAGCTATCGGCTGCCGAGCGTCAGGTTCTAGAAGCCGCTTATTATGAGGGTCTGAGCCAGTCCGAAATTGCTAAGCATACCGATATTCCGCTGGGAACAGTGAAGTCTCGCTCCCGGCAGGCACTCAAAAAGCTTCGCGCCGCGCTCAAACACAAGCTATAAAAGCCAGCTGACGCAACGCCACCAAAACCGACCGTAGCCAACCTGCCTTTTTATTTTGCATCCCTTTTATCTCTTTCCTCTGATTCGATTGCTATGACCCAACCTGCTGACGATAAAGACTGGACAGACTTGGCTGCTGGTTATGTTCTTGGCAACCTCACAGCGGCCGAAGCTGAAAGCTTAGAGCAACAGCTCACCCAAGACCCCACCTTAGAGAGAGAGATTATTGCTTATCAAGAATCTCTCTCTTTGCTGCCCTACCATCTCAAACCAGAAATACCCGCTGCTAGTCTCAAAAGCAAGCTTCTGGCTGCTGCTAGCCACAGTAAACCCGACATTACATTACCCGACATTACATTAGAAAGGCAGCCAAAGCTGAGCGTTAGCGATCGCCCACTAACAGCAGTATCTGACACCAAATCTACCCGCAGACGCTGGAACCCATGGCCCCCTAGCCTCAGTACCGGCATTGCCGCAGCAGCGATTGCAGCCCTCGGACTCACCCAGCTACAGCTCCACGCGCGATCGCAACAAACCATCGCCCTTCAGCAGCAGCTTGACGACACCGCTGCCGAAGTCGCGAGCCTCCGCAGTCAGCTGAAAGAAACCCAAGCCGTCACAGCCTTCTTAGGAGAAAGTGCAACACAAATCCATTCCCTCACCAGCGCAGAAAACACACCCGACAGCACCGCTCGGCTCCTGGCCAAAACCGGCGAACCAGACATTGTCTTTATTGCCCAAAATCTTCCACAGCCCGCCCCCGAACAAATCTACCGGCTATGGGCCATCGCAGACGAATCATCTGCCCCGATGTACTGCGGTCAATTCCGCCAAGACGCCAGCGGCACCGCGCGCTGGCGCGCCCCCGATGCCGCCTGTACCAATTCACCAGCACAACTGCTGATCACACTAGACGCGCCAGATGACCCGATTACATCTGCGGGGCCGTTGGTGATGCAAAGTGACGTATAGAGATAAAGTGATGTATAGAGATTCAGCCTAGTGCATCATCAAGCCGCATCAAGCCTAAAAATCAGAACTGAGCCACCCGAAGCCTCCATCAGTTCAAAAGAGCTTCTAACTTTCCCTGTACATTCAGCGCATAGGATGAATTGCCTTCAGACTGATAAATTTCTATCGCGCGCTCTAAGTCTGCCTGCGCTAGCGCCACGTTGCCATTTTCAGCCCGAGCCACCCCGCGCAAATAGTAAGCATCCGCGTTGCGTGGGTTCAGCGTTAGCGCCCGAGAAAGCTCTCTATCGGCTTCGGTATAGTTAGCGTCATCTATCCAGGACTGTGCCCGCGTTAGGTACACCTGCTCATAGTTAATGCCGCGAAACCGACGCTCTAAGGAGGCGATCGCTCTATAGCTATCCGTCCGATACCCATACACCACCGGACGATAGTCCCGTGCCCGTAGCACCTCATCATTCGTCACTGTGTGCAGCGAGCGGTCTTCCTCAATCGCTTGGGCGATCGCCACCGCCAACCCTTCACCCACACTCACATTGAATTCTACAATTCGCCCTGCCGTCGTCCCTAGCCCACCAAAGCCAGAGGCAGGTCCTAGCACCGCCAAATTCTCTTTTTCTTCAGGCAGCGTATGCCGAAACCCGTAGTTAAACACCGGCATATGGTCAAAATCAAACAGTCGCAGCACCGAATCTTCTACTTCGTCATCTAAGCCTTCTATCCCACCGCGATCGTCTAAGTGATAGCCAAACGTACCGAGCGCCTCATTTGTCGGCACGCCGCCCGCTGCCATCAGCGTTGCCGATAGCTCATCTAGCGGGTTAGCAATTTGCCCCGCATTGCGGATATAGAGTTCAGGCATAATCTCTACTCGCGGCACGCCAATTCTTTCCATGAGCGTTTTCACTTCCTGTGCGATCGCCTGCATCTGGGCCGTCGGTTGCGAGCCCGAGCGACTCAGATGCTGCGCCGTCGTTGAATCAGCATAAAACAACAGCGCGTTAAAGCTCAGCCGATCGCCTAAGACAGCAATATTTGCTCGGTCAAACAAAAAGCCAGAAGACTTTAAGTCGTACTCTTGGCCCACATAACCATGCACCAAAATGCTAAAGGCTAGCGATCGCACATCTGCCGAATCAGCCGTTCCCTGATACAGCAGCTTGGGCTGACGATAATAATCCAGCAGGCTCAGCAGCAATTCCTGCCGCTTTTGCCCGTCACCACCGCTCGCCACATCCAGCCAGCGCTGCGCCGAAGTATCCCTCGGGTTAAAGTATCGCTGGATTAGCTCAGCCTCCATCCCCTTAAACTGATCAACCGTCACACCGTACAAATCCACCATCAGGCCGATACTAAGCGCACTGTCTGGAAAGCCCAGTGCCTCTAGCCCCTGAGTCATCCCCACGCCGCTCGCCGCCGCCAGTTCACCGCTTTGGCTCGCATCTACAAACTGCTGAGCGCTGTAGGTTTTCCCGCCCGCCTCAAAGCTACAGACCACAGCGCCCGCCGTCTGTACCGCTCCTAGGTTCGCATTGCCCACAACCTCAATATTGGCTAGGCGCAGCGCTCGCCTCAAATTTCCAGCAGCCACTTCTCTGTCAAGCGCAATGGTATCGACTTTGCCAAGGCGTAGAAACCTTTGATAGAGCGGGCTTGGTCTACCAAAAGTGCCGTATTGCGATCGCAATCTTTGCGGCACCTGATTACGGTCTAAATACGCCAGCCCGCCGCGCACCAAGTGACCACCAATACCATTAGCCGTATTGCCCTCGGTCACCAGCGCCACCTGCGCCGATTCTCCTCGCGCGACTAGCTCCGAACGCACCTTCAGCGCGGTCATCACCCCCGGAATTTCATCGCCAAAAACCACCACATCGTACTGGCGGGCATCGTCAACAGCCGGACAAGATTCCTGAGATGAAGACTGCTGCGCCATCGCCGCTGAGCCCAGGGACTGTCCTAAAGACTGGCCCAACAGCGATCCCCACAGCGGCGCGGGAAAACCCAGCGCCAACAACATTCCAACCCCAAAAGAAGATAATAATCTTCGCATAAATGCCCTGTCTCAATACTGAGTGTCCAAACTATCTGTAGCAATCTACTGCAAACCGTTGCAATCCATTGGAAAAGATACCAATGCAGAAGTCAGTGATCCCGTACAACACTACAGGGATAATCAGCTCTTTCAGAGTATATCAGCAGGTTTTCACATGCTCTTGACCGAATGTAGCTCTATGTCAAGCAAACATGCTGTTTCTAGTCACTCTCTAGGTCTAGGCCCACAATAATTGGGTCATGATCTGAGGTTCTAAAAGGCGTTTGGCCATCAAACAGAGCCGCATCCCGATTGAAGTCAAGGTTATAGTCAATCGCGTCCGGTTCGTCAGCGTTAATGTGCCATTCTGTTGCGCCAGTGACTTGCGATCGCATAGTCTCATTAGCCATCGCGTAGTCCAGCGTACCGACCTGTCCGTCAAACACAAAAGAATACGTCTTATCATCACCCAAAAACTCAGCTGCCAAGTCGGTATAGCCCAAGTCTTCTAACGCCACAATCGGGTCTTCTTTTGCATAAGCGTTCAGGTCGCCCACAATCATAAAGTCGGCGTCGCCGCTGCCCGTAGGATCGGTGGCTAGCCAGGCTGCGATCGCCTCCGCCCCCCGTGTCCGCGTCCCATTAAAATTACCCTGCCCGTCATTCACATCGGCATTGTCTCCTGAGCCGCTGCCCCCTTTAGACTTTAGGTGATTCACCGACAGCGTGAACCGCGCAGAGCTACTCACCTCTTCAAACGTCACCGCCAGAGCAGCCCGGTTAGTGCTAGACCCATCGAACAAAGGCCCCGATAGGCCCAGCGCTGGCAAATCTTCATCCGTCAGCGTTTCCACACTGGTCCCATCGGCCACCTGCACTGTCGCCGGTTTATAAATCGCACCGACCGAAATCGCATCACCCGTGTCCGCAAAAGACTGTTCTGGCGACACAAAGGCATACGTCCCTTCGCCCATCTCTTCATTCAGCGCATCCACCAGCGCGCCAATGGCAAACTGACCATCGCCATTGGTATCGCCAAACTCGTTTTCCAGTTCGACTAAGCCCAGAATATCTGCATCCATGAGTGCGATCGCCGTTACCAGCTTCTGTAGCTGACGCGCATATTCAGTCTCACTATCCGCGCCCCGAGGCGGCAAGTTGCTAGGTCCACTGCCTGGGTTGTTCTCCTGATCTACCGTCGTAAAAAAGTTCAACACATTTAAGCTCACCAACTTCAGCGAACCGCCCACATCCGCAGGCACAGCCGGACGAGGATTAGTCGGCTGAAAATCTACTCCTTCATTGTTATGAATACGGTAATTGTCAAAATCGAAACTCAAGACACCCGTTAGCCCGACTACCGTATCGCCACCCCGCAGCGGATTGCTCGCACTCAGCGGCTGCCCCCCTCGACCAAACAAAGCAGTCGGCTGCTGCTGAGGGTATGCGGGTGACGATTCCGCAGGTGTTGTTTGTCAG
>JBCBDN010000200.1:0-7277 GCA_038529685.1 Cyanobacteria bacterium J06598_1 | reverse complement strand
TGTTGAACCGCACTATTCAACAAATAACGACTGAGAGACGATATTTATCGTGTCTTTATAGATCTATCATATAAACGAAATTGGTGCACTGCGTGGATTTGGCGGTTTTTTTTGAGAAATATGTACCCTTTTTGTCCGGATGTTTGTAGAGTCCCAGTATAAAAAGGCTACAGGCGTTGAAAAAGTGAAAGAGTATTACCCATAAATAGGTTTAGCTTTTAATGTGAACAACACCTATTAAAAGACCCTATATTACGCGTAAATGTTCTGACGTGTAGCAATGCGCTTTTGGCGTAGCCTTACCTTCGGCTTATGTATTGGCGCATGGCTACATCGCTGTTCTCGGGTGCTGCTCTCGGGTGCTGCTCTCGGGTGCTGCTCTCGGGTGCTGCTCTCGGATGCTGTTGTTCTGTTGTTTTACGCTATTGTGTTCACGCCTTTCGTGATCTCTGAGATTGTTGCATTTGCGGCAGCTACCCTTCTATCTGCGCGATCGCAGTGCTCTGATAATAGTGCTGCAAAATTTGCTCATAGCTCCAGCCACGCTCTGCCAAGCTGCGAGCCCCCCACTGGCTCATGCCCACACCGTGCCCAAACCCTGATCCCGTCACGATTACGCTGTCGTCATCAAGCTCAATTTCAAACCGGGTGCTGCGTAGGCGCAACGCCGAGCGAACGTCTCTACCGCGTAGGGTTTCTGTGCCGTCGTCACCCGCAAAGCTAATCGAAGCTACGCGGCCACCCTCAGTGTATTGCGGCGTACCAACAGTATGCACCGTGCCAATATCTCCGATCTTGTTGCTAAATTCCGACAGGCTGAAAGTCTCTTCCCAATTGAAAACAGGAGAGTTTTGGTCAAAATCTTCTACGCCGCGCAGGTAGGGCACGTCGCTGCTCCACACGTCGCCTGCGTTTTCTGTTCCTCCGCCCGAAGAAGAGTGGAAAATTGCTTCAATCACTTGGCCGTTGTGTGTGACTACCTGAGATTCTGTTGCATCCACAGCTGAAATGGTGTTGGGATGTTCTTGCGCCAAGCCTTTATACACTTGGTGAGAGGTGGTGCCGCCTAGGTCGAATAGCGGATTGCTGGAGCGCGATCGCTTATAAAGCGCGTAAGATCTCGCCGCCACTGCCTGAGACTGCAACGCCGCCTGCGGCCAGCTTGTCGGCATTTCACTGCCCACCACACTGTACAAATAATCTTCTAGGTCCACGTGATTTACCGCGACCAGTTCGCCTGCATCCATCGTGACCATTACCCGACCGCGATACCACCGGTCGCCAATCCACACAAAGCCATTGTCCGAAGGTTCTAGCCAAAAAGCATCCGACTCTGCCAGGGTCTCACCGCCATTGGTCAAATCCACCTCAAAGCTATCGGCCTCAATCGTGATGGCCTGAAGCTCAGGCAGCTGATAAAGCGTTTGGCCATTGCCATCGCGAATAATACCCACCGTAGAGCTGCCGATGTTGATTGCGTCGTCGTCTTGAACCAGGCCAACGCGCATTTCTACTGCTGCCTGTGCTGGCAGCAGTAACACGACCCACAGCAGCAGTCCGCCCAAGCTCCGCAGACCCCAGCCAATAGCCGCCGTCGGAGATGCAGGACGGCGGCGGCGGCGGTTATTGGCTAGGCTTATTAGCCAGGTCTTCGCAAAAGTATTCGCAAACGAGGATTGGGAAGGTGTAGAGGCAGTCATGGTAAGCGAGATAGTAGGTGTGTGAGGACAGAAAAAAGATCTAAATCAACTTTTGTTTAGGTATTTTTCCAGCGTTCCCTAACCCTCGCTAAAATTTTCCTCTTTCCAAAGCGGTTTAGTGGCAGTTTCTGGGGTGTCCTTAAATTTGATGCTGTACTGGGCCAGCTATAGAAGCCAGCTATAGAAGGCCAGCGGCTTTATATAGCTCTTCCAATCGCGCCAGAATCTTTTGCCCATACTGTGAGTCGGCAGCCCAAAGGTTGCTGAGCTGACCGACCAAAGGCGCGACGCCTCGCTTTACAAAGTCAAAGCGTGGATCTACCTGGGGGCGGGCCAGCGGTTCTGTGCTGGCATAGGCTTTGAGGTGCTGAATGTGGGCTCGAACGCCAATCGCGACGCTAGAGAAGGTGGCTAAGTTACCTGCGCCATCGGCCAAGCCTGCAAAATTGTTTTGCGAGGGGCGCACTAGGCCCGGAAAGCGCAAAAAGTCAGTTTCTACACACATTTGGCAAAAGGCAATGTCGTAGTCAACCCCTTCGATGGTGGCTTCCTCTCGATAGATTTTGGCGATGTCTGGAAATGAGTCTGTTGCTTTTGAGTTTTCGGTGCCAAGGAAGAACTTTAGCTGTAGCTCAGTGGTGCTGCCGTGGCTCATGATCAAATCAATCGTGCCAGGGCAAATATTCAGCGCGGAGGCAGGGCGCAGCTGTAGGGTTCGAGTATTGGCATCCCAGCCCACAGAGATACTGAAGGGCTTCAGGTCAACTGCTTTGACATACACCACGCCTCGGTAGCGCACTCTGCGGACGTTGTTATCTTTGGTGAGGTCTACGCTGAGCCGGTCGGCCAGGTCAATGGGGATGTAGGCGTTGCCGCTGATAATGACGCCTTTTTCAGGATAGGCGCCGCCATTGATTTCGATATTGATCGTGGGATAGCTTACCCCAGTCGATTCTGTAGGTGTTGAAGGGGGCGTTGGGCTGCCGCCGTTGATAGCTCTGCTCCAGGCGGCTAGTCCATTGGCGAGGCCCACGGCAAAGTTGCGGCGGCGCTGGGTGAGTAGCGCAAAGTCTTGGGCGTTGGTAAGGTAGGCGATTTCTGCGACTAGCGCGGGCGGTACGGTTTGGCGGCAAAAGGCGAGTCTGCCGGTGCCTGCGGCGGTATCAGCCCGTACGCCCCGGCTGGGCAGCTGCGGCACTTCTTTGAGCAGGGAGAGCAGAATCAGTTCGGCTTGGTCACGGCGATCGCGGTTATTGGCAATGTGATAAACCGTGGCACCGCGTGTGGCCTGATTGGAAAATTCTTCTGCGTGGATTTCAATGGCCACTGCCCCTGCTCGGGTCCGGGCATTAATCCAGTCAATGCTTTTACCTAGGCTGAGATCATCGGGCACCGAGAGGACATCGTAGCCACGTGATCGCAACTCAGGCACGATTAAATCTCTCAGCGCAATCATCTCCTGCGCTTCGTTGGTGCCTGAAACCCGTGCGCCTGTATCGCGAACGCCGTTTTCAATACCGCCGTGACCTGCCGAGATAAAAATTTGTGCCATTGAATGCTTCTTGCTAGTGCCTGTTTACTGTAGTGACCCGTAACGATTCAAAAGGGCAATTTTTGTGATCCACGACAGGATACCTCACTTTTCTTCCAGAATGCTGCCTAGACCAGCGCCTTCAGGAATCGACAGCTTCTTCCTGAGTGTCTTTTTTGAGCAGTAGCTGAATGCCTAGCCCTGCGAGCCCGAGGGCCGCGACGCCAAATACGCCTGCGCCTAGGGCCACCATGCCAGTGACGAGGGTGCGCACCGCTGCTGAAATATTCACCGCAATCGGGTTGCTCGACACAATCGGCTTGCTCGCAAAGCTCGCTGCGATAGAGAGAAATAGGCGGTAGGCCAACAGTGAGAACGCGCCTGATGTCAGGGCACCGGTAAAGCAGCGCAGTGGGGTAGGGGCTTCTTTGGTTGCTGCTTCGCTATCTGTGGGTGAAGTGCTATCTAATGATTGGGAGATATCGTTGGATGCGGGGTTTTCCATAAGGCGATAAAAGTTCCGTTTCACTTTAAAGTAGAGTGCTGATGGATCGATGGTGATTCTTTGCATTTATTCTTCAACAAGTTACTTCTACTAGGACACTTCACGCCGTGGCTCAAAAAAACGCCCATAGAGCCCGTAAAAGGTTTGGTCAGCACTGGCTAAAAAGCGATCAAATCCTGAATCAAATTATTACTGCCGGAGAGCTGAGCGAGGGCGATCGCATTTTAGAAATCGGCCCCGGTCAGGGCGTGCTCACCCGGCGGATGCTCACCTCTGGCGTCAAGGTGCTAGCGGTAGAAATTGACCGTGACCTGTGTTTGGAACTGAGCGATCGCTTCATTGCCTCAGTCGCCTCTGGTCACTTTCGGCTGATCGAATCTGACTTTCTTAAGCTGAACTTTGACCAGGCGCTGATTGACTTTGAGCTAGAGCGGCCCAATAAAGTCATTGCCAATATTCCTTACTACATCACCGCCCCGATTTTGGAGAAGCTGCTGGGGACGGTGCGATCGCCCAACCCCAACCCGTTCGACAACATCGTCCTGCTGGTGCAAAAAGAAATTAGCGATCGCCTCTGCGCTGTCCCTGGCACCAAAGCCAACGGTGCCCTCACTATCCGCGCCCAGTACCTGGCTGAGTGCGAAGAGATTTGCCCGGTCCCACCCAGCGCCTTCCAACCGCCGCCAAAAGTAGACTCAGCGGTCATTCGCATTCGCCCTCGGCCCTGCCCCACCCCAGCAAAAGATCCGGCCCGCCTCGCTCAGCTAGTAAAGCTTGGCTTTTCTCAAAAGCGAAAAATGCTGCGCAACAATCTGCAAGGTGTGGTCGATAGAGACGCGCTCACCTCTATCCTAGAAAACCTATCGATCAATCCTCAAATCAGAGCAGAAGGCTTAGGCGTCTCAGAGTGGGTTTCGCTCAGTGATGCGGTCAATGATGCCGTCGGAGCGTCGCTAGGTCCTGTTTCCTAATCTTTCAAGGCCCTTTCTATAAAGACCATGATTACGCTACTCGCCAACGCCAAAATCAATCTTTATCTCGAAATAATTGGGAGCCGTTCAGATGGCTTTCATGAGCTAGTCATGGTGATGCAAAGTGTCGCCCTAGCCGATCGCCTCACGCTCAAACCGCTCAGCGGTCCCACTATTTATATTAACTGCAACCACCCGCAGGTCCCCACAGACCACACCAACTTGGCGTACAAAGCCGTCACGCTATTGCAAAAGCGATTTCCTCACCGCACCAATCGCTACGGCGGGGTCGAAATCACCATCGACAAAAAAATTCCGGTGGGGGCTGGCCTGGCCGGCGGTTCGGCTAATGCGGCGGCGACGCTGCTGGGATTAGATCTGCTGTGGAAGATGGGCCTGACTCGGATGGAGCTGCAAGCGGTCGGCGCTGAGCTGGGGTCGGATGTGCCGTTTTGCTTAGCGGGTGGGTGTGCGATCGCCACCGGCAGAGGCGAAGAGGTTGATGTGCTCTCAAAGCGGCCTCAGCTCTACGCCGTCTTAGCCAAATACGACAGCCTTTCTGTCTCTACGCCGTGGGCCTACAACACCTATCGTCAGCAGTTTAGCCATACCTACTTGCCCTTAGAAGATACCGCCAGTTTGGAAGAGCGGCGATCGCGCATCCACGCCAGCGACATAATCAAAGCCATCAATCACCAAACGCCCAAGGCTGTAGGCAGCCATCTCCACAACGATTTAGAAAAAGTCGTGCTGCCTGCCCATCCCAAAGTCACCGAGCTCAAAGCCCTCATGGCGGCGCAGCCCGACAGCCTAGGCACCATGATGTCGGGCTCTGGCCCCACCGTTTTCACCCTGACCGAAACCGCCGAACAAGCCGAGCGCGTCCTTCAGTCTGTGCGTGCCCAAATTCCTGGTGGTGACCTGCGACTCCACGTAGCCCCCTTTACGTCTAGGGGCATCCGCGTCCAGCCTTAACCCTCAAGATATAAAAGAAATTCGTTTTCATTTGCTACACTAAACTCTGGTAACTTGCAAAAAAGCACGTTCAAACAAGCAACTCACAAGAACATACATGAAGCGACTTCCCTTCGACAGCCAGCAAGTCATGCGCCGTACAGAAGATCTCATCAGCGCTGCGTCCAACCGCTACCGCATCACTGTACAGGTTGCCAATCGCGCCCAGCGCCGCCGTTTTGAAGAATTCGACAGCCTCGATGAGTCTAAAATGAAGCCCGTTTTGCGTGCCATCGTCGAAATGTCTGACGAGCTAACTCAGCCAGAAATCATTGGTGAGTAGTTCCCTGATTATTTCCTAAGGCCCTTTCAAATAGTCAAAACAATTAAGAGCGCAGTTATGAAGCTATTCCTCAAGCGATATCGTCGTCGGTTAGGAGCTTTCTTAACTGCGCTCTTTTTGATGCTAGCTATTGGCTTAGCCGGACCTAGTGCGCTGCCTGACGGTGCTCAGCTGATTCCAAGCGCCACGGCTCAGCCCACTCCCATACGCCGCATCAACCCTGCTGCCATCTCTGCTTACCTCTACGAGCAGCTGCCCAACTTCCCGCTAGAGAACCAATACGTCAGTAGCGATACCGGCGCACCTGCCACCGAAAACACGCTCATCTCTCGCCTTATTCGCTACCACATCTACATCAAAAATCGCCCTACCGTCTTTCGTCTGGACTGGAAGCTAACGCTGGCCGACTACCTAGGCGCATATGAGCGTATTCGGCCAAATAGCTATGTCGACTACGGCCTGCGCGAAAATCCCTATGCTGGCGACATCGCTGTGATGGAGTCGCTCTCTGTAGAACAGCGAAATACCCTGGTGAACGCACTCTATGAAGCCTTCACCACAGCCGACGAGCCCTCTACTAACGCGCCTGAACCTACCGCTGACGAGCCTGCCACTTCTTCTGAAACGCCTGCCGCATCGCCAACGCCTGCCGCGCCGTCTGCCGCGCCGCCTGTCGCGCCGCCTGCCGCACCGCCTGTCGCACTGTGATGACCCGCCAAATTCGCTCAGGCGATGGCTGGCGACTGGGGTGGAACCCTAATGCTGACGATTTCAGCGGCTTAGTCGCTGGCCACCGCTGGGCGATAGAACTGACTGCTGAGGAGTTCAAAGATTTTGTTCGCCTAGCCCAGCAGCTCAATGAGACGATGGCCGAAATGGCGAGTCAGCTTATGGACGAAGAGCGGCTTACCTGCGAGCAGGAAACCGAAAAAATTTGGTTGGAAGCGGAGGGCTTTCCGCAGTGCTACACGCTGCGGTTCATTTTGCTGACGGGACGTAAAGGTGAAGGAGAATGGCCAGAATCTGTGGTGCCACAGTTGTTAGCAGCGCTCTCTCAGCCGCTATTCAGCCAATTGGCGTAAATTCGGTGTGGTGGTGGCTAGAGGCTTGGATTTGCGGCTAAACAGGGTTGTTTTTAGCCAGTGGAAGGGGCGATCGCATCAACATAAATAAATTAAACAGTCTAGATCCCCCAAGTTTTGTTATTTTATCTGGGGGTTTACGGTTCAATCCTCAAAACCATCTACAGCTAGCGGCAGCGGCAGGACTCTGC
>JBCBDN010000199.1:0-7292 GCA_038529685.1 Cyanobacteria bacterium J06598_1 | reverse complement strand
AGCTTCTGTGGCTGAACCATCACTGCGGGTCAAGCCTAATTCAGCGGTTGAGACGATTCGAAGGGCATCAACATCTGGTCTTCCAAACCCATCGGTAAATCCATCGCATGAGACACTACGCCGTGTGCCATACCAGCCATAAGACCCAAAGTAGCTGGCAATAGAAGAGATACCAAGTAGTTCATGCGAGTCCAAAGTTAAGCGACTTTTATACCTTCGCAAGTACCCACGCTTACTTTTGTAACGATATTTACCATCGAAGAAAGAAAAGGCCGTTTAATGCATTTAATGAATTTCATTAATGCATTAAACGCATAAAGCCGTGCCGCATTACGCGGGAAGAAGCAAGGGCCTCACAAGTGTTTCTCTTGTGAGGCCCTTGCTTTGGTTTAGCATTTCTAAGCTTTACTGTGTAGAGCGCAACATAAATCCCCCGAACAGAGCTTAGCCGCCCGAAGTCACGGCGTCGGCTTTGCGCTTGAACAAATCAGTCATAAAGGTAATAACGCGGCGCTTACGCAGCTTAATGTTTGCATTAAGCGCCATACCTGAACGCAGGCCCAAAGATACGCCATCCGCAACAAAGTCTTGGCTGTCGAGCTGGACCTCGGCGGGGAATCGATAGTAGGGGAACTGCTGATCGGGCGGTAGTGCGTCAGTGGCAATGCTGATCAGCGTTCCTTCCACATCGCCAAACTCACTAAATGAGTACGCGTCAATTCGCACGTCTACTTTCTGGCCGAGCTTTACGAAACCGATGTCTTTATTAGAGATAAAGACCCTTGCTACTAGCGCATCCTCTGGCACAATTTCCATCATCGGCTCAGTTGAATTCGCCACATAGCCCGGTCGATTCGCCTTCAGGTTGAACACAGTACCACCGACAGGTGCGGTTAGGGCTTGATACTTAATACTCTGCTCTAGCTGCGCTCGCTGACTCGTCAGCTCTGCTAGCTGGCGCTCATTTTCCAGAATCCGCTGAGTGATTTGGCTATCAATTTCAGCGACCCGCTGGTTGTTCACAGAAATTCGGTCTTGCAGAGTTTCCGTCGCTTCAAAAGAAGTACGGCCTACCTCTTGCTCGGCCTGAGAAATCTGAAAGGTCAGTCGGTCAATCTCCTGCTCTAGGGTATTCACTTCAGCCTGCTTGTTGCTCACTTCCTGCTCCTGCTGGAGGAAAGAAAGCTCAGCGACTGCACCTTCTTCGTTCAAAATCTTCAGACGCCCCAAGATGTCTTGGTTCGTAGCTAGGTCGCTTTTTGCGTTGGCTAGCCGCACGCGGGTCTGCCCCACTTGCTCACGCAAAGAGTCCGCCTGCAAACGGTTGATACCTTGCTGCGCGTCGAGTCGGGACTGAGACGTTTCGAGACGATTAAGCTGGTCGGCATCTAGTCCTGATGTATCGCCGCTGATTTGAGCACGATAGAGCGCAGTGCTCTCGAGCAGTTCAGCGCGATCGCGCCCTCGCTGCACTAAGTCAGCAGAGACCCCTTCGGGCGCGACTGCACTCGTCGAGCCTGAAAGCTGCGCCCGATAGTAATCCGTCTCAGCTTGCAACCTCGCCGTGATTTGCCTATTGGACTCAATTTGGGCTTCGTTAGAAGTCTCATCCAAGGTCGCGACCACCTGGCCTTTTTCAACTAGTTCGCCCTCAGTGACCAAAATTTCTTCGACCACACCGCCCACCGGAGCCTGTATGAGCTGAACTTCACCCTGAGGCTCTAATTTTCCTTGCGCACCAATGGTCTCTTCCACCTTCGCTAGGCAGGCCCAGGTTACTGAGGCCACGGTCACGCCCATAATGGCGACCGCAATCCCTTTAGCCCAGCCCGGTGACTGCCGCAAAATAACCGGCTGGTCAAAACTCGGCGGCACAAAAGAGTCCACCACGGGGCCGTCCCCATTGCCATTGCCGTTGCCGTTAACGTCGCTTGGAACAAAGCCACCATTGCCGTTGCCGTTGGGGCTAGCGCCATTGCCATTACTTACAGTTTGAGAAGATCGGTTAGATGTCTGTGTCATGGTTTTAAGTTATTCTCCCTGCTGCTCATATAGGCAGAAATAGCGACCCTTGAGGGCCATTAGTTCGTCATGCGTACCCAGCTCTACAACCGAGCCCTTGTCCATCACCAAAATTCGGTCAGCTTGGCGAATAGTACTCAACCGGTGCGTAATAAAGAACACCGTACGACCGCCAGCCCACTGCTTAAGGTTGTAGCAAACTTGAGCCTCGGTGTCGTAATCGAGGGCACTTGTGGCCTCGTCCAAAATTAGTAGTCTAGGATTTTGAAGCACCGTACGGGCGATCGCAATGCGCTGCCGTTGCCCCCCTGATAAGGATGACCCACGCTCACCCACTCGTGAGTTATAGCCGCCTGAGAGATCCATAATAAAGTCGTGAGCACCCGCAATCTTGGCTGCTTGAATGATGCTCTCAGTACTCGCTTGAGGATTCGTTAAGGCAATGTTGTCTTGAATGCTGCCCTCAAAGAGCAAGCTGTCTTGCGGCACAATACCCACCTGCTGACGCAAAGAGTACAGCTCTACCTTTCGGATGTCGTAGTTGTCGATCAAAATTCGACCCGACTCCGCGTTGTATAGGCGCGGCAGTAGCTTCATCAGCGTACTCTTACCCGAACCACTCTGGCCCACAATGCCGATGAACTCACCAGCATGGAACTCCAGATTCACATTTACCAGCTGCAAAGGCCCTGACGTAGAGAAGCGGAAAGAAAGATCTTCGTACTTCACGTTGCCCTTGATGTCTGGCATCGGAATTTGAGCCCGGTCTTCTTCTAGCTGCTCTTGAGGGTTGTCGATAATATCGCTCAAACGCTCCAGAGACAGCGCAGTCTCTTGGAAGTTCTGCCACAGCTGAGTCAAACGCAGCAGCGGCTGAGTCACATAGCCCGAAATAATTCTAAAGGCAATCAGTCCACCCAGTGTGAGGTTGCCTTCTAGCACTAGGTAGGCACCTACCCAGAGCACCAGCAGACCCGATAGCTTGTTCAAAAAGCCACTGGCAGAACCCGCCGTCGTTGAAGTCAAAACCGTCTTGAAGCCGTCGCTGACATAGCGAGCATATTTCTCCTGCCACTTCCAGCGAGTTTTTAGCTCCATGTTCTGCGCTTTCACCGTTTGGATACCAGAGAGCGCTTCTACCAAGAACGACTGAGTTTCAGCGTTTCTCTCTGCTTTTGCCCTCAGCTGCCGGCGCACAATCGGTGAGACAAAGAATGTCAGCATCATGAACAGCGGAATCGTGGCCAGCGAAACAACCGTTAGCTTCACGCTGTAAACGAACATCACCAGGATATAGAGCACTGAGAACAGCGCATCCATCACCACAGTTAGCGCGGTACCGGTCAGAAACTGACGAATATTCTCTAGCTCGTTTACTCGGCTAGAAAGTTCACCCACCGGCCGACGGTCAAAATACCGCAGCGGCAGTCGCAGCAGGTGGTCAATAATTTCTGCCCCCAGCGCCATGTCGATGCGGTTGGTAGTGTCGACAAACAGGTAGGTCCGCAAGCTCGTCAGAATGGCCTCAAAGATAGCCACAATAACGAGGAATGTACCCAACACGTGGAGCGTATCTGGACTGTTGCGGCTGATTACGCGGTCGATGATCACCTGAATCATCAGTGGGTTGGCTAAGCCAAACACCTGAACAAACAGGGAAGCGACTAGTACCAGACTGAGCGTAGCGCGGTACTTTTTCAGCGAGGGAATAAACCAGCCAAGGTCAAACTTTTGCTGCGGCGTTTGCTCGGTAGTTTCCACCAGCAAAATTTCGCCTTCGGGGCCCCAAGTGTCTTCAAACGCCTCGGGCGAGAGATGAAGGACTTTGTTTTCAGCCGGTACGCCTATCACATACTCTGTGGTCGAAGTTTGGTAAATAACCGCGAAGCCTTCTCTCCACTGAATTAGGCCCAGCTTGGGTAAACGCGCGATCGCACTAGCAGGCACCTTTGCCAGCTGCGGCTTAAGCCCCAACAAATCAGCCACCGCCCCGCAGGCTGTCAGAGACAAATGGCCCAACCGCTCATCCTGGTTCACCAGCACCCGCTGTACCACGTCCCGCTTAAAGGGCATGCCCAGCTGCTGCGAAATCATGGCAAAGCAAGAGAGCGCTTCACCCACCGGCCCCCGACCTCGAATAATCGGGAACTTGATGGCTTTAGCGCGATCACTGCCCTCTTCAACAATATTGGAGTCGTAGTTCAGATCTGGTGCGTAGGGCACCTCTGAAGGTCTGTGGACCAGCGCTCCGTTGCCGTTGCCGTTAACATCCACAACCGCAGCACCGTTGCCGTTCTGGCCGTTGCCGTTGCCATTGCCATTCTGGCCAGCCGCCTGATGAGTGTCTTGTAACGTCGTCACCTCGTTAGGCTGAGTCGCCAGCTCGCGCATATCAATGCCCACAAGCCGCGTATTCTTCTGACTCTTAATCCGGCCATCCATCATCTCTGGCAACAGCCAGCTGCCCGCCGGATGGCTTGGAATGCTCTGCGAACTCACAAACCACAGCTTGTTAGGGTCTGGATTAGCGAGCTCTATCTTACCCGCTCGCAGGGTCAGCGCCGTTGCCGTCTCTTGAAGCCGCCGAGCTGTATCGGCCAGGTTGCTCACGCTGCGAGCCTGCGTCTGAAAATACTGACTCGCCAGGTCAAAAACTTCTGACAAGTAGCAGTAGTCGGTAATTGCTCTGGCAAAATCGTCATGGCTGCCAATGAGCTGTCGTACGGCGCTCACAGAAATTGCGATCGCATCGATTTCAGAAGATGCAATAACGCCTTCACAGGGCACCCCTCTCACCAGACTCGCCAAACCCAGCACCGCATTGGTCTTCAGCAAGTCCAGCGTCATAGGCGCTTTTTTGTAAGGGTCATAGCCCAGCAGGCGACCTTTTCCCTCTACCACCACCACTAGCTGGTGCGGCATAGACTCTCGGCGCAGAATCGGCTGACCAATTCGATAGCGCAGCCACTGGCTTTCACGCGCTAGCTGCGCCAACGCCGGCGGCGGTAGCTGGTCAAAGGGAAAAATGTCTTGAAGGACTTGGTCGATTGAAACGTCGGTATAAGTCATAGCAAATAAGGGCTAGGCGCAGTGCACTACTCAAGCAGCAAACCGTGAATCGGTGAACTATTAATGGATAAGACCCATGCCTCAAAGGCAAAGATCAAATCAGGACTAGCGCAATTTCAGTGTAATCATGAAGTGAGAAGTGAAGATTAAGGATTGACTTGAGAGAAGGTAAGGTGTGACGAAATGACGTGATGGCATCTAGGTTGGTGCTAGCCCTAATAAGTTGTCCATCGTGTCGTCGTCGTCATCGTCGTCTTTAATCTCTTGGACAGAGATTTCTTGCAGCTGCTGCCTCAGCCAGCCCTGAAACTGCTCAGTCAGCAGCCGCTGACGCATCGTATCGGTGAACTGAGCTGGCTCAAACTGTTCTAGTCGAGCAATCACCAGCCATTCACCAATTTGAGTCGGGGCCCACAGCTGACCGGGCTGACTGACTGAGAGCATTCTGGCCAACACAGGGTGAGGCACATTCAGCTCTACAGGACCAATAAATCCGCCGGTTTTGGACTCTTGGCCTTCTGAATACTGCCGAGCCAAGTCGTTAAAAGAAGCACCGTCATCATTCAGCCGGAAGTATATTTCCTGAGCCAAGCTCGCATTCTTGGTTCTAATCAACGAATAGCAAACGCGGTCCAGCTGCGTCTTGCGCTGCAAGAAATAGGATTCTATTTGAGCCCCCCAAGTATTTTCTTGGAATGTCTGCAGTCGCTCCTCACGGACGGCCGCATTCATCATCGCCTGCGGCGTTTGACCCTGCTGCTGGCACCAGGCTTGACGCTGCTCTTCAGAGAACAGGCCGCGCCGTGCGCAGAAACCCTCTATGGCCTTTTGCGGTTCGCACTCAATATCAGCAATAGCCGTATCAATCACAAACTCCTGCACCAGCTGAGGCATTAGTCGATACTGCCCCAGCTTTTCGATTAGTTCAGATGCTGTGAGCACCCGCTGTCCAATTTGAAGAACTCCTGACATACCCTGTTTTCTAGTATCAAGCACCTTTTATTAATCCCAAAAATAGCGCTGCTTACATCAAAATATATAGTTACATGACCCGTTAGATATACCCATACGAATATAGGCATCCGCACAAAAGCTTTACTGTCGCCAGTAAAACACGCTGTGTAACATGAAGCCATTGGCACACAAAAAGTTGCCGACAGATACTTCATTACGGTTGTACAGATACTAAAGAGTTTTGAAGCAGCGTCAATAAAAATAAACTTGACCAATTCTCAGTAGAACCGATCCCTCAAAAAACCAATCCAGTAATTGTTTGAGGTGAACGCAAGCGCGTTTGGTTCTATGCATATCTTCACAGACGAATTGACTTCTCAGGCCAAAATTTGCAATTTCCCAAATGGACCCTCACTGCTGTTTGAGGGGAAACATAACAAAAATCAGTGATTGATCGAGACTTGAGCAGCGATTGTGATTCAGCGATTACACCAAACTTTGCACCGTTACTTCCGCTATTGGTGGTCCAAGCTGGGCCATCAGCGAAAAGGAGTCTCTGTAAAAAGAACGGTCTACTCACGCCCTAAGAAACATCGTTCTAAAAGACATCGCTATTTTGCACTTGGACACGCAGGCCCGCCACAAAAGCGGCCACCGCCCTCTGCCATCACCGACCCTACCGCTGAGCGCATCACCTATACCGTTCCGAGAACAGAGGTCGTTCACCGCCTCAATCAGACGCTAGCTCGCACGAGCAGAGAGGCCCACACCGAAAATGCGACAGCCGACTCAAAGTATCAGAGGGCACATCGTCGTAGCCTAAAATCACTCGCTGATTCGGCTTATTTGTGTGAGTGTCAGAGTCGCGATGACAAAGCTGAGCAGCTTTACAAGCAGGCGATCGCGCTCAGCATTCAGCAATTTGGGGAGCACCATTTGACGGTCGCCACGCACCTCACTGACTTAGCCACGTTTTATCGGCTTCGAGGGCGCTACAAACAGGCTATTCCCCTACTGAGTAGCGCCCTCAAAATTCGCCAGCAGGGACAGCTCATCTCCCATCCTGATGTTGGAGAAACCTTTTATCAGCTGGCAGTAAGTTTCTGCCAACTGCAAGACTACCGGCAAGCCGAACCGCTGTTCCAGTCAGCCCTGAACATCTTTAGACAAGCTTTTGGGCGGCAGCACACTCGCACACAAACGGCTTACTGCGATTTTATGCGGATGATTGCGATCGCAATCATCCG
>JBCBDN010000198.1:0-7326 GCA_038529685.1 Cyanobacteria bacterium J06598_1 | reverse complement strand
GCGAGAGATCACCTGCGAGCTATCTGGAAACATCTCAAAGTCTGTGATGGTTAGTGCAATCACAGGACTCAGCCGAGCGTAGGCTTCTCCACTGTCTAGCTGTATTGAGAAGGCTTTGGCCGCGTTATAAAGCACCCGCTTCTCAAAGCCCAGTATGTTGAGCACTTGCATTTCAATGATGACCGTTTTATCGCCCGAGATAGTCGCTTTCACATCGAGATAGGTGTCCTTCATCCCTTTGAGCTGAGGCGCTTGGTACGGATCGATAATTTCGAGGTCTTTAATTGTTGGCGCTCCCTCGTACAGTAGTGCATCTAAAAAGCTGATTAGGATGTCTTTACTCTGCAAAGAGCCAAAGATTTTTTTGAAGGCAAAATCAGTTTTAGGATTGAGGAAACGCATATCTGATACGAGCTCTCTGAGCTTTCTCTTAGTATATGGAAAGATTCATCAGCCAGGTGCTAAGCGGGTAGAACTAAGCGGGTGGGACTAAGCGGGTGGAACTGTTATTTGAGTTCGGCTTTGATTTGAACGATGGGTCAAGTCCATAAGCTTTTGAGAATAAATGCCTTCAGGCATAGCAGGCGCGCTGGGTATGCCTGCGTCAATGCAGTTTATCCAGTGGTCAACAACGCGAACGAAAGGTGCTGTGCGACCATCGGCGTAGAGCTGTGGAAAGGCAAATTTTTCGGGAGTAGGCACCTCTTTGGGCTCGCTACCTAGTTCGCTGGCGTAAACTTTGAAGCCGTTGACGTAGTCTTTTTGGCTGGGGTTGCCAATGACCAGCGTACCCTTGTCACCATAGACTTCAATGAAGTGACCGCGTCCAGCATAGCTAACGGCGCTGAGGGTAATTTGGCAGAGGGTATCGTCAGCCAAGGTGAGGGTAATGGCGCACACATCATCTGAATCAACCGGTTTAAGGGCTCCGGTGTCAGGATCTGGCCGTTCAGGAATAGAGGTGCTGAGCGTGGCGCTGATACTCGTCGCAGGGCCAAAGAGCCAATTCACATAGTCAAAGGTATGGGAGCCGATAGACCCCAGAGCGCCGCCACCCAGTTCTTTTTGGGCGTACCAGTTCCAGGCGCGTTCTGAGCTTGCACGGCTAGAGGCAATCCAGTCGATTTTGACGAGGCGCTTTTTGCCGACGAGGCCTTGGCCTAGCAGCGCTGCAAAGTGTTGCCACTCTGGAATAAAGCGAAACTCAAAATCAGGAATCACAATGACGTTGTGATGAGTGGCAAGCTGCTGTAGGTGCTCGGCTTCTTCGACGGAGAGGGTGACGGGTTTTTCGAGGAGAAGGTGCTTACCGGCGGTGATGATGTCTTTTGCCATGTCGTAATGGGCAAAGGGAGGCGTTGCTAGGGTGACCGCTTGCACGCTGTCGTTGGTAAGGATTTCGGAGAGGTCGCTAGTGGCAAGGGGAATGTTGTTAGCTTCGGCAACGGTTTGGGCTTTGGCTAGGTCGCGATTCCACACCGCTACCACATTCGTCCGATGATGGGCCTGCAATCCAGGAATATGGACCTTACTGCCAAACCCTGTTCCAATTACTGCTACCCCAATCTGCTCCATATTCTCTCCTAGTTCCAGCCTTCGTCTATTTACCTTCTTCTATTTAATAGACTACAGCGGCTAGCCCATAGCAGAAAAATACAGCGGCAAATATCTCCAGCCTATCGGGTCGTTTGTTTCTACACTGAAGGTATGAATAAAACTGAGCAAATTCTTTCAACCATTCCAGGCAACCCGTGGATAGGGCTCCAAAAAGCAGATGAGCTATGGAGTAGCTACAAAACTGGTGATCGGCCTGTTCCACCTGTGATAGTGGAGCAAGCGAGCGAGCTGCCACAGGTGGAGTACGACGTAGTGATATGCGGCGGTACGCTTGGCATACTGCTGGGCGCGGCGCTGGTAGGCCGAGGATGGAAGGTTGCTCTGTTAGAAAGAGGAAAGCTGCAGGGGCGAGACCAAGAATGGAATATTTCGCGGCGGGAGCTGGACGCATTTGTGCGGTTAGGGCTGCTAAGTGAGGCGGGGTTGGAAAGTGCGATCGCATCACAATACAACCCCGCTCGCATCACCTTCAACGGCGGCGATGAACTCTGGGTAAACGATATTCTCAATATCGGCGTAGATCCCGTTTCCTTATTAGAGCAGCTCAAACAAAAGTTTTTAGCAGATGGCGGCACCCTGCTAGAGCACACCCCTTTCAAGTCAGCAGCCGTTCACCCAAACGGAGTGGCTATTCAAACCGGTGGGGAAAACGCCACTGCCATTACCGGCAGATTACTGATTGACGCTATGGGTCACTTTTCTCCTATCGTGCAGCAAGCGCGTAAAGGGCAAAAGCCAGACGCGGTCTGCATGGTGGTAGGCACCTGTGCGAAGGGCTACACCCACAACACAACGGGTGATCTGATCGCCTCCTTCACCCCGATTCAAAACCAGTGTCAGTACTTTTGGGAAGCCTTCCCCGCTCGCGATGGCCGCACTACCTACATGTTCACCTACCTAGACGCTGACCCCAGTCGGCCCAGCCTGCAAAGTCTCTTTGAGGACTACCTCACCCTGCTGCCCGATTATCAAAACGTTACCTTAGAGCAGCTTGAGTTTGTCCGCGCGCTCTTCGGCTTTTTTCCCTGCTACAAGAACAGCCCGCTTCAATACGAATGGAACCGTGCATTAGCCGTGGGCGATAGCAGCGGCAGCCAGTCTCCCCTCAGCTTCGGCGGCTTCGGCGCGATGGTCCGCCATCTAGAGCGCCTCACAGCTGGCATCGACGACGCCTTACAGGCTGACCTCCTCAACAGCAAAGCCCTCAGCCGCTTGCAGCCCTATCAACCGAACCTTTCAGTCACCTGGCTCTTCCAAAAGTCTATGAGTGTCAGCGTCAATCAAACGCTCCCACCCAACAAAATCAACGATGTTCTCTCTACTATCTTCGCAGACATGGATGCGCTGGGCGATGAAGTGCTAAGGCCCTTTCTTCAAGATGTCGTCCAGTTTCCGGCCCTAGCAAAAACAATGCTCAGAACATCCACCCGCCATCCAGCACTCGTAGCCAGCATTTTGCCGCAGGTAGGTGTCGGCTCGGTGGCCAGTTGGTCAGGACACTTTGCGCGTTTGGGCTGGTATAGCTTAATGGATTTGATGCAGAGCGCAGTGGACGTGCGAGAGACCTCGGAGAAAAAGCAGTACGCCACTGACCGATGGAGAGATGCGGTGAAGTACGGCTCTGGTGGAGACTATGAGAGACATTGACGGCAGTTCAGCACCAGCATCCCCAAAATAAAATAGACGAATAAAATAGACAAAAAAAAGAGCGCCGACTGCTTAGTACAGGGGGCGCTCTTCACCATCAGGGTGCATCTACATGCATACATTATGGCACAAAGGGTGAGGGGTTGCACCCCCTTCCTTAGAAATACTTTAGAATGCCCGACAAAATCTTCAGAGCACGGCCACCCTACCAAAGACCTATTGGAAAAGGTCTACAAAAAATCGGACAAAAAAAAGGAGAGCCCCTTTATTAGCAAGTGGGCTCTCCCTACCATCAGGGTGCATCTACATGCATACATTATGGCACAAGGGGTGGGGGGTGTAACCCCCTTTTTGTTCTGATACTAGAACTATGTTGTTCGTATTCTAGAATTTGGAACTTTTTCAAGGGCAATCAGTCTTTGAGTGCCGAGAAGCCGTTCATTGTAGCTGACAAATTAGCCATTGAGCTTCTTTCCAAGCAGCTGATTAGTGAGCTTGGGGTCGGCTCGTCCACCGGTACGCTTCATTACCTGACCGACAAAGAAACCCTTCAGCTTCGTTTTACCCGCGCGGAACTTAGCAAGTTCATCGGGGTGAGCGCTGAGCACCTCATCGATCATCGATTCGATTTCAGCGGGGTCAGAGATTTGGCTAAGCCCTTCTTTCTCCACGATTTCTTTGGGCGATCCGCCATTTTTTAATAGTTTTGGCAGCATATCTTTACCAATTTTATTGCTGATGGTGCCATCTTCAATCAGTTTCACCATTTCAGCGAGCGCATCAGGCGTTAGCTTAATCTCGCCAATGCTCAGCTTTTCAGCGTTGAGATACCCGGCAATGTCGCTCATAATCCAGTTGGCGACCAGTTTGCTAGAAGCACCAGTGGCGATCGCACGCTCAAAATACTCCGCCACACCGCGATCATCAATCATGACCATCGTGTCGTAAGCCGACAGCCCAATATCCTCCTGGTATCGCTTCCGCTTCTGCGCTGGCAGCTCAGGCAGCTCATCCTTCCAGCTCTTTAGCTGGTCGGCGCTCACCTCAATCGGCGGCAGATCTGGCTCAGGGAAGTAGCGATAGTCGCTAGAACCTTCCTTCATCCGCATACTCTTGGTCCGCTGAGGGCCTTCCTCCCACAGCCTAGTTTCTTGGTAGATTGGCTCGCCCGCTTCTACCGCTGCAATTTGGCGTTCAATTTCGTAATCAATAGCTTTAGCGATCGCACTAAAGCTATTCATGTTCTTAATCTCAACCTTCGTCCCAAACGCTTCACGCCCCACCGGTCGCACCGAAATATTCACATCACAGCGCAGCGAGCCTTCCTGCATGTTGCCATCGCCCACACCCAGATACCGAATAATCCGCCGGATCTCCTCCGCGTAAGCCGCCGCCTCTTCCCCCGAGCGAATATCCGGCTCAGACACAATCTCTACTAGCGGCACCCCAGCCCGGTTATAGTCCACCAGCGAGTAAGAAGCCGCCGCCAAGTCACCACCGCCGCCGTGCACCAGCTTGCCAGCGTCTTCTTCCATATGCAGACGGGTCACACCAATTCGCTTCCGCACCGGCTCACCATCTTTAATAATTTCAATTTCTAGCCAGCCATGCTCTGCAATCGGCAGGTCAAACTGCGAAATCTGGTAGTTCTTGGGCAGGTCAGGATAAAAGTACTGCTTACGGTCGAACTTACTATAGGGGGCAATTTGGCAGTTCAGCGCCAAGCCTGCTTTCACCGCGTACTCCAGCACTTTCTCGTTCAGCACAGGCAGTACACCCGGCAATCCCATCGTCACCGGGTCCACATGGGTATTAGGGTCAGCGCCAAAAGCAGCAGAACTCGTAGAGAAAATTTTGGTATCCGTGCTCAGCTGGCAATGGGTTTCCAGACCAATAACGGCTTCGTATTCAGTCTTTGCAGGTGCAGCAGCAGTCATAAACGCTTCGTTTTAGAGGGATAAAGTAATCAGCAATAGTTATGGGCAATTGTATCGCTATCGCCTGCACTTGGAGAGGATGCTAGGCAATGCTTAATCTGCCGTCTTACATGATTGCAAAATCGCTTGCTAAAGCGAAGTCATTACGAGTATACTTAAGAAGTCAAATTCAAGGTAACAAATTAGCCACAGACCCAGCCAGAGAGTAGCACTAGCGAGTGTGATAGATTACCCTTTAGCATGATTCTGTGAGCGACAGACCCTTACCTTTCGGAGGCCCCTATGGTTGCAACCACTTCAAAATCTGCTTTTTACCCCACCCGGATTGATCTCTCCCTCGAGACCCGCAAACCTGTTGCAAATATGCTGAACGGCACCCTAGCTGCCACCACCGATTTGCGCACCCAAACCAAGCAAGCCCACTGGAATGTAAAAGGAAAAGACTTTTACCAGCTGCACCTCCTATTCGATGAAATGGCAGGCGAGCTAGAAGAGTTCTCTGATATGGTCGCCGAAAGAGTCACCGCCTTAGCGGGCACCGCGATGGGCACCGTGCGCATTGCCGCTAGTGAGTCAATTTTGCCAGAGTATGACTTTGATGCAGTTAGTGGCATGGAGCACGTTGCGGCCCTAGCCGATCGCTACGCAGCTTACGCCAAGCACCTACGCGAAGGCATTGCCCAAGCTGACGAGCAAGGCGACATGGACACGAGCGATCTCTACACAGAAATCTCTCGCACCATCGATAAGCGCCTTTGGTTCTTGGAAGCTCACCTAGTAGGCTAGGCATAGTGGGTTAAGACTGACTGATTTCGCTGACACTTTCTTTTACGCAAGTACCAAATAAGTCAATGCAACGAGGAAGTTCCACACAGGCGCTTCCTCGTTCGCCGTTAGACTATGAATACATCCAAAACGACAGGCATCAGATATAGCAAAGTACTGACAAGTGATTAGAGGGCTAGCTCATCTCAATCGGTAGCGAATGCAGTACACCATCCCAGCATCGAACAGGGCATGTAGCACCGCAACAGACCAGAAATCTTGATAGGCAAAGTAAAGCCAACCCCACAGCACGCTCACAGCAACAAGGCCCACTATCCAAACTCTGCGAGCGTTCTTAACCGCTGGGCTTTTGTTGAGGTGAGGCGGCAAGATCTTGAGCCAGAGAAAGACATGAATAAGGCCCGAATACACAAAAAAGCTCAGTGTACCGGCAAGGAATAGCCACAGCGGTTCAGCGGTGAAAGGAACCGCTAAAGTAGTACCGATTTTGAAGCTCGCCAGGAAAAGGACTGTTTCTAAGATTCCGTTAAAGAAAGAGAATCCGAAGAGGGTTGGCAAGTGGAGCGATCGCCCCCCATAAGTCGTCACCTTGCTATAGGCAACCGTCGTCACCACTGTCACCGCTAGAGCAACCGCTACAGACACGAAGTGGGAGCGACTCGAATAAGTGGGGAGCTGGGCCATCTCCGGGCGCAAATACAAAGCACCGACTACCGCACCAACTGTCCAATACAGCGCTAACGGCCAGAAAGAAGACTTGGCAAAAGACTTGGCAGAGGACGGCGCTTGAGCAGTCGTAGAAACAGGGGGAGAGGCCATAGGGGATAGGAGGCGAGACTTCGCAAGACACCGTCTTTACGATACTGACTTCTAAGGCGATCGCGCACCTCCTCTATTAACGGTTCGTCATAAACCCGCTTCCATCGAAAATAGCCCTCAACCCATAGCTGCTCACCAATGGAGCTATCACATCCGCCTATTTTTTAGCAGCTTCAGTGGGCTTTTCTTCTGATTCTTTAAAGGTATCCCAGGCGGCCTTAGCATCAATCGCCGCTCGGCAGCAGCAAGTCTTCAATGCCGCCCTCATTTTCCACTTCTTTAAGAATGGCAGGTGTCCGATTAACCGCCTCGCTGAAAATAGCCTCTAGTCCCTCTTCTAAAGTTTGCGCCATCACAATTCTGTTCTTGTACGCCACAATCACCCGCGCCAAAATCGGCAGCGCATTCTGTTCTGACTCCAAGTACAGCGGCTCCACATACAGCAAAGATTGTTCAATCGGAATCACCAAAAGATTTCCTTGATTAGCCCGCGATCCTTGGGTATTCCCAAAGCGAGATT
>JBCBDN010000197.1:0-7343 GCA_038529685.1 Cyanobacteria bacterium J06598_1 | reverse complement strand
GGCGTTGGCGTGTAGGGAAATGAATCTTCCAATTCCTGCTGCCAAGGCAAATCTGTTGGGTAGGTAAACCCCTGCATCTGGGCCCGTTTGGCGTAGAGCTTGAGCAAATCAACCGCCACTTTTTTGATGGCTTTGCGGGCTTTTCCTTTAGTTTTCTCCCAGGTTTTGCCCGTCATCTTATTCAGCTGGGGCTTCTGCTCTACCGACGTACGGTAGCGAGAGAGAGCGCCCATTTGGTCTACCGCGACGCGCAGCAAACCATCCGCGTATTGAATTACCAGATACTCGCGAGTCTCCCGGTCTACCGTCAAGCTATCTAGGCGCAGAAACTGACCGATACCGTGGTTGCGATGAACGACATAATCTTTGGGACGTAGCTTGTTAGGGTCAACCTGCTTAGAGGCTGCGCGACGACGCTTGCGCACGTAGCTAGGCGTTGCCAACGTGTGCTGACCAAAGAATTCTCGGTCAGTGACCAGTACTATCCGAAAGGTCGGCAAAATAAAGCCTTCTAGTTCGGCTAGCCCTGAGTACTTAACGGCTACCGGGATACGCTGATTTTGCAGCTTATCGATGGCAGGATAGTCTTTTGGGTTAGGGATAAACTGAGCGGGGCAGTCGTGCTCTTGGAGGAGGGAGACAGAGCGGGAGGGTTGGGCGGAGACTAGCCAAGGAGAGAATTTGCGATCGCGTTCAGCCTGCAAAATTTCAGCCAGCTTACCAAACTGATGTGGCAGCGTCGGCACTGGGCGACTGGCTAAATTCAGACCCACCCCTTCCTCTGAAATTTCTGATAAATCTATCCGCTGAAACAGATTGATCTCTTCTAGCGCTTCAGAAAAAGGACGGTGCAGCCTAGGCAGTCCTGTACTGGGCAGCTGAGTCTTCTCACTTGACTCAAATCCTTCTTTTGCCTCCACCCATCGGTCTTCAACCGTTTCGAGCCACCTGTCAGCGTGTGCTTGGCACTGTTCAGGTTCGTCAACGGCAATTAGTGTGTTTTCAGGCAGATAGTCGAGCAGCGTCGCAGGCGGGTCAAAGGCAAGACCCACAAAACGTCGCACGCCTTCTATTTTGTTTGTGTCAGTGAAGGCTTCTAGAGCCTCTTCTTCAATTAAGTCTTCAAGAATGCCTTTGCTCTGTAAGGCTTCAGAAATAATCGGACCGTAGTCCGTGGTGGTGAGTAGCAGGGTTTCGATTTTGTCGAGTGATCGCTGATTAGCCGGATCAAATTCTCTTAAGCGCTCTAGCTCATCGCCAAATAGCTCTAGCCGTACCGGCAGCTCAGCCGCCACCGGAAACACATCGATAATGTCGCCCCGCTGGCTCCACTGCCCCTCAGTCTCTACCGTCGATACTTTTTCATAGCCCAGCTTAGCCAGGCTCACGCTAAGGGCCTTCACCTTCAGCTCCATACCCACATTGATCTCTAGACAATAAGGTCGAAAAGCTTCAATCGGCGGCAGGTGAGGCTGGAGGGCTCTCTCAGTAGCAACAATGGCCATCGCGCCCAAATGCTTAGACCCTGGTGGTAAATTCTCCGTTTGAGTCTTGCCATTGATCAAATCAGAGAGCACCTGAAGCTGTCCCCATATCAGCTCTGACTCTGGATCAAAGGCATCATAAGGAGAAGATTCTGACGTGGGGTAAAACGCGACCGTACCCCAGCCCATCGCTTCTAGCTGCGCTGCCCAACGACCCGCTTCTTCCAAGGTGGCAGTAACAATTAGGAGCGGACGCTTTTGAGCCTGTGCCAACGCTGAAGTCACTAAGCCCTTTGGCAGCCTAGGGGCACCGCTGAGCTGAAGAGATTGTTTTTCTAGCTTTGCGATCAGTTCTTGACCGAGGCCGGAGCGTGCGATCGCCCGAGTAATCGAAGAAAACGCCATGACAAATAAGAAGCAACGCCCAGAACGACAGAGCAACTATTGTAAAAGGCATTGCCCCATACGTGCGCTCACCTAGAGCATGAAATTTGAAAGCACGCATACGGGTTCGGTATTGGCCATAAATGACGAGTTTGCTTTCTGCGCAATCTCAATGCAATGGGCAGAATGCAATGGGCAGACCAACGGTTAGCCAAACGGCCAACGTTACAGCAAGTGAGCGTGCGAAAGCACTTAGCTAATCTTTCTCAAACCGCTGAAACCTTTAAAGATGCAGGCTTGTGCGGATCACCCTCAATCTCCACTTCACGGCCATTGGCATTGAGGTGTCGCACAATTTTGTAGATGTTTTCAATCTTATCGACGGCCTTCATCTCTTCCGCAATTTCATCTAAAGAAAGAGCCTTGCCAGCCTTAGCAAGAACATCCTTCACCTGGTTCTGAACGCCTAACACATCTGCTGCTGCCTTTTTCCCAGCTTCTACACCCGGCTGGTGATATGCATTGATATTGACTAAGTAAGCGTAAATGCTCACCGCTCGCTCATACAGCGCAATCAAAGCACCTACACTTCTAGACGTTACATCTGGCACCGTGATTGTGATAGAGTCGCGACCATTTTCAGACAGCGCGCGGCGAGTACCCTGCAACAGTCCAGAGAGATAGTCACCCGCCGTTACACCCGGCTCCACATCAACAGAAGTCCCTTCGCGATCTTTTAGCACTTCAATCAGCGTGGCGAAAAAGTTCGGTACGCCCTCGCGCAGCTGCTGCACATAGGCATGCTGATCGGTCGAGCCTTTATTGCCGTACACCGCAATCCCCTGATACACGGTATTGCCGTCTAGGTCTTCTTCCTTACCTAGCGACTCCATCACCAGCTGCTGCAAATAACGACTGAAAAGCAGCAGGCTGTCTTTATAGGGCAGCACCACCATGTCTTTCTCACCTTTGCCGTTGCCAGAGAAGTACCACGCTAGCGCTAACTGCGCCGCCGGATTTTCTTTAATGCTGTGGACACGCGTCGCAATGTCCATTTCCTTAGCGCCGTCTAGCATCTCCTGAATATCAACGCCTTGTAGGGCCGCAGGCAGGAGCCCAACTGCCGATAGCTCAGAAGTGCGTCCTCCAATCCAGTCGTACATGGGGAACGTTGTAATCCACCCTTCCGACTTAGCCACATTATCTAGCTTGCTGCCTTCACCGGTCACAGCTACCGCGTACTTAGCAAAGTCAAGCCCAGCTCGCTCAAAAGCAGCCTTAGCTTCTACCATGCCGTTGCGCGTTTCTGGCGTGCCGCCTGATTTTGAAACGACAACAACGAGGGTTGTTTTTAGGCGATCGCCTATCTCCGCAAACGTGCGGTCAATCCCTACAGGATCGGTATTGTCAATAAAGTGAATGGCCAAAGGCGCATCGACATCAGCCAACGCCTTAGAGACAAACTGAGGCCCTAGGGCTGAACCACCAATCCCGACTGACAAAACGTCTGTAAACTGCTTTTCGCCCGGTGGCGTAATCTTCGCGCTGTGGATGTCACTGGCAAACGTCTTGACCGACTCAACACCGTCGACAATGTTTTTCTTGATTTCTTCTGAAGGGGCGAGGTCTGCATCGCGCAGCCAGTAGTGGCCCACCATTCTATTTTCATCGGGGTTGGCGATCGCCCCCTTCTCTAGCTCATCTACCAGCCCAAAAGCCTGCTCAAACTTGGGCGTCAGCTGCTCTACAAAGGCATCGTCGAAGCTCATACGACTGACATCTACATAGATACCTAACTCATCGTGGTAATAAAGCCAGTCCTGATACCTTTCCCAGAGTGCTGCTGCGTCCATTATTATTCTCTCACTGACATTTATATAGATAGAGTCTTACTAGACTTTGGCACCGCCAACCGTGACGTGTGCAACAGCGAGCCTGAGGCAATTGACCTCAAAACCGTTTTCTCTAGAACAATGTATCGAACGCTGTGTACTTCATCACCGAAGCCCGATGGAATTTAACATTTTTGATAGCTCATCGGCTACAGCCCAGAAGATAAAGTCTTATCAAAAGGCTTACACGACAGCCGGTCATAGCACTCGGTATCGCCTGTCGGTAGAATATAAGAACGCACGTTTCATCCATTCGGACATTCATTCAGAATACAAAGTTATAAAGCACCTCTTTTTATGTTTTTGCTTCTAGCGACTCCATCGGCTCATCTGCTGAGCCTACAAAGCACTCGCCTAACGCTGGCAGGTCTAGAAGGCTGGTTAGACAACGCCGCCTTTGCCGTTTTGTTTTTGGCCATGTTGGCGTACTGGAGCGGGCTTGCCTTTTCAAATATAAAAGTGATGCCGCTGATTGGCGGTGCGTGCATGGCTGCCGGGAATCTCTGCATGGCCGCGCTGCTCACAGCTAGATGGATTGAAGGGGGCTATTTTCCGCTGAGCAACTTGTACGAATCGCTGTTCTTTATTGCCTGGGGAATTACAGCGGTACATTTTGCCGCTGAGCGGATGAGTGGCAGTCGCTGGGTGGGTGCGGTTACCTCTCCAGTAGCAATGGCGATCGCAGCCTTTGCGGCCCTCACGCTACCAAAGACAATGCAGCACTCTGAACCACTAGTTCCCGCGCTCAAGTCAAACTGGCTAATGATGCATGTGAGCGTGATGCTAATTAGCTATTCGGCCCTGATGGTGGGATCTTTGATTGCGATCGCATTCCTGATCGTCACCCGAGGCCAAGCCGTCGAACTCAAGGGCAGCTCTGTTGGCACGGGTGGCTTTAGGGATCGCAAATACACCCTCAACCGCGCAGAAAGTACCGTCACTCAAACCAGTATTCCAACTGAAGCGATCGCAAGTGTAGGGGGTGGAACTGCCGTTCTTGAAGCTCCTACAGCAGTCAGTGCCGCTACCGCTGAGCCCTTGTCACTCCAGCGACTGACCTTAGCCGATACGCTAGACAACATTAGCTATCGCATTATTGGCCTGGGCTTTCCGCTATTGACCATCGGCATTATTGCTGGCGCGGTATGGGCGAACGAAGCCTGGGGCTCCTACTGGAGCTGGGATCCAAAAGAGACATGGGCATTGATCACATGGCTAGTATTCGCGGCTTACTTACATGCGCGCATCACCAAAGGATGGCAGGGTCGTCGGCCCGCTATTTTGGCGGCGACCGGCTTCGTTGTCGTGTGGATTTGCTACCTGGGCGTCAATATCTTGGGCAAGGGTCTGCATAGCTACGGCTGGTTCTTCTAGGCAGGTTAATCGTCCCACCAGTTTTGCGAACAAAAAGTCCCCCGCATCCATTGAAGGTAGGTGTGGGGGACTTTTTGCATTATTTACCTCGGCTGACATAGCCCATTTGTTGATGTTCAGCTCACTGCTGCGAACAATGTTGTCATGGGCTGAGCGATCGCTTCTTCACTCGTCACAATCTCCAGCACCTTATTTATGGCACTTGCCGCGCCCAGTGACTCCACACAAACCTGCGCCACCTTCTGCCGAGGAATACTGCCTTCAAACAGCGTATCGGCTGACGACATCACAATGGCCTCAGCATTGTTTTCATTCTTTAGCCCACCGGGGCGAACAATCGTGTAAGGCACACCGCTCTGCTTGAGATAGTCTTCGGCCTGCTTTTTCCAGTACAAAATGCCCCAGAACAAATTGAGCGGGTGAAACAGCTTAGAGACGCACAGAGAAGACACCATCACAAACTGAGTAACACCTGCAGCCTTTGCAGCCTCTATCAGGTTCTTATTGCCTTCGTAGTCCACTTTATAGGGACCAGTAGGGTCCATGCTAGGCGCTGCTCCCGTCGCGCTTAGCATGACCTCACAGTCGGTCAGTGCAGCCTGCAAGCTATTGGGCTCAAGAACATCACCCACAACGATTTCGACGCCTTCAGGAAGCTGTGCGATCGCCTTTTCCCGATCTCGCACCAGTGCTCTCACCGCAATATCTTTTGCTAGCAGCTGCTCAACAATCTGCTGACCTGTTTGCCCTGTAGCCCCTGCAACCAATGCTCTCATAGCCAATGTTCCATTCTCTTAACAAACAAAATTATGTGTGGGTGTACCCAAAGTATAAGGGCTCAAACGTAGCGATAGTCACTGTCTAAAGGTAGGGCAACTGTCATATTTATCCGTAAATCAACGAAGGTTCTTGATTGTTACCCGTAGCTATGGTTGATGGAACGTATCTTTTGTGTCTCATCAAGTTCGCTTTATACGGACACCTTCTCATTCAATTTATTTTTAGCTGCTCATATGCAAATTCCTTCTGACGCGTCAACTCCTCAGCTAGGCTCCCAATTTCTTAAGGCGAGTGCTAGTCTAATTGAAGGACAAAAAACTTCACAAAAGAACGTCAGTTCTTCTTCAAAAGAAACATTGCACTTCCAAGGCAACTACATAGGCCATATGGAGATGTATGCAGATGCAGCCAGTGTGGCTAAGTATCTTGATGCTCACCAAGACTGGTTTCACCGATGCGCACAACCGATGGCTGTAGAGCCTATCGGAGAAAATGGTTACGGACTCACCGTTGGCAAGTTCAAGAGCCTAAACCACGAAATAGAACCTAAAATTGGGCTGAACCTGCTGCCTCAAGAAGAAGGCATCTATCGGATAGAAACTATTCCGGTCCCTGGCTACAAGCCTGCCGGCTACGACGTAGATTTCAATGCGTCTATGACGCTGTGTGAGGCCGCCGCTACAGACGACAACCTGCCTAATACAGTCGATATTGACAAGCTCACTCACGTAGAGTGGGAACTACATTTATCTACCTGGGTAGAAGTCCCTAAATTTATTCAGGTACTGCCCGACAACCTGGTGAAAGCTTCTGGCGATAAGCTGCTCAATCAGATTGTTCGTCAGGTCTCTAAGCGGTTAACTCGCAAAGTACAGCGCGAATTTCATACATCGATCGGACTGCCGATTCCCCACGAAAATAAGAGGCGCTTCTGGCAACGCTCCTAGCCATAGGAAACCACACTCACCCTAGGACGAATCAGCCAGCCACCACAAACTTATCGGTAGTCTCAATCAACGCGCTAGTAATACCCGGCTCAGTCGCAGAGTGACCAGCCTCTGCCACGACAATTAACTCAGCCTCTGGCCACGCCCGATGCAGCGCCCAAGCTGAAGTCATAGGACACACCACGTCATAGCGTCCCTGCACAATCACCGCTGGAATATGACGGATTGCATCCACGTTGTCTAAAAGCTGATTCGGGTTCTCAAAAAAGCCACCGTTCGTAAAGTAGTGGCATTCGATCCGCGCGAAGGCATCGGCAAAGCTACCCTCTCCAAACCGGGCCATCAGGTCAGTATCTGGCACTAGTTTGCTTGTGCTCGCTTCCCAAATAGACCAAGCTTTTGCCGCTTCCTGTCTAGTTTGAGAATCCTCACTGGTGAGTCGTTTGTAGTAGGCAGCGACCAGGTCGTGCCGCTCGCTTTCT
>JBCBDN010000196.1:0-7416 GCA_038529685.1 Cyanobacteria bacterium J06598_1 | reverse complement strand
GGAAAAAGGGAGCCTGAGGTGTATGGTTCTCAGACGCTAGAAAGTATCAGCAAGCATCTGAAGCAAGTTGCTGATGGTCTAACTGTCGAGATAACATTTTTTCAATCTAATCATGAAGGTGCCTTGGTGGACCAGATTCAATTTGCATTGGATCTCCACCAGGGCATTTTGATTAATCCGGGGGCCTATACCCATACGAGCGTAGCCATTCGAGATGCGATCGCAGCGGTTGCTATCCCCACCGTAGAAGTTCACTTAAGCAATATCCATCAGCGCGAAGCCTTTCGGCATCATTCCTACATTGCGCCTGTTGCAGTTGGGCAAATTAGTGGATTTGGTGCAGACAGCTATCGGTTAGGGCTAGAAGGGCTTGTAAGCTACTTACGACGGTCTGCGTAGCTGGATTTAATATGTGGTTTGAATCGAGAATTTGAGTGAGAAACTCGTTACAATAAGCCCATCTTTTTCCAATTGCCATCGCTATGGTTGCTGCTAGCCCTGCTAAGCCCACTACTGCCAAGATCAAATTCCTAAAAACGCCGACTTCGCAGGCTTGGGTGGAGCAGGCGATCGCAAATATGGATACTATTTTGTTGGACCATGCTCAATGTGAGCGCAAGGCAGCAGGTACAGCCATTCAGATGATGTCTCGCTACCCGTCGAGTGTGGAGCTAGTGCGGGAGCTAACTGCGATCGCCCAAGAAGAACTCAGCCACTACGACCAAGTAAACAACTGGCTCGACCAGCGCGGCGTTCCTTTGCAGCCTGTTTCGCCACCGCCTTACGGTGCGGGGCTAAAAAAATGTGTTCGTCGTCAAGAGCCAGATCGAATGCTGGATTTGCTGTTGGTGTCTGCGCTGATTGAAGCCCGTAGCCATGAGCGGTTGGGGCTTTTGGGCGAGCACTGCCCAGACCCACAGCTGGCCAAGTTTTATCGGTCGTTGATGGCTTCAGAAGCCCGCCACTATGGCAGCTATTGGCTGCTAGCGAAGACATATTTCGATGTTGACTTGGTGAATGAGCGACTCGCGGAACTAGCAGCGCAGGAGAGTGAGATTTTGAGTACGTTGCATCCTGAACCTAGGGTGCATAGCTGAGGGCAGTAGATAGAGAGGCCAGATAGAGGAATTAGTGTAATGAGGACTCAGTTTAAGGATTTTGTAATTCGAGATTGGGTGGCAGGTGACCGTGAGTCTGCGGCAAACGTGGTTAAAACCGTATTGGAAGAATACGGCCTTGGCTGGGAGGTCAGCTGTGGCGGCTGTAGCGATCAAGATGCTGTGGAAGTGGAGAAGTACTACCAGCAAACCGGTGGCGAATTTTGGGTCGCAGAATCACAAGGAAAAATCGTAGGGACGGGGGGGTATCACCCTATTGACCGGGGTAATAACGCTGTTGAGATTCGCAAGATGTATTTGCTGCCTGAAGCTCGTAGACAGGGCCTGGGCCGATTCTTGTTAGCTCAGTTAGAGCAAGCCGCAGCAGGTAGGGGCTATGGCGAAGCTTGGGTAGAGACGGCAACAGCGCTGAAAGAAGCTGTTGTTCTCTACGAGAAGAATGACTATCAGCCGATGAGTGGCGTGGATACAGAACGATGCGACAAAGTTTACTGCAAGGTTCTGTAGTGGCTCGAATCGTATGAACGGTGACTTTGAACCGTTCGTTTAGCAGTGGTCCACAGCTAAACGAATCATTAATGCTGATTCAATGCGCTGAGCACGGGTGTCATCTCAGCCTCTTGTAAGTTTTCTGGCTTGCTCCAGGTGAAAGGCGCTTGCTTTGCTGCCGACATCCACAGCAGCTTTTTGGCCCGTGTCATGGCCACATACAGCAGCCGAAATTCTTCGGCTCGCTTCAAGTTACTCGCCTGCTGCCAAGCTGTCTCAATATCGGGAATAGGGTCAGGTTTGCGTGCTTGGGCGTATACCGCATGCGTATGGGCTCGGAGCTGAGCGCGGGCGACCTCGCTGAGTGAAAACTTGCCTAAGAACTCTATCTGCGGTGGAATCCAGCTTTCGCCTGGAATATTGCGCTTGTGCAAGAAGGGCAGACAAACGATGTCCCAATCGAGCCCTTTAGCTTTGTGCATGGTCATGATGGTGACTTGCCCTGCGCGGGTGTATTGCGATTCGGTGTCTTCGGCTTCTACCGCGCGGAAGCGTTCACTGCTCAGCAACTCCTGCAAGGCGTTGAGCATGGCGATGAGGCTGCTGTCTTCTAGGGTTTGCTGGGCGATGCGAGCGGCGAGCTTATCGGCGGTGGCCAGTTCGCTTTGGTCGTAGCGTAGGGTAAGGCCGAGAAAGGGAATGAGGTGATAGGCAGGCAGCTCTAGTCGGGCGCGAAGGAGAGCGGCGCAGTAACGACGAGCCTGCTTCGCGGCAGGATTCTTCGGCGGAACATCTAGCGGCCCAGGATACAAAAAACGTTCTGGGTTTGTGGCCAGCGGATTGAGGTCTTGGGTAGGAATGAGCTGACGAGAGACCAGAACGCGCAGGGCGGCTTTTATGTTGTCTGGAGAGTGAGGACGCTCGATGAACTGAAGTAGGTCGAGCATTTCGCGAGGGATGTGGCTTTTTCTGTCGCGCGCGCCCACGTCATAAATTTCAATCCCTTCTGCCTCAAAATCAAACCCTAGCTGCTTAGGATCTTCCAAAATCTCTCGTAGAAATTTCCCCTGTCGGTTCTCTCTTACCAGTACAGCCATCGTGAGTTCTTTGTCTTCTTTGTGAGCTGCAACGATTCGCTTAGCCAGCTGCTTTACGGTGTCTGTAATAGTGGCGGGACGGACGATTTCGACCCCGCCGCCGATTTGCGGCGGGTTGGCGTTCGGCTGTGGATCGTTAGGGCCAACAGGCCGAATGTTTTGGCTGCGGAAGGGATTGCCAGGGCTGTTTTGATTCACCCAGCGCAGCGTGAAGTTGGCGGCTGCCATGATGCGATCGCAGCTTCTCCCGGCCTGTTCGATGGTGGCGAGGCTGCCAAGTTCTTGAGTGCGATCGCAAAACTGATTGAAAAACACTGGGTCAGCAGGCGTAAACGTAGAATTAATCGCCTGATTTGGATCACCGACCCGCACAATATTCAGCGGCTTACTGGCATCCTGTGGGTCGCCTGCTAATGTTTCTAACAGCTGAGTTTGCAGTGGGGAAGAGTCCTGCGCCTCGTCTTCAAAAATAGCGAATACTCGGGTCTGCCACAGCTGACGAATCACCGGTTCTTCTAGGGTTTTGAGCGCCGCTAAAATCATGTCATCGTAATCGATCAGATTTTGTGCGACTAAGAGCGATTGGTAGTGGGCATATAAACCCGCCGCAATCACAACTACTGCGTAGTCCGGTGATTCTTCTGCGGTCCGCACCACCATGCTTTGTGCAATGTCCATGAGCGCGCCGGGCAGCAGTCCTGAGCTTTTGGCCTCGTGGATGACGGTATGTGCGATCGCTGGCAATACTTCTGTGCGCAGCACGGTTTGCCGCCGCAGCCGTTCTGCTTCTTCGCCATCAAAGTCTGTTTGCCCCTCGATTAGCTGCTGGTAGGTCAGCGGATTATCAACGATCCATCTCTCTACTGTGGTTTGAATCAGCCGGTGGCTCTGGGTCGGTGAAATCAGCGTTGTGCCTTCTGAATCTAAGCTAGAGAGATTGATTCCAGAGACTTCTGAGTGACGCGTTGCGATATTGAGCGCAAGGCCGTGAAGCGTGTGGACGACGAAGCTATTTTGCGGGAGAGCAAGTGCCTTGAGATGCTGGCGGACCTTGGCCTTGAGGTTCGCGGCGGCGGAGCGGGTAAAGGTAACAAGGACGAGCTGCTTACGGGCGTGGAGCTGATGGTGGGCGATCGCAATTGCAGCACCTACTGCCATCCCCGTAGATTTTCCAGAGCCAGGAACGGCTGACACGGCTAAAGGACCAGAGCGCCACTGCGCTAACTCCCGCTGTCCTGGCCGCAAGCTTGCGGCTAGCTGTTTTAGCTGAGCAGCTCTTTGCGCTTCGATATCGACTGCGATCGCAGGTTCAGTGTTCGCTGGCGTTGCGACCATAGCGTCTAATCAGTTGAGATGGTACAAATGAACGCATCTGTGAAGATAAGCAAATTGTACCGCAATCGATTGCGAGGCTTTTGCGATCGCTGGACGTGGAAAAACTAACGATCTTTACGAAGGTTAATACAGATTGATGGAAAGTATGGTTTTAAACAGTGGGTGACAGCTGGTACGGTGGCTGTGCCAACTGAGGTAACTGGGTTCGGGCTCAGTTAGCTGCGGTGAGAGCCGCGATCGCACACCTTCATCCACCCTCTTGGCAGCTTTACGAAATCTTGTAAGGACCTTATGCCTCTCCTGCTCTGGCCTCCAGCGATTCCCCCTAGGTGAATCGGTGTGATTTATCACGTTGTGCATACTGACTTGGCTTAAGCGGGTAAGCTATCCGTGGGATAGGACAACGTTTTTTGATGCGTCTATTTTTCTCTTGAAAAAGCTCCGCCGTTGTAACTGTCCCAACGCCTGCGTGGAAAAGGAGTTCGACTTCTTACTCTACTAATAGGGACGAGTTTTGCTGAGGTCTTTGTTGCAGCCTATGAAAGGCTGCTGGGGTGCACTGACCACAAGCGCTGAGAAAGTGCCTAAAATGGTTGACTAGGGCGTGCAGTTTAGCCCCTTTTTCATCCACTGGCACCGGACCGAAAAGGCTATCCCGATCTAACTACCAGGGAACAAGAGCAGCTGTGATTCAGGAATTTGGGATATCTATCACTGCCGTTGGCGGCGATCAGTACTTAGTGCGTACTGAGGATGTAGAAGTAGGGGTGCAGCATGCTGAAGAAAGAGTTCAGTGGCCGGTTGCCGATTGGTTAGTACAAACCAAGGCGCTCATGCATGACCCTTTGCTCGGGCTCTTGCAGGGACAGCCTAACCGTACAATTCCTACCCGCGCGGGTTCTGGCTATCGGAGTCCTGCCCCTGAGGAGGAGGCTCCTAATCTAGCGACTCTAGTCCACCTGGGTCAAACGCTTCACAATGAATTATTCAGAGGCCAGCTACATGACAGCTGGGTAGCAGCTCAGAGCGTCGCTCGCAATCGTAGAGATTTGCTACGCCTTCGTATCGGTATTAAAGACCCTCGCCTACAGCAGCTCCCTTGGGAAGCACTTCATGCTGGCCCGCGTCCACTGGCCACTGGCACAGACGTTATCTTTTCCCGCTACATCCTCAATCGCCCGCAAGCGAATGCGTCTGTGCCATCAAAAGCAGACGATTCCTCTCAAGTGCTGCGTATTTTGATGGTGATTGCCGCTCCTAACGACCAAGAGCGACTAGAGCTTAAGCAAGAGGCTTATCATCTTCGCTCAGAACTGCATCCTGAGGCGATGGATGAGCGGCTGATGCCAAATAATTCGCTGGTTGATGTTCGGCTCAAAATCCTAGAGCAGCCAGGCCGCGCTGAGCTAACCCAGGAGTTAGAGCGCGGTAGCTATCAGATTTTGCACTACGCGGGCCACAGTAATTTGGGCAACGCGGGTGGAGATCTTTTCTTAGTTAGTCGCCAAACTGGCCTGACGGAGCGGCTTAGCGGTGAAGATTTAGCTGGGTTGTTAGTAAACAACGGTATTAAGCTAGCTGTCTTCAATTCTTGCCGAGGGGCTTACAGCGATAGCTCTGACCAGGGATGGCAGGAGCGCAATCTTGCTCAAGCCCTGGTAAATAGAGGTATGCCAGGGGTGATTGCCATGACTGAGCGCATCCCCGACCATGTGGCAATTAGCTTTACTCAGTTGCTTTACCGCAATCTGAAAAAAGGCCAGTCGATTGACTTGAGTCTCAATCGAACTCGCCAGGGGCTGATATCAGCCTATGGCTCCCATCAGTTTTATTGGGCGCTGCCAACGCTTTATATGCATCCTGCGTTTGATGGCTATTTGGTCAAAACGTCGGCTGACTTAGAAAACTCCAGTGTGCTCGATTCAGCGAACGATCCTTTTGGCGATATGTTTGCCGAGCCAGGACTCGCAGAGATTGATCTGCCACCGAGACCCGTTGCTCAGTCTGCGGTTCCGAAGGTTCCTGACGCTGGAAAGGTAGCGGCTGGAACCGTAGGTATGGGTGCGGCCCTTTCTGCAACACGCTCAATGTTGGATGATACAGAACCTGTGAACGATCGAGATTTCCTGAAAAACAATGATGTCCAGGCAACAAACACTGTGGTAAAGCCCGTCTCAGAACCACCCAATCCGGTAGATATAGACGGGGAGCTAAGTGTGCCGACTAACATAGAAACGCCAGAAGGCTTTTACGGGGAGCCAGCTGTTATGCCTGCTGTTCCTACGCTGGACCCATCTGATGAGGCTACTCGTGGCGAAAATCTTTCTAAGCAGAAAGAGGCAGATAAGCAGAAAGAGGCAGATAAGGCAGCCGATAGATCTGTGGATAAAGCGCCAGTGGTAGCGCCAGAGCTTGTTGGTGAACGCCTGAAGCGCAGCCATACGCTTCATACTAAGCTGCTAACGCTTCCAGGGCTGGCGACCATAGCCCTAATTGTGATGTTTGGTATTACCACTGTGAGCTGGTTCCAGCGCGATCGCCCCATTGCCGTCGCGCCTGCTTCAACAAGTGCTTCAACCGGCGAGTTAGGTCTTCCTGCTCAGATCGAAATTTCACTCAATCAAGAAGATCTCGATGCGGCTACTAGCTCAGCTAAGGCGCTGATCGACCGTGGCGAATTTTTATCGGTGCTCGCTGCCCTGCAAACGGCTGATAAGGAGCAGATGGATGATGTGGTCGTTGCGTTCTTCCGAGGGCGATCCCAGTGGGGCCTGGTGAAGCAGGGTGACGGAGACTACTCTCCTGACGATGCCATGCGCTCATGGGCGACGGCACTCGAAAGCGAGTCGGACTGGATGGAAATTAATATGGCGCTGGGGTTTGCTCAGTATGAAATTGGTCGTGAGGATCTAGCGTTGGAGTCTTGGGAAAAAGCCATTACACTGGCTAACCGACAGCCCGACGCTCAGGGCGCTTATTTCTCTAGTCAGCCGTTTGGAGACTACGCCCTGAATGCACAGGCCGGTATCGCCATGTCAGCATTAGCACTTTCCAAAATTGAAGCCGATCCGGCTGAGCGTAATCGACTGGTTGAGAAAGCTGCTTTGGCGTACAGACAGGTGATGAGTGAGGCGCCTTCAGAATTTAGCTCGAATGCGCTGGGTGAAAACTGGCTATGGCTGGGCCGCTCGATCTCTGAATGGGGAGATGCTAAAGAAGAGCTGAGTCAAAACGTCACGATTGAGTAAATCTGGCAAAAGCGAGGGTTGCTTCAGTGAATGTGGCTTGGAGTCGATGATTTTTTTGCCTGAGCTAATCTCAATAAGCAAAATGCCGCTATCCCAATCCTGTGGGAGGCGGCATTTTTTTTGCGATCG
>JBCBDN010000195.1:0-7442 GCA_038529685.1 Cyanobacteria bacterium J06598_1 | reverse complement strand
CGTTTGATTTTGTGACTAAGCCGATTAACTTTCAAGATTTGGTCATTACGCTGCAAAAAACACTGAAAGTGGTTGATCGTGAGAAACAAATTCAATCTGAGCTAGCTCAAGCCCAGACACAGCTGGTACAGAATGAGAAGATGTCGGCACTGGGGCAGATGGTGGCTGGGGTTGCTCATGAAATTAATAATCCGGTCAACTTTATCTATGGCAATCTCAAGCCAGCTAGAGCCTATGTGGAAGATCTCGCTCAGCTGATTGAGCTATATCAGCAGAACTACCCGAATCCGACTGAAGATATTCAAGACTACATCGAGGAAGTCGATCTCGATTTTCTAAAGGACGACCTCAACAAACTGTTTGATTCTTTGAGTTTGGGGGCGAGCCGGATTCGAGAGCTGGTGCTTTCGCTCAGAAATTTCTCTCGGCTAGACGAAGATGGAATGAAGGCGGTGGATATTCATGAGGGTATTGACAGTACGCTGCTGATTTTGGGGAGTCGGTTAAAGTCAACGTCTGAGCGACCTGACATTAGAATCGTGCGAGAATACGGTAGTTTGCCAAGGGTAGATTGCTATCCCAGTCAGCTAAATCAGGTGGTGATGAATTTGATTGCAAACGCATTGGATGCGTTTGAAGAGGCCGCTGAAAAGCGTTCTGATCAACCGCGAGCGGATAGCCCAGATACGATCCGGATTACGACGGATGTGGTGGACACGCGGTGGGTGAGGATTGCGATCGCAGATAACGGTCCTGGGATGAGTAAAGCTGTTCTCCCCAAGCTGTTTGATCCCTTTTTTACGACTAAGCCGGTGGGCAAAGGGACGGGTTTGGGGCTATCGATTAGCTATCAAATTATTGTAGAGAAGCACCGTGGTCGGCTTAGCTGTGAGTCTCAGGTGGGTGAGGGGAGCCGGTTTGTGATTCAGCTGCCTCTATAATTTTTATCTGAATTTTTATCTGGCTGAAGTTTTATTCCCTTGAAGTTTTATCTGCCCGAGATTCTATCTGCCCGAGATTCTATCTGCCCGAAGACATAACACCTGTCAAGTTGCGTTTAGTTGCACACTTTGAGATATAAACTTGAGTGTCCCTACTCACTCGGAGTCCTTGTCGCGTATGGCAACGGTTCAGCAGACGGTTAAAGCGTGGCATTCACTTGAGATAAACAATGCCCTGGGTGCGCTGACTTCTGATGCCGAGACCGGGTTGAGTGCGGCAGAATCGGCCCGTAGGTTAGAGGAATATGGGACCAACGAGCTGGTAGAAACCGGGGGCCGCAGCCGGCTACAGATTTTGCTCGATCAGTTTGCGGATGTCATGCTGCTGATGTTGATTGCGGTGGCGATTGTTGCGGCTGTGCTGGATGTGCGGGCAGGGCGTTTTCCGAAAGATGCGATCGCCATCATGACCATCGTGTTGATCAACGCGGTGCTGGGCTATTTGCAAGAGAGCAGAGCAGAGCAAGCCTTAGCCGCGCTCAAAGTACTGTCTGCGCCGGATGTGCGGGTGCTGCGAGACGGTAAGCGACAGCAGATTTCGGCTAAGGACTTAGTTCCGGGCGATGTGATGCTGCTAGAAGCGGGTGATCAGGTGGCGGCTGACGGCCGGCTGCTAGAAGCGGCTTCGTTGCAGCTACGCGAGTCGGCGCTGACGGGGGAGGCGACTGCTGTTGAGAAAAAAGCGCAGCTGACGCTGCCGGAAGATTTAGGACTAGCCGACCGGAAGAACTTAGCCTTCCAGGGGACTGAGGTGGTTCATGGGCGCGGCAAGCTGCTGGTAACGGGCACAGGCATGGAGACTGAGCTGGGCAAAATTGCCTCTATGATTCAGTCGGTATCGGTGCTGGCGACGCCTTTACAGCAGCGGCTGAAGCAGCTGGGCAATGTGCTAGTCATTGGATCGCTAACGCTGGTGGCGATTGTTGTTATCGGTGGCACTATTGCGCTAGGTTGGCCTGCTTTTGAGGAGCTACTGACGGTGTCTCTGAGCATGGCGGTGGCGGTGGTGCCAGAGGGTTTGCCGGCTGTCATTACCGTGACGCTAGCGCTGGGGACTCAGCGAATGGTGAAGCGACAGGCGCTAATTCGACGGCTGCCAGCGGTGGAAACTCTTGGGTCAGTGACGACTATTTGCTCTGATAAGACGGGGACGCTGACGCAGAACAAGATGGTGGTGCAGTCAGTACATGTCGCGGGGTTACCGTTTGAAAAAGACTTTGCGGTCAGTGGCGATGGCTACGCGCCTACGGGAGAGTTTCAGCTAGATGATAAGACGATTTCACCTTTGGAGAAGCCAGCACTGGCCCTGCTGCTGCTGAACTGCGCCCTGTGCAATGATGCGGCGCTGCAAACTGAGGAGACGACGCCTGGAGAGAAACAGTGGGTGATTGTCGGTGATCCAACAGAAGGGGCGCTGGTGACGCTAGCGCTGAAGGGCAAGCTGGAGAAGGCCACGCTGGAGAATGAGTTTCCTCGAGTGAATGAATTTCCCTTTTCTTCTGAGCGCAAGCGGATGAGTGTGGTGGTGGAGGTGCCGCCTACAAATCGGCTGGGGATAACAGCCGCAGCGATGGTACTGGCGAAGGGATCGGCGGAGCTGCTTTTGGAGAAGTGTGATCGTATTGGTCGTGGCGGGCGATCGCTCACCGTAGAAGACCGTCAGGAAGTTCTGCAAAAGGTAGCGTCTCTAGCTGGCGAGGGAGGCCGCGTATTGGGGTTTGCCTACCGGCCGCTGGAAGCAACGAGCTGTGGTGAGAATTTGACCGAGTCAGCGGTTGAGCAAAACCTCATTTGGCTGGGTTTAGTCTCTATGGTCGATGCGCCCCGCCCCGAGGTAAAAGCTGCTGTTGTGCGCTGTCAGCAGGCGGGCATTCGCCCGATGATGATCACTGGAGACCATCCGCTGACGGCGAAGGCGCTAGCGGTAGAGCTAGGGCTGGTCGCTGATCAGACGGCTCAGTCTTTTACCGGCCAGCAAATTGAAGCGATGAGTCAGCCTGAGCTGGAGCAAGCGGTAAAGTCGGCCAGTGTGTATGCGCGGGTGTCGCCAGAGCACAAGCTGCGAATTGTGCAGGCGCTGCAAGCTCAAAATCAGGTGGTGGCGATGACGGGCGATGGTGTAAACGACGCGCCTGCGCTAAAGCAGGCGGATATTGGCATTGCGATGGGCATTACCGGTACCGATGTGAGTAAAGAAGCGAGCGATATGGTGCTGCTAGACGACAACTTTGCTTCTATTGTGTCGGCGGCAGAAGAGGGGCGGGTGGTGTACAGCAACATTCGCAAGTTTGTGAAGTACATTCTGGGCTCCAACATCGGTGAGGTGATTACGATTGCACTCTCGCCTTTGCTGCTGCCAATTGTGGCGGTGCCGCTGACGCCTTTGCAGATTTTGTGGATGAACCTGGTGACTGATGGCTTTCCGGCTTTAGCGCTGGCGCTGGAGCCGCCGGAGCCCAATATGATGGACCGACCGCCTCACGATCCTAATGAGAGTATTTTTGCTCGGGGATTAGGGCTGTATATGGTGCGGGTGGGAATTGTGTTTGCTGTGCTGGCGATTTCGCTGATGCTGTGGGCTTATGGCTATACTCACGGCGCGGGGGCTACAGGAGATTCGGAACGGTGGAAGACGATGGTGTTTACGATGCTGTGTTGGTCGCAGATGGGGCACGCTATTTCGGTGCGATCGCCCCGGCTGCTAGCGGCAGAGATGTCGCAGTGGACCAACCCTTATGTGCTGTTAGCCGTTGTCGTGACTTCTGTGCTTCAACTGCTGCTAATTTATGTACCAGCGCTACGCGGTTTCTTTGGCACGCAGGCGCTATCGATTACAGAGCTGCTGGTGTGTGTGGGATTCAGTTTGTTGTTGTTTGTGTGGCTGGAGCTAGAGAAACTGTTCGTGCGCTGGCGACGGTCGTAAGTGCCTGATAGTGTTATTCCTGATAGTGTTACATTCATTGACCTGTCGTTTTTATCTGGTTCGTTTCATGTGTAGATATTTATGAGCGAGTCTAGTCATTCCGATTTACCACTAATCGGCTGGCGCGAGAAGCTGGCACTGCCTGAGCTATCAGTCACCAGCGTCAAAGCCAAAATCGATACGGGTGCTCGCTCTTCGGCGCTGCATGCGTTTGATGTTGAAGTGTTTGACCGCGATAATGAAGCATTCGTGCGCTTTAAGGTTCACCCTTCACAGCGCAGCAAAAAGAAAACGGTGGCAGTAGAAGCGAAGCTATTAGAGATGAGAGCGGTGAAAAATTCGGGCGGTCAGGCTGAGACGCGTCCGGTGATTCAGACGACGGTATGCACCGAGACTCAGCAGTGGCCGATTGAGCTAACGCTGACCAATCGAGACATGATGGGCTTTCGAATGTTGTTGGGCAGGCAAGCTGTGCGGCGGCGGTTTTTAGTCGACTCGGGTAAATCTTATTTACAAAGTTCGGCGCCTACCCATAAGCTCAAAAAACGTAGTCACAAGAAAAACAAAGGTCGCCAACAGATAAAAAATGAAAATAGTAATTTTATCGAGAAACTCCGCGCTCTATTCAACCAGTCGTCTTAGAGAAGCCGGAGAAGACCGTGGCCACACGGTGCAGATTATTGACTATTTGCGCTGCTATATGAACATCACGTCGCGCCGGCCGCAGGTGATTTATCAGGGAAAGCCTTTGAAAGGGGTAGATGCGGTGATTCCTCGGATTGGGGCCTCTAATACGTTTTATGGAACGGCGGTAGTGCGGCAGTTTGAGATGATGGATGTGTTTGTGGCCAATAGGTCTCAGCCAATTACGCGATCGCGCGATAAGCTCCACTGCCTACAGCTGCTCTCAAAACAGGGCGTGGGTCTTCCTGTGACAGGATTCGCCCACTCTACTAAGGATATTGACGGGTTGATTAATATTGTTGGCGGCGCGCCTTTGGTGATTAAGCTCTTAGAAGGCACGCAAGGTATTGGTGTGGTGCTCACCGAAACTAAGCAAGCGGCGACTTCTGTCATTGAAGCGTTTCGTGGGCTTAATGCCAATATCTTAGTGCAAGAGTTTATTGCAGAAGCCAAAGGCGCAGACCTACGGTGCTTTGTCATTGGAGATGAGGTTGTTGCGGCAATGAAACGACAAGGGGCGCCTGGAGAGTTTCGCTCTAATCTGCACAGAGGCGGTAATGCTATCCCGATTGACCTTTCAGTGGAAGAGACTCAAACGGCGATAGAAGCGGCTAAGGCAATGGGGTTAACCGTTGCTGGGGTCGATTTGCTTCGTTCTAACCACGGACCCGTGGTGATGGAGGTAAACTCTTCCCCAGGCATTGAGGGGATTGAGAAAGCCACTGAGATTGATGTTGCCGGTAAGATAGTTGCGTTTTTAGAAGAGAATGCGTAAAGGCATTAATGATTAAAGCCCACCACGGAGACACCCGTGGTGGGCTAGGCATCGGCGGTAGGTGGTCATCGTGCCTTCTTTCGGGGTGGATCTGTCCCCTTAGCATGAGTTCAGCTGTGACTGAATCTGTTGCAGTTGGTTTTCTCTCCAGACTGTATTCCTCACCTAGCTGGAAGATTTGGTTACCTGTGTCTGCTAACGCTTAAAAACCGTAGGACCCATAAATGAATCCTACGGTTTGTTTAGATGGACTAACCTATCCTTTTGCTAATGCCGCTTCACCTCGTCGGTACAGCTCTTGCGCGTAGTCTGTCCAAGACCCCTGTCCCCAGTAGCGGAAGCAGCTGGTTTCTACTAGCAGCAGATAGAGTAGTGCTTCTTGGTACTCAGGCTTTTGTGTGACGGTCGGGTCGGCCTGTACTTGGCGATCGTACTTTTGGTGGAAGCTGGCGCTGAGCTGATTCATGGGGCCGAGTACGTTTTCGTAGCCGTTGACCCAGCTGAGGTCGTTGGTCCAAGAGGCGCCGTCCATGTGGAACTGATGGTCGGTTTCTTGCAGGTGTGCGATCGCCTCTGCTACTTTCTCAGGTGTTGTACTTGCTGGGTTCACCTGCTGCCAAATTTTGTGCTGACTCACGGCCTGACATTGAGGATAGTCGTCTGGGCTTACCCCAGCGGCCTCAATCATCTCTATATATTCAGTGCCATTTAACCCCACCACGCCTTCTGCACTGCGACCATTCTCTTTAATACCGCCCCAAAAAGGAACAAAGTCTCGGCCATATTCGTTCATCATCACGCCGCCATTTTCACCGTCGGCAATTTGAGAGACGCAGCAAGGCACCGTGACCTCTCCAATTTTCTGACGACCCCGACTTTTTGCCTCGTGAAAGGGCTGCATTTGAGCGACTAGCTTAGTGTCTGAGCCCTGGGTCTTAATCAGCGCGGTAATGCTGATAGTTTCGCCCCTGGAGTTTCTAGCAACCAGCTTATTTGGCACGTACTTATCGTCTTGACGAAGCCGCTCACCGTTCAGCTGTTCTACAGAATCTTCTTGTACAAGCAGCCAGCGATAGCCGCAGTCTTTGAGTGCCTTGATGTATTCAAAGAGGGTATCGGGATGGTTGGGCAAGTGCATCTCTGGCGGAGAGAATCCTTTCACGCGCTTGAGGGCGTCGTAGCCGAACATTGCGGCAAAGTGATGCTGCCAAGCCTGAATGTGCAGCTTGATATCTGGAATGGGGGTGGAGGGCACAACTGCGTGGCTCCACATGGTGCCGAGCCATTCTACGTAGGGTTGGTATTCCGGCTCGCAGAGGCGCTTGAGGTCACCGATAATGTCTTCTCGCTCCATTTGGCGGAAGGCCCAGAAGAGATTGCCGGAGTAGTCGAGCATGATGCGAGGGTTTTCGCCTTTGGCAACAAGCTCAGGAATCCACTCGCCCATGCGTTTGTAGCACCAGGCAAAGACAGAGGCGTTGTGGTTGTCGCCTTCGCCCTGATGCTCAAACATGTGCTGAAGATTGCTGATGGTGCTGCCGTCGTGGCCAGCCGGCACGCTGGGCTGGTGCATGTGCAGGGCGCAGGCGAATCCAGCTGTGATTTTGGAAATGTCTAGGTTGGTGCGGGCAAGAAAGATGGGGTTGTCGTGGTTGGTGACTGCGGTGATGGTCTCTTCCTGGCCGCAGATGTTGGGCAAGCCGGAGCGGGTATCGTCGAGGTTGGGATATTTGCTGGGTGCGCTTGCAATCATATGGGGAGATTCCTTGTGGCCTATTGGGTTAGAGGATCGTTGGAAAATGCGCTATCGCTTTAAAGCTTGAGCGTAGAGTTTAAGCGTAGCGAACAGGTTTAAGCATTGGTAATAAGTAAAGTCAAGGCGTCTTACGTTTTTTGAGCGGTAGCTCAACCATTGCTGGGTACACCTGTTGGGTACACCTAATGATTTTGCTTATAGCTCTAGAGGCTTGACAAACAAATTTGATATGGCAGGGTCGAAATTCTGCCCTTTATCTGCTGTAATAAACGATATAAACATAAATTTTCATTACAAACTTCT
>JBCBDN010000194.1:0-7459 GCA_038529685.1 Cyanobacteria bacterium J06598_1 | reverse complement strand
CTGGTGTATCCAGTCGGCCAAGGTGGGTTTGCTTCCGGGATGCCCCTCGGAATTTCAGGAACCTTTACTTTCATGATGCAGTTTCAGGCCGATCACAATATCTTGGCGAGTCCGCTGCACCAGATGGGGGTGATTGGGGTTTTGGGTGGCGCAATGCTGTGCGCTGTTCATGGCTCTTTGGTGACTTCTACGCTGCTGCGCCAGCCTGCTCGCGCATCTTCTGAAAAAGACGCGAAGTTAGGTCAGCCCTCGGGCAAAAAGTCAGCACTCAAAACAGGTGCCTATAGCTTTGAACATGCTCAGATCTACCAGCAAAGCTTGTTTTGGAAAGGTGTGCGGTTTAACCGCTCAAGAACGGTTCATTTTTGCTTAGCGGCTTTACCTGTCGCCGGTATTTGGTCAGCGGCATTGGGGGTAGACTTGGCCGCATTTGACTTCGATAAGTTTTCTTTTAATCCGCTGGCGCAAGTCTCTTATAAGAAGACAGCTGTGCCGACTTGGTCTGACGTTGTGGCTCAGGCGAACTTAGGGATTCACGCAGCGGCAGAGAAGACTCAGCCCAGCTTTTCTGCCTTTTTAGAAGAACCCGATCGGCTAGAGACCGATATTCAGTGGGTTGTTGAAAATCAGTGAGCTGACAAGCTTATTTACGTTATATAGGAGAGTTCTCATGACCGCCAGTCCTCCGACTCAGGAGAATCCGGTTAGTGTTGCGACTGAGAAGAGTTCGGTGCCCACTTCGTTTGAAAAGTGGGCAAAACCTGGACATTTTGATCGCACGCTGGCAAGAGGTCCCAAAACCACAACTTGGATTTGGAACCTGCATGCCGATGCGCATGATTTTGATTCGCATACGAATGATTTACAAGATGTTTCGCGGAAAATCTTTTCTGCCCACTTCGGACATTTGGCTGTGGTGTTTGTTTGGTTAAGCGGCATGTATTTTCATGGCGCTCGCTTCTCTAACTTTTCGGCTTGGATGGCTGACCCGACCCATATTAAGCCCAGCGCGCAGGTGGTGTGGCCCCTGGTAGGGCAAGACATTCTCAATGGCGACATGGGGGGCGGCTTTAGAGGGATTCAAATTACTTCTGGGCTGTTCCAAATGTGGCGTGGGGAAGGCTTTACCAATGAGTTTCAGCTATATTGCACGGCGATTGGGGCGCTGGTGATGGCGGGGCTGATGCTGTTTGCAGGTTGGTTTCACTACCATGTGCGATCGCCTAAGTTGGCCTGGTTTCAAAACGTGCAGTCCATGCTGAACCACCACCTGGCTGGACTGCTTGGCCTGGGTAGCTTGGGCTGGGCGGGGCACCTCATTCATGTGGCGCTACCCACCAACAAACTGTTGGATGCAGGCATGCTGGCCAAAGATATTCCTTTGCCCCACGAGTTTATTCTCAATCCTGATTTGATGAGTGAGCTATACCCTAGTTTTGCGCAGGGCGTTAAGCCATTTTTTACGCTGAACTGGGCGGCCTACAGTGATTTTCTTACCTTTAAAGGGGGGCTGAACCCAGTGACTGGGGGGCTGTGGATGACGGATATTGCTCATCATCATATTGCGATCGCCGTTCTGTTCATTATCGCTGGCCACATGTACCGCACCAACTGGGGTATTGGTCATAGCATCAAAACCATGCTCGAAGACGCCAGACACCCCAAGATGCTGCCGTTCCTCAGCTTTATTGGCCCGGTTGGTCACAAAGGTTTGTTTGAAGTGCTCACCACTTCCTGGCATGCACAGCTCTCTATTAACCTGGCCCTGCTGGGTTCGCTGAGCATCATTGTTTCTCAGCACATGTATTCCATGCCGCCCTATCCGTATTTGGCGACAGACTATGGCGCAGTGACCTCTTTGTTTACGCACCATATGTGGATTGGTGGCTTCATGATTGTGGGCGCGGCTGCCCACGCTGCTATTTTCTTAGTGCGTGACTATAACCCGTCTGAAAATGTTAACAATGTGTTGGATAGAGTGCTGCGTCATCGAGATGTGATGATCTCTCACCTGGTTTGGGTTTGTCAGTTTTTGGGCTTCCACAGCTTCGCGATTTATTGTCATAACGACACAATGCGGGCATTTGGTCGACCTCAAGACATGTTCTCGGATACCGGCATTCAGCTACAGCCAATTTTTGCCCAGTGGGTACAGCACATTCAAACAATGGCAGTAGGCAGTATGCAGGCCGCAGAGCCGATGGGTAATGCCCTCGGCGGCATACGCGATATTGCTCTATCTGGCCTCGGAACAACTGCGCCAGGGCTGACAAGCCCCGTCAGCTATGCGTTCGGCGGTGGTGTGGTCGCTGTGGGCGACAAAGTTGCAATGATGCCGATTTCTTTGGGGACCGCAGACTTTTTGGTTCACCACATCCATGCTTTTACGATTCATGTAACGGTGCTGGTGCTCTTAAAAGGCGTTTTGTTTGCTCGGAGCTCTCGACTCATTCCAGATAAAGCTGAGCTGGGTTTCCGCTTTCCTTGCGATGGTCCGGGGCGTGGCGGCACTTGCCAAGTCTCTGCCTGGGATCATATTTTCCTCGGTTTGTTCTGGATGTACAACTCGATTGCGATTGTGATTTTTCACTTCTTTTGGAAAATGCAGTCGGACGTGTGGGGGCAGATAGATGCCGATGGCAATATTGCTCACATTACAGCCGGTAACTTTGCCCAGTCTTCTATTACCATCAACGGCTGGTTACGAGATTTTTTGTGGGCGCAGGCGACGCAGGTCATTAGTTCCTACGGTTCGGCGCTATCTGCCTACGGTCTGATGTTCCTAGCAGGGCACTTTGTGTTTGCCTTTAGCCTGATGTTTTTGTTCAGCGGTCGTGGCTACTGGCAAGAGCTGATTGAATCGATTGTGTGGGCGCACAACAAGCTGCGGATTACCCCCGCGATTCAGCCTCGGGCGCTGAGTATTACACAGGGCCGGGCGGTTGGTGCGGCGCACTATCTGCTGGGCAGCATTGTGACCACCTGGGCGTTCTTTTTAGCGAGAATGGCTGCGATTGGATAGCGGCCCACACCTTTTACAAACATCATGCAAAACTCATTACTCAATTGGAACCATGGCGACAAAATTTCCAAAATTTAGTCAGGAGTTGCAGCAAGATCCGACCACTCGGCGGATTTTCTACTCTCTCGCCACGGCTCATGATTTTGAAAGCCACGATGGCATGACAGAAGAGAGACTTTACCAAAAGATCTTTTCCTCCCATTTTGGCCATATTGCCATTATCTTTCTTTGGATTTCTGGCATTCTCTTTCATGTGGCTTGGCAGGGCAACTTCGAGCAGTGGATCAAAGATCCGCTTAACACCACACCCATTGCCCACGCAATTTGGGATCCGCAGTTTGGCCCAGCCGCGATGGAGGCTTTTACGCCTGCCAATGCCGGTAACCCGGTCAACTTCTGCTACTCAGGGGTGTATCACTGGTGGTACACCATCGGGATGCGTACCCACGGCGATCTGTTCGCAGGGGCAATGTTCTTGCTGCTGCTTGCCGCTGTGATGCTGTACGCTGGCTGGCTGCATTTGCAGCCTCGTTTTCGCCCCAGCCTCAACTGGTTCAAAAATGCAGAATCTCGGCTCAACCACCACTTAGCGGGCCTGTTTGGCGTGAGTTCGCTGGCGTGGACGGGGCACTTGGTGCATGTGGCCATTCCTGAGTCGCGGGGTGTACACGTTGGCTGGGACAACTTTCTGTCTATGCCACCCCATCCGGCAGGGCTGAAGCCCTTCTTTACGGGCGATTGGGGCGTCTATGCACTCAACCCTGACACGGCAGACCATGTGTTTGGAACTGCCCAGGGAGCCGGCAGTGCGATTTTGACCTTTTTGGGTGGGTTTCATCCGCAAACGCAGTCGCTGTGGCTGACGGATATGGCGCATCATCATTTGGCGATCGCCGTCATTTTCATTATTGCTGGCCATATGTACCGCACTAACTTCGGGATTGGTCACAGTATTAAAGAGATGACCGAAGCGCTGGCAGGCCCAGGGGCAAACGGTTTCTTTATCGCACCGAATACGGGTCGTGGACACAAAGGGATTTACGATACCTACAACAACTCTCTGCACTTTCAGCTGGGCTGGCATCTGGCTTGCTTGGGGGTGGTTTGTTCTCTAGTGGCGCAGCATATGTATGCGATGCCGCCTTATGCGTTCTTGGCGCAAGACTACACCACGACCTCGGCGCTGTATACCCACCATCAGTACATTGCTGGATTCCTGATGCTCGGCGCGTTTGCCCACGGCGGTATCTTTTTAGTGCGCGACTACGACCCGATTGCGAATGAAAACAACGTGCTCGCTAGAGTGCTAGATCACAAAGAAGCAATTATCTCTCATTTGAGCTGGGTTTCTTTGTTCTTAGGCTTTCACACGCTAGCGCTGTATGTGCATAACGACTGTGAAGTGGCGTTCGGTAGCCCCGATAAACAAATCCTAGTGGAGCCTGTGTTTGCCCAGTGGATTCAGTCTGTGCACGGTAAAGCGCTCTATGGCATTAACTCGTTGCTTTCTAATCCGGATAGTATTGCCACGACGGCTTGGCCGAACCATGCAAATGTATGGCTCCCCAACTGGCTAGAGGCGATTAATAGTGGAACAAATTCGCTGTTTCTCACGATTGGGCCCGGAGACTTTTTGGTGCACCATGCGATCGCGCTCGGTCTTCATGTCACCACTCTCATCCTGGTCAAAGGCGCACTGGATGCTCGTGGCTCTAAGCTCATGCCCGATAAAAAAGACTTTGGCTATACCTTTCCTTGTGATGGCCCTGGGCGGGGCGGTACCTGCGATATCTCTGCATGGGACTCTGTGTACTTGGCGACGTTCTGGATGCTTAATACCCTAGGCTGGGTGACTTTTTACTGGCACTGGAAGCACTTGGCTATTTGGAGTGGTAACGTGGCTCAGTTTAACGAAGGCTCGACCTACCTAATGGGCTGGTTCCGCGACTACTTGTGGCTGAACTCTTCTCAGCTAATCAATGGCTACAACCCCTATGGCACCAATAATCTTGCTATTTGGGCTTGGATCTTTCTCTTTGGTCATTTGGTGTGGGCCATTAGCTTTATGTTTCTCATCACTTGGAGAGGCTACTGGCAAGAGCTCATCGAGACGCTGATGTGGGCGCATGAGAACACGCCACTCTCCTTTGGCTACCCCAAAGATAAGCCGGTGGCACTCTCGATTGTGCAGGCAAGGCTGGTAGGGCTGGTGCATTTTACCGTCGGCTACATTGCCACCTATGGCGCCTTTCTGATTGCGTCTACGGGAAGCCGGTTCCCGTGACCAAATTCTGGCATTGCCGGGATGAAGTGAAGTAACCCTAATCAAACACCACTTCGTCCCAGCACCATTTCTGCGGACTCTCCTCGTCGCAGACAGGTTCTGACTGCTAGACCGGTCAGAACTTTCTTCTTTCCCTCTCGTTTGTGAAAATTGTCACTTTTTTTGCTTGTTTGTTTTGTATGCCGTGAGGTTCCCCTATGTCCGCTAGCGATGCCTACATTAGCACCGATCCTATCCAGCCTTACCAAGGCAATCCTCAGCTGGGAAATCTAGCCACCCCAATCAACAGCTCTACGCTGGTAAAAGCCTATATCAACAACTTGCCTGCTTACCGTCAGGGCCTTACGCCTTTTTTAAGAGGATTGGAGATTGGGATGGCCCACGGTTATTTTCTCGTTGGGCCAGAGGTTGTTTTTGGGCCCTTAAAAGAGGGGAGTCATGGCGCAAATCTTAGCGGTCTGATTACGGCTATTTACATCACTGTATCGGCCTGCTTGGGGATTTCTATTTTTGCACTGGCTACGTTTCAGGGCGATCCGCGCGGCACGTATAACTCTCACTCGCGCGATCGCCTGCGCCCATTGCGCAAAAAAGAAGATTGGTATCAGCTCAGCGGCGGCATTTTGATGGGGTCATTGGGGGGCGCTGTATTTGCCTATGCCCTCTTAGAAAACTTTGACCTGCTCGACAGCATTCTGAGAGGCGCTGTGAATGTGAGCCACGCTGTTGTATCGGGTGCTATTGGCTAGTGAGTGCGCCTGAAAAAACGACAGCTAAGAAAAACTACTCTTAAAAGGACCTTCCACGATGACAGATGTTACCCAGCTACAAGGCGCTTACGCCGCATCCTGGCTCCCTTGGATTATGATTCCAATGCTCACCTACATTCTTCCTTTTCCGGTGTTCGCCATTGTCTTTTTGTGGATTGAAAGAGAAGGCGGTGACGCTGCGCTCAACAGCAATGCAATGGGCCAGGATGTGATGGGCCAGGATGTGATGGGCCAGGATGTGATGGGCTAAGAGATCTCATCCTAGTAATTTATTTCGTAGATATTAGGAGAAACATTCTATGCGCAAGTTTTTTTCGATTTTGCTGGTGAGTCTGCTTTGGCTCAGCACCGTGTCACCTGCCGCTGCTGCACCAGAGATTTATACAGACACTCATCTTGTGCCCTGCTCTGCTTCTTCAGCGTTCAATGAGCGGATGCAGAGCGCTCCAGATAACTATTACTTTGATACGCCCTACCAAGCTTACTCGGCCAACTTGCTTTGCGGCGCAGACGGGTTGCCTCACCTACAGCTCCGATTGGATAGGGCCGTAGATGTGATGATTCCCTTTTCTCTTTTCTTTTATGTGGCCGGCTTCATTGGTTGGTCGGGCCGGGCCTATTTGCTGAGCAGCAATCGCAGTGCCAAACCTGAAGAAGCTGAAATCTTTATTGACGTTGCGATCGCCATAAAATCGCTCATACAGGGACTCCTCTGGCCGCTGTTGGCGCTCAAAGCGCTGACAACCGGTGAGCTCACCGCGCCGATGACAGAAGTCTCAGTGTCGCCTCGATAAAGTCTTTAATCTCACTATTGAATTGGAGAAAATGAATGAAATACCTGATGAAGTATCTGACCAGTGCTCCTATTTTGGCAACGGTAACGATGGTTTTTCTCTCTGTTGTGATGATTGAACTCAATCATCTCTATCCAGGATTGCAGTACGGAACCTATTTCCATAGGCTGCCTTAAAAAGTCTCTTGTATGAGATATCTAGCTTGAGATATCTAGCTTGAGACATCTAGCTTGAGATATCTAGCTTGAGACACCTGCTTGCCATTGAAATATAAGCAGCCGATTAAAGAACAGCGATCGCTGCTCAAATCGACTGCTGAGGCTAGCTATAGGGTCTGAAGTGCTTGTTCTCAATCGCTCAAACATTTCAATTTTTATATACTTTGGTGAGAATTTAATCTACATAGCTAAAATAATCTCAATAGAGATAAAACTACGCTAAGTCTTCTTTCGTTCTTCTGCCTTTTTCTGGCGCGCGCTTTTTTTAGTGCGTGCTCTTCTCAGTATGCTTTTTTAGCAAAAAAGCAGCAGACGTTTTCCCTTTATAGGCTGTTAAAAATGAGGATTCTACTCGTTGAGGATGATGAATC
>JBCBDN010000193.1:0-7479 GCA_038529685.1 Cyanobacteria bacterium J06598_1 | reverse complement strand
TGCGTCCGATTCATCACCGGATGCCCGTGATTTTGCATCCGGCAGACTATGACCAATGGCTAGATGTGCAGGGTCAAAAGCCCGCTTCCTTACAGCCTTTGCTACGACCTTACGAGGCAGCTGCGATGCAGGCGTATCCGGTGAGTACCACGGTGAACAGTCCTCGCAATGAAACGCCTGCTTGCCTTGAGCCGCTTGTGTCTTGAGCTAACTGCTGTCCAAGACCACAAGAATCGGGTGGCTTTGGTGAGTGAGCTTGTGTACATTGGCCGTAGTTTATCTGTAGGGAAATGGACTAGCTACAATGCTACATACTTCAACCGTGCCCCAGTCTTTAGACCTATCTCAATTGGAAAATTATCAGCGGATCGCTGCGGCGATCGCGTTTATTCGAGACCATCGCGCTGAGCAAAGCGGTTAGAGCGGTGGGGACGGCGATTGGTAAAAATCCGGTTGGCTATCTGATTCCTTGTCATCGGGTGATTCGGGTCTCTGGAGAGCTGGGCGGCTATCTCTGGGGGGTGATCGCAAGAGCGCCATTTTGGCCTGGGAAGCAGCCCAGTCGGCTGTTGCCCAGTCGGCTGTCGAAATATCTAAAGCCTAGTAAAGACCACCGTAAACGTGAGGAAATCGAAATGCGTGTATCTGATGGGGTCGAGCTATTAATCCTATCGGCTTTATGGGGAGGTTCTTTTTTATTTATGCGGCTAGCGGCTCCTGTGCTTGGTCCGGTGTGGCTGATTGAACTGAGGGTGCTGATAGCTGGACTGGCCCTATTACCCTTGCTTATCCGCTTAAATAGCTGGTCAGTGGTGCGTGCCAATCTGAAAGTTTTGTTCATGGTGGGCTGCCTAAATTCAGCGCTACCCTTTTTGCTATTAGCCTTTGCTTCGGTTTCTTTGCCGGCAGGCTACACGTCTATTTTGAATGCTACAACGCCGCTGTTTGGCATGCTGGTGGCGGCGGTTTGGTTTCAAGAAAAGCTGACGATTCAGCGGTTAGTGGGGCTAGCGTTGGGCTTTGCAGGTGTGGTGTTATTAATTGGTCTACAGCGATTTGAGCTGACACCCACCGTGGTTGTTTCTATTGCGGCGGGCTTAGGGGCGGCGGTTTTTTATGCGATCGCTGCTCCCTACGCTAAGCGCCACCTCTGCGACGTGTCTCCTCTTGTGATTGCGACGGTGAGTCAGCTCAGCGCGGCGGTTGCCATTGTTCCGTTCATGCCGTTTACTGTGCCGGCAGCGGTGCCAGATACGACTATTTCGCTAGCGGTGCTGGCACTGGCGATTTTTTCGACTGCGATCGCCTACCTACTCTATTTCCGACTCATTCAAAACATAGGCGCTACCAAAGCCCTAACCGTGACTTATCTGGTGCCTGCTTTTGCCATTGTGTGGGGCTTGCTGGTGCTACGTGAGCCCATTACTACCGCGATGATGTTGGGGTGTGGATTGATTTTGTTGGGAACTGCGATCGCCAATGACGTTTTTTCGAAAGCGTAGCTATGAGCTTTTTCTATGGTTTCTGGTCGAGTTTGTTGGCGATGAGCGTGCGAATATTCTGAATCAAATACAGGTCTTCGTAGCCGAGTCTGGCCAGCGACTTAACGACGTAGCGTTGATAGCGATCGGAGAGGCCCACACGCTTCATTAGCTGCAAAAGAGAGCCTTTTAACCGAGCATATTGTTGTACCGGCATCGTCTCTTTGTTTAATCTCTGATCAGCTATTTGAACTTGAGTATATTGCTCTGCCAAGATAAAGCTATAAATCATCACGGCCTGAGCGAGGTTAAGTGATGGCTGAAGGCTGACCTGCGCAATGGTGGTGACAAGGTCGCATAGCCCTACATCTTCATTACTCAGACCGGATCGCTCACTGCCAAAAACAAGGGCCACTTTTTTAAGCGTGTCTTCTTTTTTTGCCAGGGCACTCGGCAGCTCACGCGCAGGGACGTAGTGAAATTTTTCTATACGATGTCGCGCGGTAGACGCGCAAGCGAGATCAATATCGCTAAGGGCCGCGCTCAAATCTTGATAGACGGAAGCCGCTTCTAAAATATGGGCTGAGCCGTGGCCCATTGCTTTGGCCAGCCCGCTGAGATGATCGCCTCTGGGCCGAACCAAGCGCAGGTCAGCATGGCCCATCGTATTCATGGCCCTGGCTGCGGCACCGATGTTGCCCGGTTCTCCAGGCTCTACCAAAATAAATGTGAACTGCATGAAGGGTTTTGTCACGGTCCTTTTTCTAGATCGTTACCATAGCGGAAAGGAGGCCATGAGTGACTTTATTACAGATTAGGAGGAGGACGGTATGTCAGAAGGATTAGCTCAGCAAATTTGTGTTCCTTGTTCGGGTTCGCTACCGGCGGCGACTGCTGAAGAGATTGCGCATCATATCAGTCAGTTACCTGATTGGACGGTGATTGAGGTGGCAGGTGTCTCTCAAATTCAGAGGGTGTATGGGTTTTCTGATTTTGAGCAGGCGTTGATGTTTACGAATCGTGTCGGTGCGATTGCAGAGGCAGCTGGACACCATCCGGCCTTACTCACAGAGTGGGGTAAGGTTACCGTTACCTGGTGGACCCATGCGATCAAAGGCTTGCACCAAAACGACTTTGTGATGGCGGCCAAAACAGACGAAGCCGCCGCGTACTCTAGTACCACGGCGACTTCTGTAGCGTCTCATGCCTGATGCGGAAGACAAGCCAAAAAATTAGTCGCTGTCTTTGCTCAAGCTCTTTTTCACGTGTTCTAGCATTTTCATTTTTTTCGCTTCATCGCCTTTGGTAGGCTTAGCCTTTCCAACTGGAATCGTGGCGCTTTGTGCTAGGTGCTGTCGGATCTGTTCTCTGCTTGCCATGAAATTTGTCTGCGATTTGGGTCGCGCTGTTAACTTACTTAATATTTATAACGCAGACGACTGTGCGACGCTAATTCATCTAGGCAAGGGAGTCTGTGTTCAGTGAGCAAGCCAGTAAACCAGGCAAGGAGCAAACACGGCGGCGATCGCCCGCTGTCGGTAGCCGTTATCGGCGGTGGGGCGGCGGGCTTTTTTGGCGCGATCGCAGCAGCAAGCAACAACCCAAACGCCCGAGTCACCCTTTACGAAGCCGGCCCACAGCCCCTCGCAAAAGTCCGTATCTCCGGCGGTGGCCGCTGCAACGTCACTCACCACTGCTTTGACCCGGCGCAGCTAATTCAAAACTATCCTCGGGGTAGCAAGGCTTTGCGAGGCGCGTTTAGCCGGTTTCAGCCAAAAGATACGGTGGACTGGTTTGCCCAGAGAGGCGTCAAGCTAAAAACAGAAGCTGACGGGCGAATGTTTCCGGTGACGGATGATTCTGCGACAATTGTGAACTGTTTGAGCCGAGCGGCGGATAGAGCGGGTGTGCAGATTAAAGTGCGATCGCCCGTGACCAGCGTAGAGAAAACTGCTGCGGGTTTTAAGCTGCGGTTGAAGGCTGACTATGAGGTGGTGTGCGATCGCATCTTACTCACCACGGGCAGTAGCCCAGCCGGTCATCGTATCGCCAAAGCCCTTGGCCATCAGCTAGAGCCGCCAGTGCCTTCACTATTTACCTTCAACATTGCAGATAAGCGCCTGCATCAGCTCAGCGGTGTCGCAGCAGACCCTGTGAACGTTCGGCTCAAGATAGCTGGAGCCAGTAAAAAAGAACTCAAGCTGCTCGACCAAACCGGTCCCCTTTTGATTACCCACTGGGGCCTTAGCGGGCCAGCAGTGCTAAAGCTGTCGGCTTGGGCTGCTCGGATGCTGCATGGCCAAAAGTATCGAGGAGAGATGATTGTGAACTGGTTGCCAGGTCAGACTCAAGAGCAGGTGCACAGTGAGTTGCAGCAGGTCAAAGCCGGTAGCGCAAAAAAGGCGATCACCACCTACAGCCCTTACTCGCTGATTTCAAAACGCCTGTGGCAATATCTCATTACTCGCATCGACATCGACGCGGCCCTGACCTGGGCGAACCTATCCAAAAAGCAGATCAACCAGCTGGTGATAGAGCTTACACAAGGCGTTTATCCCATCACCGGTAAAGGTGTCTTTAAGGACGAATTTGTCACCTGCGGTGGCGTTCGCCTAAAAGAAGTTGACTTCAAAACAATGGAAAGTCGGCAGTGCCCCGGTTTATACTTGTCGGGAGAAATTTTGGATATTGACGGTATTACCGGTGGATTCAACTTTCAGAGCGCTTGGACAACCGGTTGGCTAGCTGGAAATGCTGTAAGCCAGCCATAGTTCTTGATGCTAGCGATCTTGTCCCTTTGCTAAAGCCCCCCATGAAACGATTTGTTTTAGTTGCCTGTAGTGTTGCGATCGCTGCCTTTTCCAGCCCTATTGTTGTACAGGCCCAATCTCCCACAGGGGAACAGTCTCCCACAGGCGAGCAGAATTCTACTACCGAGCAGCCCTCTGCGCCTGCCGAGAACACTCAGACAATGAAAGTGGGCACCAAAGAGATTTTGCCCTTCGTCTTTTTAGAAGAACAAGTGCCCTACGGCTACAGTGTTGAAGTGTGGGACGAGATTTCTCGCGACTTAAATCTTCAAACCGAATGGGTGCGCTACGACTCTGTAAGAGAGATGCTCGCGGGGCTGAGTGCGGGTGAGATCGATGCTGCTATGGCTGGCATTTCGATTACGGCTGACCGTGAGGCAGCAGGATTAGACTTTTCCTACCCCTTTTATCGATCGGGATTGCAGCTGATGGTGCAAACACCCAACTCCAATCGTTGGCGCTCAGCGGTAGGCGGCTTATTTAGTTGGAATGTGTGGCAGCCCTTTTTACTGGTAATGGCCACGAGCGCTGGGGTTGGTGCGCTGATTTGGCTGCTGGAGCATTCTCACAACGACAACTTTTCGAGCAATCCTGTTAACGGTATTGGCCAAGGGCTTTGGTTTGCTATCGTTACGCTTGGCACCTTTGGCTATGGAGATGTAACGCCGAATAAGTTACCTGGCAGAATCATTGCCTGTGTGTGGATGGGGGCGAGCTTTTTCATTGTGGCCGACTTTATTGCTTCTCTGACCGTTGGGCAGCTAGCGCAGAGTAATTTAACCTTTGAAGACTTAGTGGGCGAAAAAGTAGGTGTGATAAATTCCACTACCGCTGAAAACTATGTGCGAGCCAAACCAGTGACTCTCGTAGCGTTTGAAACTTTTGACGAAATGATAGCGGCCTTAGAATCTGGCGAGCTAGAAGCGATTGTGCACGACTATCCCACGCTAAAATACGTGGCTAGCCGAGACCCTGAAACCTTTGAACTCACCGGTAGTCCGCTGACTCAGGAAGACTATGGCGTTGCCTTTCGAGATAATGACCCCATGACTGAATCCATCAGTCAGGAGATTCTCACGCTACAAGAGCGGGGCAGTTTGCGCCTGCTGCGAGAGAAGTGGTTTGGCGGCGATCAAGATTTGTTGTAGTCTTCTCTATCTCAATTCAGCTTTCTGACTAAGTTTGTATCGAAGGTGGTATTCAGACTTTATGACTGGGAGAAATCACTTAGTACAGTCTGAAATCCTATACCAATGAAAAAAGAGATCTTATCGTTGTATTGTCAGCACTTGATCTGCTGAGTATACTGAAAGCTAGTAAGTTTTGGTAAACATACATGAATGGTTCACAAACCGTGTTAACTGCGTTGGGTTGTGCTGGTTCTTTGGCAGCGATGCTCGTTGTATCTAGTCCGGTCGTGGCGAGTCCAGCGCAGGCAACGATGGCATCTAATATAGATGATGGCCTACCTACCCTAACCCAAGCAGACTCCAACCCAATTACCGATGCGTTGGGCTGTGGCTGTGCAAGATGTGTACTAGGCGATATGCAACCTTCTCTGTAATACCCAGAGTGATGCCTAGATTGTGATTATGATACGGGCTTGATATAAAAACTCTCTTACTGACGGTATGAGAGTTTTTTGTTGGACTTTACTCTTTTAAGTTTACTCATAAAGTCGGTAGGTGCTTCTCGTCAGCGCCCCTGCTAAAAGCGGTATCATAGCTTCGTTGCCGTTTTTGCAAGCCATAAATGTTAGGGATTAACCAGCTGAGCTTTTGGCCTGTGCCAAAATCAAGAATGCCACGTTTTAGGTCATCACATTGGCAGCAGCGTAGTTTACGACGATCGCGCTTAGGTACCCTGCTTTTGGGGTTTGCACTGGCTGTACTGCTGACGGTAGTTTCCGCTGCGCCTGCGACGGCCCAACAGACGATTGCTTGGGATGATTTGCAGCAGGTTAGCTCAACGAATTTGCGCAATCCTTACGAGCATTTAAGCGAGGCGCAAACCTACCGTCTCTCCAACTTGTATCAGCTGAAAGAATGGGCAAAGGTCAATACACCTGCTCCCGATAGCATTGAGGTTAAAGAGATTCATCAGTTAGAGCAAGACTTAGCCGCTGAAGGACTCGATACGGATGCGCTGCTGGTTCATGCCGATGAGGCTCGGATCTACTGGCAGTCTCAATCGCGCAACACTAACCCTGAATTAGAAGAACAATCTGTTCAACTCTCTGGCTACGTTCTGCCATTAGGTGATGCTCAATCTGCTAGCCAGACTCAGCCAGTGAGCGAATTTCTGCTGGTGCCCTATGTGGGTGCGTGCGTTCACGTGCCTGCGCCGCCACCCAATCAGATGATCCATATCAAACCAGCGACGGCTATTGAGAATCCTGGTCTGTTTTCGGCGGTGCAGGTTACAGGTAAGCTGCGATCGCAATCCGCCAACTATGAGCTGTTTCGAGTAGATGGAACTCTGTCGGTTACGGTGAGCTACGCGATGGATTTGGAGGCGATCGCCCAATCCTCAGAGACCGCTTCCCTACCGCTAGGTGGACAAATTACCGGGCCTTGGTGGCGGAGCTTGCCGGCTAAAGTGTCTAGCGTATTGACGGTGGCGCTGGAGAATTTATCGGACCAAACATCGCTGCGTACATTAGCGTTAGCAATGTTGCTTTCATTCAGCTATGGCGTGCTGCACACGCTTGGTCCAGGACATGGAAAAGCCGTGATTGTCTCCTACTTTGTAGGTAACGGCGGTAGCCTGCGGCGCGGCATTTTGATGGGTGTGCGAATTGCCGTTTTCCACGTGCTCTCGGCAGTGATTATTGTCATTGTGACCGACAGGCTGGTGCAGCAGCTGGGCGGCAGCAGTGCTAGCAGCTACCGGGTTGTTCAGCTGATTAGCTATGGTGCGATCGCCCTAATTGGCGGCTGGATGCTGCGGCAGGCTCTGCAAAAGAGAAACAATCTACACCTCGTTGCTGATAACACATTTGAGAAAGATGCAATAGCTGAGAGTATTCTTTATCCGAGCCTCAGTCAGCAACTCTCGCGGTTAGAGAAAGCACCACTAGCGCATCCATCATTAGAGAAGAGCACTGCTTGGGCTGCTTGTAGCTGCCTAACTTGCGAAGATGGCGTTGGTGGATGGCTTGCTTTAGCGGTCGGTGCGGTGCCCTGTAG
>JBCBDN010000192.1:0-7484 GCA_038529685.1 Cyanobacteria bacterium J06598_1 | reverse complement strand
TGCTATGTGTAACGGATAGCAAAAGGGGTGACTACATAATGCCAAGCTGTGCCAAAAGGCCTTTACCTGTGGCAAACTCTACAGCCATCGCAGAGACGAAGCCAATCATTGCCAATCGACCATTCCAAGTCTCAGCAAACTCGGTAAAGCCTAGCTTGTTAGTAGGTGAGTTGTTATCCATGTTAGTTTTCCTCAGTTGTCTCTAGGTTATCTTCTAGGCAGCTAACTAGCGAGCACTATGGCCCTCCATTAATCAACCGCGCTGTAAAGATATGCTAACGAATTTATCAAAATGTAACTGTATCTTTTGATAGATTCGGCGCTATGAGATCGCTCTGCCTAGCCACAGACCTTTGCAACCCTCAAATCTTCACAGCCCTACAAACGATATCGCCAACACATCAGGCTTAAGAATTCTGCAATACTTGCTCGCCCGCTACCGGCTCTACAGCAGCGCTCTCAGCCACCTCACGCTCTTTGTCCAGTCGTCGCTTGCGGGCGTAGAGCTGAATCGAAATAACAAAGGACAAAATCAGTCCTGCAATCAGCCAGGTTGTTGTACTAGTTGGAAAATTGTTCTGAAAAATCACCAGCAGCACAATCGTCACCAACAGCAGCGTAGGGCCTTCATTCAGTGCTCGCAGCTGTTTTGGCCCCCATGTGCACTCACCCGCCGCCAACTGCTTACGCAACTTTGCACAGTACAGGTGATACGCCACTAGCAACCCCACAAAGCCCAGCTTGGCATGCATCCAACCTTCGTGAAGCACCGATGGCCGCTGCCACAGCAAACCACCCGCCATCGCCAGGGTCAAAATCATCCCAGGCGTTGTAATAATCTTCAGCAGTCTGGTTTCCATAATGGCGTACTGTTTTTTCAAAATGCTGCGCGCCGGTTCAGCCTCCTGCTCCGCCTCCACGTGATAGATAAACAGACGCACCAAATAGAACAGGCCCGCAAACCAGACCACCACGCCAATAATATGAAACGATTTAAACCAGTAGTAAGCCATGAAAAATTCTTGCCCAGTGAGTCTTGTTCAGCGATTTAGGGATTCTTGCGTCAGGATTCTTGCCTATTCAATAAGCTGGTCGGAAGGCGACCGAATATTTTGCGAAGACAGTTATTTACCTTATTTTCCGCTAACGCCTAATATTTTGATCGCCTAGCTCATAGGTTCTTAACGTTACGGAAGAATAACCCATGCCCCTTACCTGGCAGCCCGTCAATACCTACGAAGACATTCTCTATCACAAAGCCGGCGGCATCGCGAAAATCACCATCAACCGCCCCCACAAGCGCAATGCCTTTCGCCCCAAAACGGTCTTTGAGCTGTACAACGCATTCTGCGACGCCAGGGAAGATACTCGTATCGGCGTTGTGCTGCTCACAGGCATGGGTCCGCACACCGATGGCAAATACGCCTTTTGCTCAGGGGGCGATCAAAGCGTCAGAGGTAAAGCAGGCTACGTCGGAGAAGACGGCATCCCCCGACTCAACGTCCTAGACTTGCAAAGGCTGATTCGCTCTATGCCAAAGGTTGTCATTGCGCTAGTTGCGGGCTACGCCATTGGCGGCGGACATGTTCTGCATCTGATTTGCGACCTGAGTATCGCAGCAGACAACGCCATCTTTGGCCAAACGGGTCCCAAGGTAGGCAGTTTTGACGGCGGCTTTGGGGCGAGCTACCTAGCACGGGTTGTCGGACAAAAAAAAGCGCGAGAAATTTGGTTTCTTTGCCGTCAGTACGACGCCCAGCAGGCGCTGTCTATGGGGTTAGTCAATACTGTTGTCCCTATCGAACAGCTAGAAGCAGAAGGCATTCAATGGGCCAAAGAGATCTTGGAGAAGAGCCCGATTGCTATTCGCTGTCTCAAGTCAGCGTTCAATGCCGACTGTGATGGCCAAGCAGGGCTACAGGAGTTAGCGGGTAATGCCACCCTGCTCTATTACCTCAGCGAGGAAGGCGCAGAAGGGAAACAGGCTTTTCTTGAGAAGCGATCGCCTGACTTTAGCCAATACCCTTGGCTCCCTTAATATCTCTAAAAACAGAAAATCACCGAGCCAGCGGACTTAAACGACACTTACTCGGTGATGCTGTTAGTCGATTATTTAAAGAAGGGGGCAACCGCCAAAACTGAGCGGTGAAATTGTTAAGAGAATAGATAGCTGCTGGCGCGATCGCATCCTCACAAGACTCAACTTCTCCCTACTCTATAAGTCTCTATTCTCGAAAGAATAACTATCAACAAAGACAAACGGGATCATCCTATATTTCTATTGAGTAAAACCTAAGCAACTACCGTCGAGAAAGCAGGTGAATCAGACTGATTCAGCACCGGCAAAACAGGCTCTTGAAGCGGCAACGACGCTGACCATGCTGTGATCCCAGCTTTTTCTTCCTTATCAGGGGCAAATGGGGAACTCGCCAAACAGCAGGCTGTCCACTGCGCATCAACGTTTACGTTGAGTTGACTACAGAGCCCGCCTCTTCGACCTTCATGACTATAGAAGCGACAGAGCCCGCAACGAGTTATTTCACACTTTCCAGCAGTCATAATCTTGTTTATTAAGTGATGACGTGTGACTTCATCATGGCTTAACCCAAAAGTTCAACTTTTAACAAGAAAAAAGCTACATCGCTTGACAAACAAAGTGAATAGCCGGCTATGCTCTCATCTTTGAGTTCAGGTTTTCTTTATATTCTGTTAAAGAAGCGATACATCCTTAGCAGCATGGATTACAGCGTTTTAAAAATAATTGCTACGTGCGGGGATCACGTATGGGGATCAAATTAAGCCCTCCATACCGACCCAATTTATGAGTGAATTCGTAATCTTTCTTTATGATGAATTCAAACAACCAATCACCTTCCATGGATCTACTGAGTTGATCTCATTTACATAGATTTTATTTGTTTTTCATCTCCCCAAAATTACGACTACCACCCTATTTTTTATTGAAACAATGCTCCGTAATTTCGGGGAACTGTCAACAGCCCGATAAGTAGTCATATTTACACGCTCCGCAACCTCTACTTTCAGCAGAGCAAACAATTAGCGAGCTGCGCGCTCAAGCTGCATTCTCAACGGCATATAGCGCTCAACCACGCATATTCTGGGCCGCACACAGCGAGCAAACTCCCCATCGTTCCAACTCGCCGGCCGGACAATGGCATCTACATCGCGAACACATCGCCTGCGTAGTTTGCATTTGCCGTACTTTTGCAGCCCATTGGTCAAACGCTTCAGAGGGCGTTTGAGGGGGCGTTTGAGGAAGCGGCGCAAGGGGTAACACGACCTCAGACATCGCAGCCACGTAACTAGGGTGCTGTTTAGATATCAGCGGCGGCTGTAACGGTTTGGAAGGCTGCCTCCATTGAGCTGTAGAAAATCGGATATTCTTAAGCGGCTGCCGCTGATGCCGATTGAGTTTTTTCAAAATATTTAGCCGCTCGTAGGCCAACGTCTGCGCCCAAGCAGCTGTCGAGGTAGCTACATACAGCGTCGCTCGCTGTATGCTCACGGGTCTTGTTTGTCTAGCCACAGCAAAACCAACAGCCTTTGGCCAGTGCAGCACTACCAGCCGAAACTGTCTCTGGGCCTGCCAGCTGTCTTGATTTTCAAGACCTTTAATCAAGCCGCCTAACCTTTCTAAGGCCATCTTGAATCTGTCCTATCAAAATAAGATGTTACGTAGGCAGAAGTATCCGGGTATATTTGCATGCAAGCAAATGCCGCGAAACGACTTTGATTATACGGCGGCATTAGCTCATAAATGCGTCTCATAAAGCGACCAACAAAAACGGTTGGCAAACCGTGGAAAGCGCTCTGGGCTTGCGTATATTCCACCTTGCTCCACCGTTTTGACTAAGATAAATTGATGAACCTGTAAGCCGACGCTCCTCTCTTCAGCTCAAGGAATCTGCCATGGCAGCTCAGCAACTTGCTCCTGCGTTACCACCTCAACTCTCTAGCGTGCTCGGCAGCTTGAGTGTCAGTTTAGAGGCTGAGCTAAATCGCTATCGGCGCAATCGACGCCTTGATGGATTAGCGGATGTCGATCTGTTTGCAGATCTAGAAGATTCGGCCTTCGACTTGGACGCAGTCGGGAACGCAGTAGAAGCCTCTATTGCGGAGGTTGTTTCTACTGCAAGGCCCATCGCACCACCGCCTGTTCCTAGAAATAAGAAAATTCTGCCGCCAAGCTCAGAGCAACAGAAACCAGAGCAGCCGAACCCAGAACAGCAAATTCGAGGGCAGCAGCCACGTCCAGCACTTCCCGCCGCTGCTGCTTTGGCGCTTTCTGAGCATTCACAGACTCAAGCTGGCCAGAATGCCCCAACAACATTAGGCGATCGCACGACCGCGAAGGCAGCGTCGTCTATCCCTGACTCACTAAATCATCTCAATACAAGTCACCTCGATGCACACACACCCGAAACGCAGTCATTACAGACCCGCGAACTCACAAATCAATCGGCCAACGATATTGTGCCAACAGGCTACTTAGCCTCTTCTGAAAGACTTATAGAAAGCTTGGCAGAAGGGCCGTCCATGCCCGATGCCGATTCAGTAGAGCCTATTGGCAAGCCAAAACGCAAAACTATTTCGCTGCTCGCAGGCGCAACCTTAGGATTTTTTGCCCTGGTCGCAGGGTTGGGAGCTAGCTACCTAATGGCCAACCCAATGATCACACAGCGAATCGCCAGCGGACTCAAAGCGAAAGACGCAGAAACAACGGTCAAGCCAACCAAATCGTTTGATCCACCAGGGCCCGATCTTTCAGCAAATGAGTTTGTAGATTTAGAACTCGACAATCTCAGCTCACTGAAGATGCCTCAAACGACAATAGATATCGGCAATGCAGCGACCGCACCCACCCCATCTTCAGGCAATAATTCACCGCAAACCAGCACCCTGGCCAGTGGGCTATCTACCCCTGCCCCTCCTGCTTTACCACCCATTGAATCACCTGCTGGGTCGCCAGCCGCGCCAGTCCCTACACAGACACCGATAGAAACACAGGCCGTCATCGTACCGGTCGGACTGACTTATTACGTCACCCTGCCTTTCACGACCGAACAAGGTCTCGCCACCATTCGGCAAACCGTCAGTGAAGCCTTCGTTCGTCAGTTTGCAGACGGCAACCGCATTCAGATGGCGGCCTTCGATAATCCTCAAGCGGCACAAGCATTCATAGCCGAACTGGCAGACAAGGATATCGCCGCTCAAATATACGGACCGACAACAGAGTAAAACCGCCCGCCAAACGAGCAATGCACTTTTGGCGTAGCCTACCTTCGGTTTATGCATCAGCGCATTGCTATAGTTAGGTTAAATATCGAGTGTGGCAGCTGACCATGGGACTTTTTGATCGGATCTCTCGCCTCGTTAGAGCAAATGTCAACCAGCTGGTCAACGGCGCTGAAGACCCTGAGAAGATTTTGCAGCAAACCGTTCTCGACATGCAGAGCGACTTAGTCTCTATGCGGCAGGCAGTTGCCCAGGCGATCGCAACCCAAAAACGCACCGAAAGGCAGTGCGAGCAAGCTAACCGCACCGCCGCAGAATGGTACAACCGGGCCCAGCTCGCCCTCCAAAAAGGCGACGAAGCAATGGCCAAAGACGCCCTCACCCGCCGTCAAACCTACGCTCAAACCGAGCAGACCCTCCAAAAGCAGCTCCCCCAGCAAAAGCAAATCGTTCAGCAGCTCAAAGCAAACATGGGCCATCTAGAGCGAAAGATATCTGAAGCTCGCACCCAAAAAGATATGTACATCGCAAGAGCCAGAGCTGCCCAATCTAGTGTTCGGCTCAACGAAATGATGATGAAAAGCGCCCCCGGCGGCCTAGGCGCATTCGAAAGAATGGAAGAGCGAGTGCTTGAACTAGAAGCTCAAGCTGAAGTCACCGCAGCACTAGGAACAGACTCGGTAGAACGTCAGTTCGCTCAGCTCGAAGGCCAAAGCAACATCGATAGCCAGCTCTCCGAACTCAAAGCCAAAATACTCGAAGAAGGCTCTTCTTCTTAAACCGTTTCAAAACGAAGCTAAAATAGAAATTAATTGGATTAGCCCCGATACACCGGCAGCGTGAAATGAAAGCAGCTGCCTTCTCCCTGCTTAGAATCCACCCATATTTGCCCGTAGTGCGCTCTCACGACTCGCTGACAAAGCGCTAGGCCTAAGCCGTAGCCATCTTTATAGTGATCGCGCTGAAGCCGAAAGTTTTCCTCAAAAATACTCTTCTGATTGGCCCGAGGAATTCCAGGACCATTGTCTCGAATACTCACCTGCACCTTTTCAGTCGTGCGGTGCAGCGCAGAAATCCCAATCTTGCCGTTGATCGGCGTGTACTTAATCGCATTATCAACCAGGTTACTCAGCACGCGCTGCACCTGGTCAGGATCGGCATACACGTAGGGCAGATCTTGAGGAATATCAGTATCCAGGCTTTGATGTCTCGCGCTCAGCTTCGGCTCAAACGACGCCATCACATCCAGACACAGTCTGTGCAAATTGAGTTTTTGAGGTGAAACCTGTAGATTGGCATTCGAGCCTCGAGCCGTCTGTAAAATCTCAGTAATCATCCGATTAATCGTCCGAATCTGCACCTTCGTATTCTTCAAGAGGTGCGCAATTAGCTCTGGCGTAAATTTCTTTGACTTTTCCCCAGGTTCGTAAGCCAGTTCTAGGGTCTCTACCGCGATCGAAGCCGCCGTCAAAGGATTTCTCAAATCATGCGCCATCATCGAAATAATCCGATCTTTAAAGGCGAGTTGAGCGGTGAGCGTTTCCTTGTCTTGATCCAGGCGAAAAATTTCATCCGACAGCCGCAAAATCTCGACCGACTGGGCCACAGCATCTACTGTAATACTCTTAGCGTCCGATTGAGCCGCTTGGGCCCCAGCTATCTGGCGGTTATCCTCTAGTTCTCGCTGCCAGCGTGGCCACCAGTGCGCTAGCTGCTGAGCAATATCGCTACCCGCTAATATTTGGTGCTTGTCCGCCGAAACTTTGATCAACGCAGGCGTCGCGACTAACTTGAAGTGCTCAGCTAAATAAGGCTGGTTAGTAACATCTACAATCTCTAAATCAATGGCCAAAAGGTCTGACTGTGAATCGAGAAGAGCTTTGAGCTGCTTGCGAACGCCTCGCACTTGCTCAGTAGAATTTGGCCGCTTATCAATAAAAAGTAAAAGCTTGAAAGGCCCGTTGCCCTCAGACAAAAGTGGAGCATGAGCCTCCATTGACCCTCCTATCACACAGTTTTAACGCAGGTGCTGTTTAACTATAGCTGCTGACAAATCCAATCCACAAGCAAATCTTATGAAAGTCTTAAGCTAGATATCTCTAACAAATGAGCTGATATACCTAGCGCAATCGGCCACACGTAGGCTATCTGGTTGATTACACGATTTCACCTGACCGAGAATATTACCAATATCAGAGAATTCGCCACTCCTATTTACGTTAGGAATC
>JBCBDN010000191.1:0-7589 GCA_038529685.1 Cyanobacteria bacterium J06598_1 | reverse complement strand
GGCATAAATTTCAAACACCACTGGCAACACAACGGTTTTAGTCAACAGACATGGCCTCAGTCACTCTTCTGTCGGCTCTCTCCCACTGATGTACTGACAACTCCTCTAATAGTGAATAACCAGAGGTAGTCTCGGCTGAAAGCTTATTTGCTTGCCCTGCTGTTTATGGTCAAACTCTAGCGCCACGCAATAGGCTGACCCATTACGAACCTCAAGTGCTCCGCTCTCTATCACTGCCTTCAGCGCGTCAGAAGGGCTAGCCGCTGTAGGACTTATCAATGTTACCTTCGTCACTGCTTTGAGCCCGACTGGATGAACGAGCGGCTGGGCTTTCTCTGGAGGCTGGGCGTCAGGTCGTTTACCGAAAGGGGTTTGGAACACCAAGGGTTCGGTGTTGATGTGGCTGTTGGTGCCAACGGCGATCGCCAGGTCTTTGGGCAAGTAGGGCGGACAAAAGGCCCAGTGCTCGAACGCAATGGTTGTATCAGGGGCTAGGTGATCGCCCTCAGAAGCGCGCAGACAGATCCCAAAAGGACAGGCGCCTGAGGCTCTTTGCTGCCAGCGTTCCCACAGGTGAGTCCGACGAATGGGCGCAGAGATTGCCTCCGCCCGGTCGTGCACCCACAGTAGCTCTAGCATGGCATTCTCAAAAAAGAAGCGCCGATTAGCTGTGCCTTGTCCAGGGTGAATATTTGAAGACCCCTCGCTCAGACCAAAAGAGAGTAGCTGCGCAGCTGCGGGCGCATCTACATCTGTACAAATAAAAAGATGGTCAAATTCAAAAGCCATTTTCAGTTGCTCAGTTTGAGTCGTCTTTAGCGTCGAGCTTTATTCGGCAGAAATAGGCGCTAAAATCGTTAGTCCCTGGCGAATGCAGACAAATTCTACCGGTGTGGTGCCAATAATTTCGCCATCAACCACCACTTTTTGTGGGGGTGCGGTCGTCACCTTAATCGCTGCGACTCGCAGGCTGAGGATGTCTTCATTTTGGGTGGGCCGTTTGACCAATGCAGCCGTGAATAGGTCAGCGATCGCACCCATCCCCTGAAGCCGTGCCCGAATCCCCTGCGCTTCTACAGGTGAAAGGCCAATCGTGACATCTAGCAACCCATCATCGCTAATGACTTCGCCAAACCCCTGAGCCAGCACCGATGTTGGTGGCGCCGCATTGGCAACGGTAATTGCGCTGCACTCAAACTTACTCACCTGGCCATTAATTTCGAGTTCAGCCTCAAAGGATTCTTGATCGGCAATTTGCTGCATACCCGCAACCAGATAGGCCAAAACACCGAATCGATTTTTCATCTCTCGGTTGGCTCGCTCAACGGTTTCTGCCTCGAAGCCAATGCCGCCTAACAGTACCATCGGCGCGCCATTACACGTTGCTACATCGACCTGTTTGGTCGTACCTGCCAAAATTGTTTCGCAGGCGGCCCGGAGATTAGTCGGAATCCCTAGCGCTACTGAAAAAGCATTCGCCGTCCCTCGGGGAATCACCCCTAGGGGCGTCTCGGTTTGCATCACAGCTTCAGCCACTGCCGAAACAGTCCCGTCACCACCTGAGGCAATAATCAAATCTGCGCCTTGGTCAATGGCCTCTCTCGCCTGCTGTCCTGGTGAAACGTCGGGCTCCGTACAGATTACATTTACCTGGATCTGGGGCTCTAAAATCTGACGGATCAGCTTCAGGTCTTGATTCGGATTGCCTTGGCCAGAAATCGGATTAAAAATTAAGTGAGCAATTCGGCTCTTGGCTAAAGAGAGCACCACGGCCCTGGCCGTAGAAAGGTTGGTCGCAAGCGGAATATCGTGAAGCTGGCAAATGCGCAGCATCAGCGTGATATCGGCGCTGCAATAGTTGGGATGATGAGAGTCTGTAAGGAAAATAACAGCAGCGATTTGGCCCTCTGCCACTTGAGCGGCAATCTGTACGTCGCCGCCGAGCTGACCGGGGAGAACCGTCTCCAAATTCAAAGCGGTGTTGATAGAAATGCGATCGCCCGTACGCTCAGTTGCAATCAGCTGATAGCCCGCCAGCAGCCCAGCATAGTCTTTAACAAACTCAACCAGCTCATCTTTTTTGCTGTCGTGGGCAATCAGCGCAATCGTCGTGGGCATAAAAAACCAGTCGCGAATACATTATTTTGCCACACACCGCCTTGCCCTACACCGTTTTGGCCTACACCGTCTTGGCCTATGCTATCTGGCTTTAGAGGGCAGCTTCCCAAAGAATCCCGTCATCAGTTTCAAAATCAATCGCTTCAGCGGCCCAATGCTGCTAATCACCCAAATGCCTGCTCGTCTTGCCACCAGCAGTGGCCAAAAGCGATTGGAAAAGGACCGATTGAGAAAATCTGTCAGCGATAGGGTAAACCAGTTCTCGGTCTTTCTCCAGCGTTCGTAGCGCTTTAGCACCGCAAGACTGCCCAAGGGCTCTTGCTTTACCGCTGCTTGAGCCAGCACTTCTGCGAGCGCCGTCGCATCGCGAATCCCCATGTTTAGGCCCTGGCCGCCCACAGGGTGGCAGCAGTGCGCGGCATCTCCCACCAGCGCCACTCCTGGCCTTACGTACTGCCGGCTCTGCATCAGCTGCACCGGAAACATCATCGGCTCATTCGCCAGCGTCAGCCCGCCCATTTGGTCGCCGTAGCGTCGAGAGAGTTCTGCTAAAAACTGCGGCTTGGGCAGTGCCAGCATGTCCTTAGCCTCTTGGTGAGGCGCCGTCCACACCACCTGACAGCGGTTTTCCGGCAACGGGAGAATGGCAAACGGACCGCTGGGCCAAAATTTTTCGTAAGCCGTGTTGGCGTGGGCTTGTTCAGGTTCTAGCACCGCCGTAATGCAGGACTGCCAGTATTTCCATCCAAAGGTTTTGATGTTGGCGCGATCGCGCACTCCAGAACGAGCCCCGTCAGCACCCACCACCAGCTGCGTATAAAACGTCATCTGCTCTGCTGGGCCATCCTTTTGGCACTCGACCGTCAGCGTCGTATTCGCCTCGGCCCCCAGCACTTGAGCCTCACACCAGTAGTCAATATTTTGCGCCGACCCCACCGCAGATTGCAGCGCCTTCATCAGCACCGTATGCTCGGCTGAATAGTACACCGCATCGCTTCGGCCATCCTCTGGTCGAAACGTCAGCGCCTTAGAATAATCGGCATCGGAGAGCTGAACTCTTCTAAAGTGGGTCAGCTGAGGCCCCACCTCATCCCATAGCCCTAGCCCCGACAAAATTTTGGCCGACACTGGAGAAAAGGCATAGGCCCGAGGCCGACTCGCCGCCCACTCAGCTGTCTGCGACTCAATCACCGCCACACGAAGCTTCGTGCCTCGCAAACCGCAGGCCAGCGTCAGCCCCACGATACCGCCACCCACAATCACCACATCGTAGTGATGTGCCAAAGGAAAACTCGAATCTGGCTCAAGGTGAGCACTGCGACAGGGAAGATCAACGGTCATAAAAACAGGAATGAGAAAGCAGGCAAACAGCCTACAGTTAAGCGCTTTCCTTCATTCTTACGCGAGAAACCGGATCTATCAACCCAAATTACCGACCCTTCATGCGGCGTCAAACCTCACCCCTCTCACCCCTTCACCTCTTCACCCCTTCATCCTCGATGGTTGAGCGTAGCCGAACCCCCGGTGGCTGAGCGGAGCCGAACCCCCGGTGGCTGAGCGGAGCCGAAGTCACCCCATCGCCGCCGCCATCACATCCTCAGACATCTCAAAATTCGCCGTCACCGACTGCACATCGTCCGATTCTTCCAGCGCGTCTACCATTTTGAGCAAGGAAACAGCCGTATCTGTATCCTCTACCTGTACCGTATTGTCAGGAATCCACCGCATGTCCACTCCTTGCACGGTATAGCCGCTTTCTTTGAGCGCTTTGTTTACAGATTCCAAATCAGCCACTTCGCAGATCACTTCTGCGCCTGCAAGGCCATCTACGACTTCATCGAGCAGCTCATAGGAGCCCGCCCCAGCTTCTAACGCATCTTCTAGCAAGGCGTCTTCTTCAATCTCTCCGACGAGTGTCACCACACCCTTATGGGCAAACATCCAGCCTACGCAGCCGGTCTCGCCTAAGTTGCCGCCGTTTTTATTAAATGCCGTCCGCAAGTCTGCTGCCGCTCGGTTGCGATTGTCCGTCAGCGCTTCTATAAGCACTGCAACGCCGCCGGGGCCATAGCCCTCGTAGCGAATCGACTCAAAGTCACCTTCACCCGCTAAGCTGCCGCAGCCTTTGGCGATCGCTCGATCAATATTGTCATTGGGAAAGCCCGCCACTTTGGCCTTATCAATCGCCGTTCGCAGCTGAAAATTACCGTCTGGGTCGCCGCCACCCTGTTTGGCCGCCACAATAATTTCTCTTGAAAACTTGGCAAATGCCTTGCCTCTAACCGCATCTACCCGCGCTTTTTGGCGCTTGATATTTGCCCATTTACTATGTCCTGCCATGAATCTCGCTGAAATACTTTAGATTTTCCTTGAAGAATGCAGCCCGTGAATCCTTAATCGTGGGCTTTAATCGAATTCGGTCCCGCTTTCCCAGATCTGTTCTTTGTAGTTGCGTGCGGCTTTGAGCGCAGCACCAATGAGTCCCACGGACTGATTGACCACCACCCGCACCGGAATTTTGTCGAGCAAGTGGCTGACTCGGCCCTTATTTCCAAAAGCAAACATAAACTCACCGCCCTTCATCAAAGGCAGGTTCTTAGCCGTCACCCCTCCCGCGATATACAGCCCGCCTCTCGGCAGAAACTTCAGCGAAATGTTGCCCGCCTCTGACCCATAGGCCCGAATAAAAATCTCCATCGTCTTTTGCGATAGCAGGTCAGTTTTTTCAGTCGCAGCTTTAGAAATGATCGAAGCCGGGTCGGCTATCTTGTCGCGCTTACCGGCCTGTCGCTCCCATACGTCCATTGCCTGACCAATTTCAGCTGACTCGTTGGCGTACTGGCGATCGCGCAAAAACTGATAGATCGAAATAATCCCCATCCCTGACACCACCCGCTCTTCAGAGACCCGAGAAATGCAGTGCTTTTCTAGCAGATACTTCCGCAGTTGAAACTCCAGCTCTGACTGCGGCGCAAAGTCCACATGCCCCCCTTCAGATGGGAACACCTGATACTCGCCATTGGAGGGCAGCAAAAAGCCCTGACCCAGACCAGTACCCGCACCTAATACTGCTTTGGGCGAGGTCTCGGAAGGTTCCCCCGCCTGTAGCTCATAAATGTCGTCCGGCTTAAGACCCAGCACGCCGTAGCCAATAGCTTCAAAATCATTGATCAGCTGCACATTTTTAATCTCTAGCGTGCCGCTTAAAAATTCACTGCGCAAGAACCAGGAAAGGTTGGTGAGCTGGCAGGTATTGTCTACGATGGGGCCTGCGATCGCAAAGCAAGCCGAATCTGGCTTTACCGTATCGCCGCTCCCACCAGCAGCCGCCAAAAACTCCTTCACCATCGGCACAAATTCAGGATAGTTCTGGCTGGGGTAGCGCTGCTCGTAAAGCGTCCTAATTTCTAGCTCATGACTAGACGTCCCCTGTATCGTTTCGTCATCCACCTGAGCCAAACGCAGAATCGTCTTCGTACCGCCAATATCTCCAGCGAGTAGTTGTGCCATAGGGTTAAGGAGGAGAACAAATCAACTCCTACAGTAAGCAAAGATCACAAAGCCCGATCGGCAGACGTAAAAACTATTCACATTTGCCTCGCCTAGGCTGGTCCTACGGCTACCAGCTGAGAAGCGTCTTCTGTAGGATGTTACAAGCGTGGTAAAGACAAATTGCGAAGGACATATATAATGGGGAACTTCTAGAATTAAGCTCTTCAGCACTAGAGGCTATTCAACCTTAGGTAACTGCTGTGACGACTACGCCCCTCTCCAGACCTCTTTCTGAGCCCAAAACTTCTCCCATCGATGACAATTCTCTCTCCATAGCAGCTCGCCCCGATTCCTTCGGGCGCTTCGGCAAGTTTGGCGGCAAATATGTGCCCGAAACGCTCATGCCAGCGCTCAAAGAACTAGAAGAGGCTTACTATCAATACCGTGACGAAGCTGGCTTCCAAACAGAACTCAAAGGCTTACTCAAAGACTATGTGGGCCGCGCTAATCCGCTTTACTTTGCTGAGCGTTTGACTGAGTACTACGCCAATCCAGACGGCAGCGGACCGCAAATTTATCTCAAGCGTGAAGACTTAAATCACACGGGCGCACACAAGATCAACAATGCACTCGGTCAGGTGCTGCTCGCCAAGCGCATGAACAAAAAGAGAGTAATCGCAGAAACCGGGGCCGGTCAGCATGGCGTAGCCACTGCAACAGTGTGTGCTCGCTTTGGCCTTGAGTGCGTTATTTATATGGGTGTAGAAGACATGCAGCGGCAGGCGCTGAATGTGTTTCGGATGCGCCTGATGGGCGCTACGGTAAGCCCAGTGAGTGCAGGTTCTGGAACTCTGAAGGATGCCACTTCTGAAGCGATTCGTGACTGGGTGACGAATGTAGAGAGCACTCACTACATTCTAGGGTCTGTAGCTGGCCCGCATCCCTATCCGATGATGGTTAGAGACTTTCATGGTGTCATTGGAGAAGAGACTCGGGCGCAGTGTTTGGAGAAGTGGGGCGGGAAGCCTGACTTACTCCTTGCGTGCGTAGGCGGCGGCTCGAACGCGATGGGTCTTTTTCACGAGTTTGTACAGGATACAGAAATTCGCCTAATTGGCATAGAAGCCGCAGGCGAAGGCGCAGAGACAGAAAAGCATGCGGCAACACTCACCAAAGGGAGACCCGGCGTACTGCACGGGGCAATGAGCTATCTGTTGCAAGATGGTGAAGGCCAAGTGACAGAAGCTCACTCGATTAGTGCTGGATTAGACTATCCCGGTGTAGGGCCTGAGCATAGCTACTTCAAAGATTTGGGTCGGGCGGAATACTACAGTGTGACAGATGCTGAGGCGCTAGAAGCGTTTCAAAACGTGTCACGGTTGGAAGGCATTATTCCAGCGCTAGAGACCGCTCATGCGTTTGCCTACCTAGAGACGCTATGTCCAACGCTGACAAACGAGAAAGTGGTGATCAACTGTTCCGGTCGCGGTGATAAAGATGTGCAGACAGTTGCCAAAGTGTTGAAGTTCGAATAGTTTTTTGACAATTCTTTCAGCCGTAGGGAAGAATACGAAACTTTGTGTTCTTCCCTACTAACGCAATAGATTCACAGACAAGATTGTTGTTCTAGGAGAGTTTGGGTGGAGAATTTTGAGGTTTGCGACAGAGATATTACATCGCAGCTATTAGAGCGGTATATGAAGGCGAGTGCGATCGCGGTTGATACCGAAACGATGGGGCTAAATCCACTGCGCGATCGCCTCTGCCTCATTCAGCTCTCCGACCCCGACGGCTACGTCAGCGCCATCCGCGTCGAACGCGGCCAAACCGCTGCCCCCAACCTCAAGCAGCTGCTAGAAGCACAGAACATCACCAAAATTTTCCACTTCGCCCGATTCGACTTAGCAACCTTGCAGCATCACCTCAGCATTGTCACCGCTCCTGTTTTCTGTACCAAAATCGCTAGCAAAATTGCCCGC
>JBCBDN010000190.1:0-7683 GCA_038529685.1 Cyanobacteria bacterium J06598_1 | reverse complement strand
AACTTGGTTGACTGGCGACGGTTCCACAGTCCCCAAATCTCTACGTCAGAGCCATCTTTAGCCTTGCCGGTCAACGTTTTGGGGACTACGGTTAGCGCGCAGCGTGTGCCTGTGAAACCTGCATTTTTTGAGAAAGACCGAAACTCAATCGCACAGTCTCTGGCCCCTTCAATCTCATAGATGGAGTGAGGAACAGAGTCATCCGTGATGAACGATTCGTAGGCCGCATCGAACAAAATGATCGATCCATTTGCCTTGGCGTAGTCCACCCAGGCTTTAAGCTGAGCTTTAGTCATGGTCGCGCCCGTGGGGTTGTTGGGCGAGCATAGATAGATTAGATCAACTTTCTTGGAAGGAATAGCAGCGGCAAAGTCATTGTCAGCGCTGATGGGCAAATAGGTAATGCCCTCGTATTTACCAGATTCGTCTGCATCACCTGTGTGACCCGCCATCACGTTGGTATCTACATACACGGGGTAAACCGGATCTGTGACCGCGATGCTGTTGTCGTTACCAAAAATGTCTAAGATATTGCCGCAGTCGCACTTGGAGCCATCAGAGATGAAAATTTCGGATGCATCAATGTCGCAGCCGCGAGACTGAAAGTCCTGCTTGGCAATTTTCTCGCGTAGCCAGGAGTAGCCTTGCTCTGGTCCATATCCTCTGAATGATGCGCGATCGCCCATTTCCTTCACCGCTTCAATCATCGCTTCGCGGCAGGCGGCTGGCAGCGGCTCAGTCACATCACCAATTCCCAGCTTAATCACAGGTGCATCCGGATTTGCTTCGGTATACGCTTTTACCCGGCGGCCAATTTCTGGAAATAGGTAGCCCGCTTTGAGCTTGAGATAGTTATCGTTAATCGTAGTCATAGTTGTTCGCACACGCATCGGTAAGCTCTAGCGATCTTATCAGTTTCCCCTATGCTCCACACCCGCACCGCCTGGATCTTCGACATGGACGGTACCCTCACCGAGAGCCTCCACGATTTCCCTGCTATCAGCCGAGCCCTCGGCCTCCCCCCAAATGAACCCATCCTCGAAGCGCTAGATAAGCTTCCGCCTGCTGAGCTAGCCCAGCGTCAAAAGCAGCTGACCGACATTGAAGTTGAAGTGGCCCACCAGGCTACGCCTCAACCAGGTGCGGCCGATTTGCTTAGCGCGCTTCAGTCTCAGGGTAAGCGCGTAGGTATCCTGACCCGCAATACCAAAGACATTGCCCACATCACCCTGGAAGCCTGCGGACTGAGTGAGTTCTTTGCTGACGAAGATGTTCTAGGTCGTAGCTGTTGCCTACCCAAGCCAAAACCTGACGGCATTTTGCAGCTCCTGACCCGCTGGTCACTCACCCCAGCCGACGCTGTGATGACTGGCGATCACAAATTTGATTTGCTCACGGCCAAAAATGCCAATGTCGCCGCCGTTTACTTAGATCCAACCGGCGAATTTCCTTGGAAAGAACATGCTGATTACAGCATTGAGCACTTACAGAGGCTCCAGCAGCTCAGCTCTTGCTTGTCGTGAGGATTAGGACACGAGAGCCAGAATGCGACCCACCGCAGAGATTCTCTATTTGCCCTTGACAAGAAAAAACAGGCTAAAATCATCAAAACTTGATGAACTACAAGTTTTTTTACACACTAATTTCAGATTTAGAGATTGCCCGCCTAAAATGCCTGAAACTTTCTATAAAAAAGGGATGCGCGGTTTTTCGTTGACTGAATGCCTTCAGCTAAAAAGAAGTACAAATACCTATTTTCGGGTAACATTAATCCCAAGAGGTATTTCTGCTTATTGACTTTTAAGTTGACGTTTGTGTAATGAGTTCGTTACATTAATTAACAAGTAGATTCTGGTGCAAAAGTAAGAACGCTGCCTTGGGATTCGTTCCCTCCGTTCGTTGGCATCAATGCCTACTCATCACTTCATTTCAAACATAAGGAATCTAAAAAAAATGGCTATTGTTCTAGCGCTCTTGATTGTTGGTTGGTTGGTTGCATTTGCCCTCGGCACTCAGTCTGGTTTCGATAGTCAGCCAGCTTCTGAGCCTGCCACTGCTACAAAGACGGCTGAGACACAATCTACTTACCGCGAGCCTGCTTCTGTTTCCTAATCGCTAGTATTTGTTTGTAAGAGGGCCTGAGAATGTAGCGTTCTCAGGCCCTTTTAATTTGCAATTTATTTGGCCTGTCCCAACCAAAAAGACGTGCTCGGTACAGCGGAGTAATATAGCCCCTATTGCAGCAATATAGTCATAGCGCAGCAATAAGGGTTATGTGGGCTACAAAGGCATCAGTCAGTCAGGTTTGACTCTCGAATAAACGTCAGCGCGTCTTGAGCTGTCATCGGTTTTGCGAAGTAAAATCCCTGCACGTTCTGACAGCCTAAAGACCTTAGTCCCTCGAGCTGCTCAATAGTTTCTACGCCTTCAGCCACAATATCCATCCCTAGATTTTCGGCTAGGTCAATAATCGTTCGCACAATTTCTGTGTTCTCACCGCGTGCGCCGATATTTTGCACAAACGACCGATCGATTTTGAGAATGTCAATCGGCAGCTGCTGCAACCGACTCAGTGATGAATAGCCGATGCCAAAGTCATCAATGCAAATGCCTACGTTTAGGGCTTTGAGCGCTTTGAGTACCTGCACGGCTTCTTTGGAGTTGTGCATAATAGCCGTTTCTGTAATTTCTAAGCGTAGGTCTTGCTCAGGGAGTCCTGTGTCGGCCAAGACCTCGCCTACTTGGTCGGCTAGGTCACTTTGTGTCAGCTGACGGGCAGATAGGTTCACGTTAATTTTGATTCGGCAGTCTTCAGGAAGTGCCTGCTGCCATTCACGCACCTGACGGCATGCTTCTTTCAGCACCCAATGGCCAATTAATGTAATCACGCCGGTTTCTTCCATCACGGGAATAAACTCACTCGGCGAAATTGAGCCATGCTGAGGGTGATACCAGCGAATAAGCGCTTCTACCCCCACGACCCGGTCGGTCGTGATATCTACAACCGGCTGGTAGTGAAGCTTTAGCTCCTCTCGTTCGATGGCAAACTGGGCCTGCGTTGCCATTTGCCAAAGGGCAACGGCTCGCTGATGCATGGTCTGATCAAATACGGTGTGGCAGTTGCCGCCTTGCCCTTTGGCTCTGTACAGGGCGGTGTCAGCATTGCGCAGCAAATCGCTTGATTTCTCATAGCCAACGCTGCTGCACACAACACCGATGCTGATGTTGGCAAATACTTCGTAGCTGCTGAGTTTGAAAGGCGTTTTGAGGCTGGTGTGGATGCGATCGCACACTGCCAGAGCATCATCCAATCCGTCAATTTCCTCTAGCAAAATCGCAAATTCATCACCGCCCAGCCGCGCTAGCGTATCGCACCGCCGTACACAAGACTCCAGCCTGCCTGCTAGTGCGGTCAATAGTTGGTCGCCAATGGTGTGGCCCAGGCTGTCGTTGATCACCTTGAAGCGGTCTAAATCTAAAAAGAGCACCGCGCACTGAATGCTGGCATTGCGCTCTAGGCGAATCACCGCCTGCTCTACCCGATTTACAAACAGGGCTCTGTTCGCTAGCCCCGTAAGCACATCATAAAAATCACGATGGCGCAGCTGTGCTTCCATCCACTTCTGCTCGGTGAGGTTCACGACCTGAAGCAAAAAGCAGATGGGCCTTTGCTGACTGTCGCGCACCATCGTCACCGTTAGGCCCACGTGTAGGGGCTTTTCGTTCTTGCTCCAGTGACGGGTTTCTACTTGAAAATGCACCCGCTCGCCGCTCAGGAGTTGCTCACCGAGCGATCGCAGTAAGGGCACATCTTCTGGATGGGTCAAGTCTATGAACGTGAGCATAATCAGCTCACGTTCGGTGTAGCCCACTGCGTCACAAAAGCTTTGGTTCGCGCTCAAAAATCCGCCGCTCAAATCCAAAATCGTCATGCCGATGGGTGAGAGCTGAAAGATTTGCTTGAGCGTTTTGGTATTCAGCGAATCTTGAGAGTCTGACGGTATTGGGTCATCTGTGCCCCCGGATGCTGGACCAGATGACTGACCACACCTCTGACCAGATGTCTGGTCAGAGGTGTGGGTAGCCTTCTTTGCAGAGGTTTGAGCCGATGGCTGGATGCTATTAGGTTCTGAAGGCGGGGTTGGCGGCAAATCAGCCGGCGTGTCGGCCAATGTTTTTGTCTGTTCGTCCACTTTGTGGGTAGCAGAGTCAGCGGCAAGCCCTTGATCTGCTGGCGAATTTGCCACGCTAGAGTGGGTGTTCATAAGGGGTTCAAAGAGGCGGACAGAAGAAGAAAACGGGCGAATCTAGCTGATAAGTTTGGTTATTGAGTGCTAAAAAGGTGCAGAAAGACGAAATTTTTGCTTTATCGGCAGCTAAAAAGACCTTTAATGAAAACTGGTCTTATTACATTGTTCCCTGGATCCTTACAGACTCCCCTACTATTCTTGATGGGAGTGGAGCAGCCATGAGCGGTCGTGATTTTGGTTAGCTTTCTCGTGTCACCATAATGACGGTTTCGGTGACCTGTTCGAAGGTGTCATCATGACTGATCACAAAGAGCTGTTTGAATGATTTGATGCGGGCGATCGCCTCTGCCAGTCCCTGCCGCCTAGGTCTATCCATATTCGTCGTCGGCTCATCAAAAAAGGCAACGTCAATATCGGCCAGCACCTTCAGCAGCGCTAGGCGCACAGCCAAAGCCGCACACATTTGTTCCCCGCCCGACAGGTTAATGAATCGCCGGGTATGTGCGCCTTCTTGCACCATAATTTCGTAATCGGCGCTCCAGGTCAGGGCCACATTCGCCCGGCCCAACAGCTCACGGAAGAGCTTGTCAGCTTCGCGCGAAACGTTTTGCACGTAGCGCTCTGTAATTCGAGGGCCTGCTGATTTGTATACCTTGCGGGCATAGTTCACAAATCGTTTAACCCGTTCTCTCTGTTTGAGGTCTTGCTGCGCCTGATCTCGCTTTTCGGCAGTTGCTTTCAAGGTGGCAATTTGCTCAGTTAGATCTTTGAATCTCTGCTGAAGCTGGGGGAGACTGCCGCGCAGTCGGTCGGCCTGTGAGTTTACATCGGTAAACTGTTTGTCGATCACCTCAAACGCACTGGGGTCGAAGGTCGCTTTGAGTGTTTCTAGCTGCCGATCAATGTCTGTTTTTTGAGTGTGACTCTCGGTGAGCTGTTGAGCTGCTGCCTTTTGTTCTTTGTCGAGCGGAGCTACCTGCGCGGCGGCCTGCTGATTTTGTACATACAGTAAGTATCCTGGCTGATTCTGTTGCTTTATCTGCTGCTGTGTTTTTATCTGAGTATCTAACTGTTCAAATTCTTTGAGTTGAGTTGCGATCGCCTCCATCTGCTTCATGCCGGCAATCCGCGTTGTTTCTAGTGCTTTGTGCTCCTGCTGAACGGTGCTTTGCTGCTGTAGCGTTCTCTCTAAAAGCTGCTGCTTCCCACGGGGATTGTCTAGTTTTTGTAGCTGCTCTTCTAACTGTTTGAGCACTTTGGCTGTTTCGCTTTCAGCTGTGAGCTGCTGTTCTAAGTCGGTTTGCTGCTGACGCTGCTGTTTTTGTTGGGTGAGAAGCTGCGATCGCAAGTCTTCTTTCTTCGATAGCCCGCCCACTTCGGCTCTTTGCGCGTAAGCCTGCTGTAGCTGCTTTTGTAAAGTTTGTCGCTGCTGCTGCAATTTCTTGGGGTCAGTTTGTTCGCTCAGGTCGCTCAGTATATTGTTGATGAGGCTCAGCGTATCTTTAGAGAGGATCCCGCCTTGGAAGAGGGCTTCTTTGATGGGGGCGATCGCATCTTTTTCTAACGCCTCAAACTGTTGTGTCCACCCCTCTAGTAGCTGCAACGCCGCCACAACTTGAGCTCTGTAGCCATCTTGTCGTGCTTTTCCTTGTTCACTGAGCGCTCTGAGCTCTTGCTCAAACTGCTGAGCTGCCGCGAGCCTGCTTAGCTGCTCTTGGACGCGCTGCTGCTGTTGCTCCCACTGCGGAATCTGGTCAACGACTGGGCGCAACCCATCCAAACGCTTGAGTTCAGCCTCGGCCTGCTTCAGGTCTTGAGCCAGTCGTTGGGCTTGCTGGCTCAGCGTTTTTTGCTGAAGGCGAACCGCAGCAAACGACTGCACCTTTTGCTGTAAGCTGACTCGCTCAGTTTCTAATTGGCTTTGTGCCATCACGTCTTTAGAAAGCGCTTCTACTTCTTTCTCAGCTGTTTTAAACTGTTCTAACTTGGCTTCCAATCGTGACAGCTCACGTTCGCTTTGAGCCATAGACTGCTGCACACTCTGCTGCTGTTGCAGACTCTGTTGTTTCTTCTGTTGTGTTTCATTCAGCGCATTCAGCTGTATGTCCACTGCCAAAAACTGATCGTGGGCAGCTTTGTTTTGTTCGCAGGTCTTTGCTGCCTGCATCGCCTGTGCCAACGAGGTCTCTAGCCGAGTTTTTGCCTGCTGCTGCGCCGCTAGCTGTGTGCTTAACGCTTGCTGCTGAGCTTGTAGCTGTTGCAGCAGCTCTGCCTGTTTGATCAGTGCCTGCCTCTTTTGTGCGATATCTTTACTTTGGGTTTCTAGCCGCGCCAGTTGAGTTTCGCCTTGAGTAATCTCTATTTGCAGCTGCTGGTGCCGGTTTTGCAGCTCGTCCCAGCTTTGGAGCGATTCTTCGTACTGCGCTATGAGATCTTTTAGTCTCTCGACTTGGGCCTCGGCGTACTTTTTGAGGCTGAGACTCTGGCGATACGTTTCCCGATACTCTTCTACTTTTAGGATAGTGTCAAAAATCGGCTTTCGCTTTTCAGTAGATAGTAAGAAATCTGCTGTAAACGTGCCTTGTGGTACGCCAATTGTATTGGCAAACAGCTGGCCTAGGTCAGTGCCTGGTGCAACGCCCAAGTGTTGTCGCAACCAGGGCAGCACTTCATCCTTTACTCGGGTAAAGGGCAGTTTCTCAGCTAGCTGTGGATCATACAGGGCGTATCCTGTTGTGGTAGAGCGCTGTACTTCGTAGGTGCGGCTGTCTTTGCTAGAGATAAAAGCGACTCTGGCTTGGGCACTGCTGGCGCCGTTGCGGATCAGGTCGTCTTTGTTGTAGTTGCCTTGATAGTTAAAAAGAACCCAAGCGATCGCTTCCAAAATACTGGTTTTTCCAGCGCCATTCTCACCGCAAATGGCATTGGTTCCAAGTTCAAACTGGAAGTTCTGTTCTTTGTGAGTTTTGAAGTTGGTCAGCGCGACAGAGAGAATTTGCATTCTGGGGCTAAGCGATAAAATCAAATGCATCAATATCCTAGTATTAACGCATCTCGCAAAGCATAGCGCTATTCTCGCTCGCCTACACCAACGGGCTCCCGTGCATCGTTTGCTTCAATCGGCACTGGCATAGCCGCATCACTTCGCTGCATCACCCAAACTTCTATTTCTTCATCAGGGTTAGACGGTGACGGCATCTTTCCTGCTGGAACCATGATGTAGTCTTCTCCAGCCAGTACCTCCGCCGTTGAAGGATTTGCGGGCGGTGCTGCTGGCTCGCTGGCATCTGGATCAATAGCTGACGGGCGCTCTGATTGACCGTCTGGTTGCTCGCTGTTCGGCCTGATGGTCCGACGCTGCCACACGCCAATGTTTCCTGACTCACCAGGCTCAGGATTAGTCGCTTCAGAGTCTATCTGCTTGACCTCTTCG